>JAITQA010000013.1 GCA_031289145.1 Dysgonamonadaceae bacterium | reverse complement strand
TTCCGCGACATCACCGACGCCGCCAATTACCTGCCGGACGACCACAGGTACAAGGATTACTTTACCGGAATCATGACCAGCAACTTGAAAGCGATGGATAAATTCTCGGACGATAATCCGAGTCCCTTGGGCTTCATACCCCGATTCGTCGGCAACGACGGGGGATTTGTGACCGACGGCTTCCCCTGGCAATACGCTTATCTGGCCTGGTCGCTGGATCACGCCATCCGGCAGAACACCGCAGCAGACGGTTCCATCATGCGCAACCGCATCCTGACGGTTGCGCTGGCTTCGCTCAATACCCCGGATTTCCCGCGGGAATACGCCACCATGTACTGGCCTTTCGTCGGCACGTGGATAGATGCAGAAAACATAGACTACTTCACCACATGGCATGAAATTCTCGAGGTCAACTACCGCAACGACGACGGCACCCTGAAGCCCCACGGCTCATGGGAAGGCGGCTATGGCAACGAGATGCATGTACTGATGGTACTGGCAAAGCAAGCCGGCCTGCCGAACGCAGCCGCCAGCCTTGCATGGGTGGACTATGAAGCCGGTAGCGGATGGATGATCGGTTCGCTAAACGAACGTCCAGCCTACGCCTTGCTGGACGTGCCCGCCTCCGGCACTTCCATTGAGCCACCCGCTATCCATTCGCCATCCAACGGACTGAAAGCAAGCACTGTCCCCGGCGGCCTGCTCATCACCGGCCTTGTGCAGGGAGAATCCTTTCGCACCTACAACCTGCAAGGACAACTTATCTACCAGGGCAAAGCCACAGCCACCGAAGAGCGCGTTCCCCTGCGCGAACGGGGCGTTTACATCGTAACAGCCGGGAATGGAACGGTGAAAGCGGTGTATTGAATTCCGTTAACAGCGACTTTTAATGTTTTAGATAAAATGATTGTATGATGAAAAATTTATTATTTTTGACAACAGCAATGGTCTGTTTGTTTGTAGCGACCGCTTGTAAAACGAGCCAAAAATCCATATCCGTTACCGCTATATCCGCCACGGAAAGCGGAGACAATGCTTTGCTTGAAAAGTATTGGAAATTAGACCAAATTATGGGAAAGGATGTGGCTACTTTAACGCCGCGGCCGCCGAAAGATGCATTTCTCACCTTCAAAGCTGAAGAAAAGCGCCTTGTAGGAAACTTGGGCTGTAATACTTTCAGCGCTGAATATGAACTGATGCCGGGCAATAGAATTCGCATTTCGAATGCCATAAACACCGAAATGATGTGCATGACTATGACGGTGGAAGATGAGATGAAGCAAGTATTGGCAACCGCCGACAGTTATTCCGTGCACAACGACACTTTGGTGCTGAATCGTGCCAGAATGGCGCCATTGGCAAGGTTTGTGGTGGTTTATATGGAATAGATACCATCTTTTCCTATATTCCCAAACCGGCATAGTAGTTATAATCCCGAACGATGGTTTCCAAGAAACGGCGACTGTCCGCTTTGGATTCCACGTTCAGGATTTGCTTTACTTTTCCGGCCAGTTCTGCTGTGGAATTTTCAACAGCCGCTTTGTTTTGCGGGTCAAGCAATAGTTTGGTAATAAATAGTATCTGCCCTTCCGAGAGGCGGTCGACATGGATGAAAGTTGGTTCGTACTCATCCGAAAATTCGTAATATGATTTATCCAGGTCCAATAAGACCGGTGGATTGGTTTTTACAATGATTGTTCCGGCGGCCATATCTCCCAGACGCTGGTGATGTTTCGAAAAAACGATGAAAAGGCCGCCTATGCCCCCGGAAGGAAACAGGTCTATAGGCATGAGTAGCCATCGCAGGAAATACGAACCGATACCCGGAGTTGACCCGTCGATATGGGTAACTCGTATCTTCATAATTATTTTTCCAGGTGTTTTTCCACCCATAAACGATTCGAAAACAAAATGATAGGCAATTCCCGGCAGGCAGAATATAACTATCAGGGTGACAGTGCCTGCCTCAGACGAGTTTAATATAGCGTCTAAAATTTCGACTAAGGCAAATATCACGGTAAAAAGGTAAATCACAACGAAAATGTAGTCCAACAGCAAAGCGCAGAAACGCTCAATAAGCGAGGCTGCCTGGTATTTGATGATAACATTCTGGCCGGTAGTGATATCTATAGATTCCATTCAATGAATGATTTTTTGGCAAAGTTAGCTTTTAAATTGAAAAAAAAGGAAAATAATTCAAAAAAGGAAAATATTTTATATATTTGTAGCTGATTTATATGAAAACGAAATGAAAGAGGCTTTTTTTATCCGCCGGAACAGGGTGAAATGGAAACGATATGAAGGCTGTTTGAGAAATATCGAACAGCAGTCGCCTGATTTCCTGGCGGAGATTTATATTGACCTCACCAACGACCTTTCTTTCGCCCAGTCGCATTTTCAACATTCACGGATTTGCTTTTATCTGAATAGTTTATCTATCCGATTACATCAGTTTATCAACCGGAAAAAGAAGGAAAATTTTTCCAGAATCCTCACCTACTGGACACAGGAGGTGCCACTTGTGATGTACCATGCGCGGAAAGAGCTGTTGTATGCTTTCCTGATTTTTGCCGTGAGCGTTTGTATCGGCGTATTTTCGACTGCGAACGACCCCGATTTTTCCCGTTTGGTTTTGGGAGACCGATACGTGGATATGACCCTTATCAATATAGCAATCGAAGACCCGATGGCCGTCTATAAGCAGATGAGTGGGGAAAATATGTTTTGGGGTATATCAATTAACAACATCAATGTTTCGTTCAAAGCGTTTATTTCGGGTATTTTCACCTCTGTTGCAACGGCTTATCTGCTATTTCGCAATGGCGTTATGGTGGGTACATTTCAATATTTTTTTTATGACTACGGACTGTTGGAAGAATCGTTTCTGGCTATCTGGCTACATGGCACACTTGAAATTTCGGCTGTGGTGGTTGCCGGAGCCGCCGGAATCGCCATGGGAAACGGCTGGCTGTTCCCGGGAACTTACACCCGCATTGTTTCTTTCCGGAGAGGCGCAAGAAAGGGACTGAAAATAATAGTGGGAACGATTCCTGTTTTTGTCCTCGCGGCATTATTGGAGTCGTTTGTTACCCGGCACACAGAATTTTCCAACTGGATACGGCTGGCAATCATCCTTTTTTCATTGGGTTTCGTGATTTTTTACTACATCGTTTATCCCCGGAAAATAGGGAAAAATACCGAAGAAGAAGATTTATTTAAACTATAATAACAATGATGACGAACGAATACAAAATCGAATTTTACAAGAATCGCTACTTGGGAGAACGCATTAGCGCAGCGACTGATTTTTTGAAACAAAACTGGAAGGTTTTGTACCGAAACATTTTTCTTGCTGCCATCCCTCTGTCCATTATTTCCGGATATGCAGTTCAGTTTTATCCGGTGTATAATTTTGCACAACTCGGCAGTGATTTTTCCAGCATTTGGGAAGAATTATTTCTTTCTGTTTTAGGATATTGGGTGGTTTCTCTAATTTATTCTACCTTCTTATTTGCCATGACCGGCGCCGTTTTGTCGGAATATGGCGCAGGCCGACTGACAGCGGAATCCGGATGGGCGGATTTAAAAGATAAAATGTTTTCTTTTTTCGGAAAAACTTTCTTAATCAATCTGATGCTGGGATTCAGCGCAATTGCTTTTTGCATATTGCTTGTCGTTTTTGCAGTAGGCGTCGGCAATAACGTCTTGATTGTTCTGATGATACTTTTGATTATCTTTCTTTTTATTGCGGTGACCCCCTCCCTTACCTTGGCTTATTATCCGGCTTATTATGCGGGGAAAAGCGTAAGTGAATCCATCAGAATAGCTTTCGGATTGGGATTCAGAAACTGGGGTACGACATTTGTTGTCATCCTGTTGTCTTCTATCCTGATGATGATTGTATCGACCGTTTTATCTTTGCCTTTTAGCATTCTAAGCGCCTTTATGCAAGGCTCTCATAATTTTCTGACCTTTTTGCTGGCCTCTATTGCGTCTTTTGGTTCGGCCATAACGATTCCTTTTATGTGTGTATTCCTCTCTTTTCAGTATTTTTCAATAACGGAAAAAGAAGAAGGCATTTCTTTGCAGTCGAAAGTTGATGATTTTGAAAATCTGTGAAAAGACTGTTTCTGATAACCGGCCTGATAATGCTCTTTTCCGGATATTGCTTTCCGGTTAAGGGAGAAGATACGCTCAATCGGGCAAAAAAAGAAACGATGCCGGTAGAAACAATGTCTTATGATACCTTGACTTATCATCAATTTAAAGAACAACAATTTTACAGGTATGAGGAATCGTTGATAAAAAAAATCTCCCTTAGCGAATATCTGTTAGAGCGTCTCAATTATTGGTTGTCCAAATATTGGCACCGTACCCTGCAACAGAAAGAGTTCAACTATCTGTTGCTGTCTGTGGGCGCTTTGTTTTTCATTGCCCTGTTGGTTTTTATACTTATCAAAAAACCCTCGTTGTTTTTCGCCAACAAACGGAATAAAATGAGTTATTCTATTGATTATGAAGATATTGAAATTCAAAATCCGGATATATTGATTGAACAGGCTATTGGGCGGGGACAATATACGGAAGCCATCTGTCTGCAATACCTGAAGACCCTGAAGATGCTTCATGAAAGAGAATTGATTTCGTATGATTCCTACAAAACGGTCAACGAATATGTATATGAAATAAAAATGCCTGAACTGAGAAGCCTTTTCAAAAGTCTTTCCCTTGAATTTATCTATTACCGTTATGGAAAAGGAATTGCCGTTTTTGACAAATTCACCCGCTTTCAACTGGCCAGCGATGCAATAATTAAAATCGCGATGGCATGAAAAAGCGAATTATTTATATCATTTTCATTGGTCTGTTGTTCTATTTGGCATACCTGATGAACCGGAATGTCGACATTAAATATTCATGGAAACCTACTTTCAGTATACAAGACAAACAACCCTTCGGCGCTTATGCTTTCGATAAGCTACTGAAAGCATCATGGGAAGCGGAATATGTGCACAACTATGAGCGTTTCGAAGATTTGGAATTGTATGACACCAACTACAATATGCTGATAATAGCCCGGTATTTGTACATGGACACAAGTATAATCAACGATTTATTGGCATATATTAATAATGGAGGATGCGCCTTGATTGCCGCAGAATTTTTTCCGGACGGACTGATTGATACCTTGAACCTGAACACTTCGTCTTTCAATTTTTTCACCAATTATCTTCCTTCTATCGGAATGGAGGAACCGGTCTCTGAAGTCCGCCTTTTTGATGCCGATTCGAGGTATGAATCTTTTTCTTTTCCGCAAAAACTCATGCAAAATTATTTCACATCCGGAGACAGCTTGCAGGCTTTCAACTATTGGGATGCTACCTGTGTTGTTTCGGAAAGCGAGTCGGGCAATATTCTCAGTCTTCGCTATCAAATAGGAGAAGGGAACCTGCTTTTGTGCAGTTGTCCGCTGGCGTTTACCAATTACGGAATATTGAACGATTCGCTGAATGCCTACACGATGCGGCATCTGTCATACCTGCGGGGACGGCCGCTGATTCGTACCGAATATTACGAAGCCGGTTCTCAAGGCGAAAAAGAGGCATCCGCGCTTCGTGTCGTGATGGAAGAAAATCCTTTGAAATGGGCGTATTATGTGACGGTTGCAGGTGTGCTCATCCTGATGGTTTTTACAGCAAGGAGAAAGCAAAAACCCATTCCCATCATCAAGCCGCCGGTCAATAAAATAGTAGGTTTCGTTCGTTCCATTGCCGGTTTGTATCTGCAAAAAAACAACAATGCCGATATTATCCTGAAAAAACAGGTGTACTGGGGAGAAGAACTAAAACATAAGTATGGCATTGATATCGTGAACGAAATGCACGATTTTGATTTTTACAGCCGGGTTGCTTCCAAAACGGGGTATCCTTTCGGCGAAGTCAGGCGATTGTTCCTTAATTTGGGCGCCATAGCAGAAGATACGGATGTCACAGACGAAGAAATGATGAAATTAATAACAAAAATGAACAATATACAATGGAAGAATCAGTAAACAGAATGGACTTGAGCGCTTTTTCCGAAAAGATTGAAAACCTGAAAGCGCAGATAGCGGATATTGTCGTAGGACAAGCGCAAGGCGTCGATTTAATCCTGACTGCGCTTCTGGCGAACGGGCATGTCCTGATTGAAGGTGTGCCGGGAGTGGCCAAAACATTGCTGGCCAAACTGACGGCCAAATTAATTGATGCGGAGTATTCCCGTATCCAGTTTACGCCCGACCTGATGCCGTCGGACGTCTTGGGAACTTCCGTATTCAACCTGAAAACAAGTGAGTTTGAGTTTCACAAAGGCCCTGTCTTTTCGGAAATCGTATTGATTGACGAGATAAACCGGGCGCCGGCCAAAACGCAAGCGGCCTTGTTCGAAGTGATGGAAGAACGGCAGGTCACCGTCGACGGGCTTACGCGCGAGATGAGCGATGTATACATGGTTGTCGCCACGCAGAATCCGATTGAGCAGGAAGGCACTTACCGGCTTCCGGAAGCCCAGTTAGACCGTTTCCTGATGAAAATCGTCATCTCTTATCCATCTCCGGAAGAAGCGTATATGATACTGAAAAAGCATAACGAAAATGCGGAACTGACCCGTTTGCATCATATCCGGCCGCTGCTTTCCAAGCAAGATATCAAGCATTTCAAACAGTTGGTCAATCAGGTAATTGTGGAAGACAGCCTGCTGAAATATATCGCCGATATTGTGTTGGCTACCCGCAACAGTCCGGCTGTTTATCTCGGCGCATCGCCCCGGGCGTCCGTTGCCTTGCTGAATACGGCAAAAGCCTACGCCTTGCTGCAAGGACGGGATTTCATCATCCCCGACGATATCAAATACATAGCCGTTCCTGTCCTGCAACACCGCCTGCTGCTTTCGCCCGAAACGGAAATGGAAGGACGCTCGGCGGGAACCATCGTGAAACGCTTAATCGAAAAAGTAGAAGTTCCCAAATAATGTTTGTCAATAAACGCTTTTATATTGCCCTGATTTTTGTAGCCCTCTGTTTTGTTGCGGGCTTCAAAAGCGTTTTTATCTTCTCCTCGGCGCAATTGCTGCTGCTGGCTTTGGCCGCATTGTGTGGCTATGAATTTATAGCCTTGTTTGTTACCGATAAAAGAACGATTACTTGCAAAAGGGTTTGCCCGGAGAGACTTTCAAACGGCGATGAGAATGAAATTGCATTGCATCTGCATAGCAATTACGCTTTTACGGTTCACTTAGAGATTATTGATGAAATATCACCCATTTTTCAACGGCGCGACTTGCTGTTTAAGGTGAAATTGGATAAAAACGCGGATAATGTAGTAAAATACAGTCTTCGACCTGTCAAACGAGGAGTTTATGTTTTCGGTATTGTCCATGTTTTTGCAACGACCCGGATAGGCTTTATCAGTCGACGTTTCAAATCGGCTGAGTCTTTCTACGCCAAAGTCTATCCTTCGTATATCTACCTGAAACAATATGAATTGATGGCGGCATCCAATAAATTGGTACAGACGGGTAACAAAAAAGTCCGCCAAATCGGACAGCAACTCGAACCCGACCAAATTAAGGATTATGTGAAAGGCGATGACTACCGGATTATTAACTGGAAAGCGACAGCCAGACGCAATAAGTTGATGGTGAATGTTTTTCAGGAAGAAAAAGCACAAAATGTCTATTGCATCATCGACAAAGGCCGCACCATGCAAGCGGCTTTCAACGGGATGACATTGCTGGATTATTCCATCAATGCCGCTTTGGCCATTTCTTATGTTGCGATGCTGAAAGGGGATAAAGCCGGTCTGCTGACCTTCGAACGGGAGTTTAATACCTACGTCCCGCCATCCCGTCATGCGATTCAGATGAACCGGATTCAGGAAGCGCTGTATCATCAAGTTACTTCTTTTGCAGAAAGCGATTATTTAGCTTTGTACCGACAACTCGGCAAGAACGCAAAAAACCGCGGATTGCTCCTTGTTTTCACCAATTTCGATTCGGTGGCCGCCATGGAACGCCAACTCCAATACTTATCCATGATGGCCAAGCGGCATAGTGTAGTCGTCATCTTTTTTGAAGACGCCGAATTGGCCGGTCTTGCTGGAAAAATGCCGGAAAACAAAGCTGAAATGTACGAAACCGTAATCGCCGAAAAACTCATCTACGAAAAACAATTGATTACACGCAAACTGCGGCAACACAACATCCTCTCTCTGCTCACCCACCCCAATGAACTGACAGTGAACGTTATCAATAAGTATCTGGAAATTAAGACGCGGGGAAACTGGTAAAGATACAGTAACAAAGCAATGAAAATTTCAAATAATTACAAGATTTTATTTATACATTGTAAAAAAATCTGTATATTTGTATTCAAATCGTACGCAAAGCGCATTGAACAGTCTAATTTTTAAACTATTTTTGTATGAAGAAAGAAAGTTTCGTATCCGTAGCCGATTTAACAAAAGAAGACATCAACCGTTTGATGGAGAAAGCGGCTTTTTTCGAAACAAATCCCAATCGGAAATTATTGGAGAACAGGGTTTGCGCCACGCTTTTTTTTGAACCTTCAACCCGTACCCGCTTGAGTTTCGAAACTGCCGTAAACCGCTTGGGAGGAAGGGTTATCGGTTTCAGTGATGCTGCTACCACCAGCTCTTCTAAAGGAGAAACTTTAAAAGATACCATCAAAATGGTCAGCAACTATGCCGACCTGATTATTATGCGCCCTTATCTGGAAGGCGCCGCCCGCTATGCTTCGGAAGTGACCGATGTGCCGGTTATCAACGCCGGAGATGGAGCCAACCAGCATCCTTCACAAACCATGCTTGATGTGTATTCAATATACAAAACCCAGGGAAGCCTTGAAAATCTGACCATTGCCATGGTGGGCGATTTGAAATACGGAAGAACGGTGCACTCCTTGATTGTCGGCATGTCGCATTTTAATCCCAAATTTTACTTTATCGCTCCCGATGAACTGAAATTACCGGATATCTACAAACAATTCCTGGAAGAAAAAGCAATTCCTTACCGGGAATTTTCAGATTTTTCAGAAGATGTTATCAATCAATCGGATATACTCTATATGACCCGTGTCCAACGCGAACGTTTTACGGATTTAATGGAATATGAAAAAGTAAAAAATATCTACATACTCAAAAACAGTATGCTGGATAAGAGCAAAGACAACTTGCGGATTCTGCATCCCCTACCCCGTGTCAATGAAATTGCATACGATGTAGACGACAATCCGAAAGCGTACTATTTTGAACAGGCTAAAAACGGGGTATTTGCCCGACAAGCCATTATCTGCAATGTTTTGGGAATTAAATCAGATGATTGATATGTTACAGAATAAAAAAGAATTACAGATCGCCGCCCTGCAAAACGGTACGGTTATCGACCACATACCCTCTGAACAGCTGTTTAAAGTGGTTTCCTTGCTGGAAATCGAAAAACTGAAAACACCTGTAACTATCGGGTATCATTTAGACAGTAAGAAGATGGGAAGCAAAGGCATCCTTAAAATTTCCGGCAAATTTTTCGTACAGGACGAAATAAACCGTATCGCGCTGATTGCCCCTTCCGTCAAACTCAACATCATCCGGGATTACGAAGTAGTGGAAAAAAAATATGTCCAACTTCCGGACGAACTGACAGGAATCGTAAAATGTAACAATCCTAAATGTATCACGAATAACGAGCCGATGAAAACAAGGTTTAATGTGATTGAAAAAGAAAATGTTACTATCAAATGCGAATATTGTGAACTAAAAATTAGAAAAGAAGATATTGTCTTGTTATGACAAAGATTGATTGGAAACCGGGAACCTTGGTCTATCCCCTGCCTGCCGTCTTAGTAACGGTGGGAAAAGACGAAAGCGAATACAATGTGCTGACCATTGCGTGGACAGGCACTATTTGTTCAGACCCGGCTTTGTGCTATATTTCAGTTCGCCCCGGTCGTCATTCCTATCCGACGCTTAAAAAAAACATGGAATTTGTAATTAATCTTACCTCCCAAAAACTGGCTTATGCAACGGATTGGATTGGCGTTCGTTCCGGGAAAAACTACAATAAATTTAAGGAAATGCAACTGACTCCCGTCAAAGCCCATGTTGTGGACGCGCCTTATATTGAAGAATCACCCTTGTGTATTGAATGTCGCGTAAAGGAAGTCATTGCTTTGGGAACACATGATATGTTTATTGCCGAGGTAGTGAACATACTTGCCGATGAGGAGTATATTGACCCTGTTACCAGCGCTTTCGATATGAAAAAAGCGGACTTGCTGGTTTATGCACATGGAAATTATTATGGTTTGGGAGAATTGATAGGTAACTTCGGATGGAGTGTGAGAAAGAAAAAAAATGAAAAACAGGCGGATTAGATATGGATTTGTGTGGGCTTCGCTGCTGCTTGTATGTTTCTCAATGCAAGAGAGCGCTTACGCCCAGACCCCGGACAAACACCTCAACTGGGGCTTCAGACTTGGGTTAAATGCCTTGTCTACAACAAGTTACGAAACAGAATACAAGGGTGAACCTGTGCCGAATGATTCCTATACAAACAAAAATGGTTATTTAGTGAATGCTTTTGTCCGGTTCAATATCAAGCGGGTGTTTCTACAACCCGAATTGGGATGGAATTATCACCGGCAGGGCGTATCTTTTACATTACCTACTGATGTGGAAAATGAATTTTCATCTCCTATTTATGCAGATATTGCGTCTTCTGTAGCACGGGGCAATTTTTTGGTGGGTTACAGTATAGTCAACAAATATCCATTTTTTTTCGGCGCTTATGCAGGTTCTTCTTTTTCAGATACCTATAAAACAAAATACAGCATAAGGCTCAACGATGATTTTGAAGACAGGGAATTTTATTTGCGCACTTCCGGCATAGTCGGATTCTCAGTTGTCATTGCAAAAATCTATTTTGATTTGCGTTATGAAATCAACCTGCCTGATACAGACCTTGATTTTAATGCGATTCCCGGCTTTCCGGATAATTATAAAGGGGTCAAATTGAAGAAAAACGAAAATATTATCAGTTTTTCCTGTGGCTTACTATTCTAAATACAAATAAACTATTTATCTTTGCAACTCAAATTATAAGGAATTGATTAGATATGAAACGAGACGATTTACTTTTTAGCATTATCAACAAAGAATACGAACGCCAGACGTCAGGCGTTGAGTTGATAGCATCAGAGAATTTTGTAAGTGAGGAAGTTATGCAGGCAGCAGGTTCTGTATTAACCAATAAATATGCCGAAGGTTATCCGGGACGCAGGTATTACGGTGGTTGCCAAGTCGTCGACGAAGCCGAACAATTGGCCATCGACCGTTTGAAACAGATTTTCTCGGCTGCATGGGTCAATGTACAGCCTCATTCGGGCGCCCAAGCCAATATGGCTGTTTTCATGACTTGCCTCAATCCGGGTGATAAATTTCTGGGACTAAACCTTGCCCACGGAGGGCATTTGAGTCATGGTTCTCCCGTCAATTTTTCCGGTTTGGTCTATCAGGCATTGGCTTACAATGTAGGAGAACAATCCGGTGAAGTCGATTACGAACAATTGCAGGAAGTAGCTTTGAAAGAGCGTCCCAAACTGATAGTAGCAGGCGCTTCGGCCTATTCTCGCGAATGGGATTATACCCGTGTCCGGCAAATAGCCGATGAAATCGGCGCTATTTTTATGGTCGATATGGCCCACCCCGCCGGATTGATTGCCGCCGGATTGTTGAAAAATCCGCTTCGCTACGCACATATTGTCACCTCTACCACCCATAAAACCCTGCGAGGCCCTCGCGGCGGCGTGATTTTATTGGGAGAAGATTTCGAAAATCCTTGGGGGAAAACGACGCCAAAAGGTGAACTCAAGCTGATGTCGGCGCTCTTGGATTCAGCCGTATTCCCCGGTATTCAGGGTGGCCCATTGGAACATATCATTGCCGCAAAAGCCGTTGCTTTTCATGAAGCCCTGCAACCGGAATACATCACTTACCAAACGCAAGTCAAGAAAAATGCGGCAGTTATGGCGCAGGCATTGGTAGACAAAGGCTATAAAATCGTCTCCGGAGGAACGGATAACCACCTGATGTTGGTTGATTTACGGACTAAATTCCCGGATTTAACGGGAAAACAGGCAGAACAGGCTTTGGTCAAAGCGGATATTACAACTAACAAGAACATGGTGCCTTTTGATTCCCGTTCGCCTTTCCAGACTTCGGGTTTGCGTTTCGGTACGCCTGCCATTACGACCCGTGGCGCAAAAGAAAATTTGATGGGCGATATTGTAGATTTGATTGACACGGTTCTTTCCAATGCGGATAACGACGCCATAATCAAATCGGTTGCACAAAAGGTCAATGCTATCATGAAGGATTATCCTTTGTTCGCATGGTAAAAAAATGGATTCCATGTTAGCCGATTCAAGAATTCTATTTGCATTTCTTCTGACTGCCGTTGCCGGACTTTCGACCGGAATCGGCAGTTTGATTGCTTTGTTGGCCAAGAAAACCAATCGAAATTTTCTCAGCATCTCTTTGGGATTCTCGGCCGGCATCATGATTTATGTATCATTTATGGAAATGATGCCTACTGCATTAACCGGCTTAACCGGTGTTTATGGAGAAAAACAAGGCGCTTTATACCTGATTCTGGCTTTTTTTTGCGGGATACTCCTGATTAATGTAATTGATTTTATTATCCCTGAAAATGTGAACCCGCACGAAGCGCATGGCGTGGAAGACATGCAAAAAGAGATACAGTTGAAGCGCACCGGCATCATGGTTGCAATTTCCATCGCCATCCATAATTTTCCCGAAGGGATTGCCACGTTCACTTCCGCCCTGGAATCCTTGGATATTGCCATTCCGATTACGGTTGCTATTGCGATTCATAATATTCCGGAAGGAATTGCGGTTGCTGTACCCATATATCATGCATCCGGAAGCAGAAAAAAGGCTTTCTGGTACTCATTTTTATCCGGTTTATCCGAACCCCTGGGCGCCTTACTGGCCTTTGTTTTCTTCTTTCATTTCTGGACGCCGGCCTTGAACGGACTTATTCTATCGGCCGTTTCCGGAATTATGGTTTTCATCTCCTTGGATGAATTGCTGCCGGCAGCCGAAAAATATGGCAAACACCACCTTTCCATTGCAGGCGTGGTAGCCGGGATGTTAGTAATGGCTTTGAGCCTTTTTCTGTTTATATGACTTGGATTTAGCTTTATTAAGCAGAACTATCCTGCTTTCCTACCCATCTTCCGAAAGCAGCAATCACGATAAAGCAAATCAACGGCAACACAAAGGAGACCCGTACCGAAGAAAGCACATCACCGAACCAAACGGCTTTGTCTATCAACAATGCCTGCAAGGGAGGCATAAAACAGCCCCCGCCAATAGCCAGAATCAATCCGGCTGAAGCCAACTTGGCTTCTTCACCCATACCTTTCAGTGCAATACCGTAAATCGTCGGGAACATCAACGACATACAAGCCGAAATAGCAATAAGACTGTACAATCCTATCATACCCTGTATGAAAATTGTACCCAGCGTAAAAATCCCGCCGCCAATAGCCAGCGTAGTCAACAAAGCACTTGATTTGAAGTATTTCAGCAAGAAAGTACAAATAAACCGGCTGGAAACGAAAATACCCATAGCCACCATATTGTAGCCCTGTGCATCCGATTTGCTCATACCAAGTTCTGTTTCAGCATATTGGATAATAAATGTCCACACCATGATTTGCACGCCTACATAAAATGCCTGGGCAAGTACAGAGCGGATATAACGGCCATTTTTTAAAAGCTGTTTGGCAATAGCGCCATTGGATGCGGACGAAACAGTAGCCGAAACCGTTTGAGGTAAACGGGAAAAAATGAAAATGATGAAAAAGCACAATACCACCAGACCCAGCATCAGATAAGGGCCGCTGATAATGTCAAGGTCCGACTGCTGAATGGCCGAGAGCGCTTCGGAATTTGTATCCCGCAAGGCAATCCGGTCGGCTTCCGTCGCTTCATTCAAACGGGCGAGAATAAATTCTTTGGCAATCAACATTCCCGTCAATGAACCGATGGGATTGAAAGCTTGCGCAAAATTGAGCCGACGTGTGGCGCTTTCTTCCGGTCCCATCGACAAAATATAGGGATTGGAGGTTGTTTCAAGAAAAGCCAATCCGCAAGTCATCACAAAATAAGCGATAAGAAAAGCCCAGAAAGCCATCGCATTACCGGCAGGAACAAAAAGAAAACAGCCGATGGAATACAGTCCAAGTCCCACCAGAATACCTTTCTTGTAATTGAATCGTCGGATAAAGATGGCTGCCGGTATGGCCATAAAACAATAGCCGCCGTAAAAAGCAAATTGCACCAATGAACTTTCAAAATTGGTGATTAACAGGATATTTTTGAATGCCGCCACCATCGGATTGGTGATGTCATTGGCAAATCCCCATAAAGCAAAAAGTGAAGTAACAAGAATAAACGGAAACAAATAATTTTTTCCATCATTTCCGCTAAAAAGAGAAGTGTTTTTCATGTAAATTATTTTTTATTCAAGTTGATAAACTGCAAAGGTATAACTATTTTTTATAATTTGACGCCCCTCTGCTAAACGTACCCGCTAAATTTGCTATTTGCACGCTATTATTATTCGGACAGCGCCTCGGTGAGCGAAAATATCCGTTCCGTCAGTTGCCATTTTTCATCCGAACGTTTGCCTTCGGCCGTTTCCTGGAATTTTGATACGAAAGCCTCCCATTCGGCTTGCTTCTCAAAAGTAGCCAAGCGTCCGAAAGCTTCATCCCAATCGAAATCAAGCGGTGTTTCGACAATCATAAAAGCATGGTCTTGAATAAGATATATTTCCATATTCAAGATGCCTGCTTTGCGGATTCCTTCCGGAATTTCCGGCCAGATATTCCCACTGCTATGCCAATACTTATATTGTTCCAGTGTTTCCGGATTCAATTTTAAGTATTGACAATAGCGTTTCGTCATTTCTTTAGACAATTCTACATATCCTCTCTTAAAATTCATAATTGACTTCGTCGATTGCTTCGCAATTCATAATTCATAATTATTTTTTATATAAGGGTCCATAAGTTTGGCAGGCCCTGTAATCAGCATTTTCCTTATCCATTCCGAAAGCGTTCCAAGCAGCAGGACGGTAAATTTTCCCTTCCGGCACATTGTGCATACATACCGGGATACGCAGGATAGAAGCCAATGTAATCAGTTCCGCACCGATATGTCCGCAATTGATGGAACCGTGGTTGGCGCCCCAATTGTTCATGGCGGAATATACATCTTTGAACGCATCGGTTTCGGCCAAACGGGGCACAAACCAAGTGGTAGGCCAACCCTTGTCGGTGCGTTCGTCCAAGATTTTGTGCGATTCGGGGTCAATGTCAGCCGTCCAACCTTCGGCGATTTGCAATACCGGGCCTAAGCCTTTTACCAAATTCAGGCGCACCATCGTACAAGGCATCCCGCCTCGGGTCAGGAATTTGGACGAGAAACCGCCGCCACGGAAATATTCACGGTTGGCCGGCATCCAAGTCGTTGCATCCAAACAAGCTTGCGCTTCTTTTTCGGCTATTTCCCAGAATGGTTTCATGATGGGATTGCCGTCCGCATCGTTTTGGTAACCGCTGCCGTCCAAGGAGGCCGCACCCGAATTAATCAGGTGAATCATTCCTCCGGAAGCCCGGCCGGTCGGCTTTTTGCCCGTTACCCGTTCGATGGCTTCGGGACTCCAGTAGGTACGTACATCGGCGAAGATAGAGGCCGTATTGGTCAGCAGGTGACCGAACAACATGGCCGTTCCGTTCAAAGCGTCGTTTTCCGTAGCCAATATATAAGGGGTGCGGATACCGTTCCAGTCGAAAGAAGAGTTGAGGATGGCTTCGGTGAAATCGCCGTTCGGATAGAAATCCGTCCATTGGCGTTGTCCCTGAAAACCGGCGGCAATCGCATTGTGTCCGAGCGATTCTTCGCCGAATCCCAATTCTTTCAGTTTGGGATTGCCTACCATCAGGTCGCGAACAATCAAAGTCATTTTCACGATAAACTCCCAGTCTTTGGCGCTGCCTTCCGGCGTTTTCACCAAGTCGGAACGGTTGATGATGTCTTTTCCCTGTTTGCAATTGGCTTTCGCCCAAACCCGCGCTTTTTCGTATTCTTCCTTATCATAAATACCTTCGGTCATCCGGCGGATAATTTCCACTTCGTCGATGCCTTCGCAACGCATACCGAGATAGTCTTCGAAAAAATCCGTGTTGACAATCGAACCGGCGATACCCATACAAACGGCGCCGACAGAGAGATACGATTTTCCACGCATGATGGCCGCCGCCAAAGCCGCCTTAGAGAAAAGCAACAACTTTTCCTGCACATCCGCCGGAATTTCGGTATTTCCGGCATCCTGTACATCGTGACCGTAAATGCCGAAAGCGGGCAAACCTTTTTGGGCGTGACCGGCCAAAACGGCGGCCAGATAAACGGCGCCCGGCCGTTCCGTACCGTTGAAACCCCATACGGCTTTGATGGTGTGTTGGTCCATATCCATGGTCTCGCTACCGTAACACCAGCAGGTAGTTACTGTAATCGTTATATCCACGCCTTCGCGTTTGAATTTTTCGGCGCAAGCAGCGCTTTCGGCTACGCGGCCGATGGTACTGTCTGCAATCACGCATTGCACTTTTGTTCCATCCGGGTATTTCAGATTTTTTGTAAGAAAATCGACAACACCATTAGCCATATTCATGGTCTGAACTTCCAGCGACTCTCTGATGCCGCCCATGCGTCCGTCAATCGTGGGACGGATACCGATTTTGGGCCATTCGGCCTGATACCTGTTTGTCTTCATCTGTAGCTATTTCTAAATATGATATTTCAAAGTTACAAATATAGGTTTATTAAAAATAAAATGCTTTTACTATTCCGTTATAAAGATAACACAAAATCGACTTATTTGTACTTGATAATTTTTAGCCGTAGCAGTATATACACAAAAACGTTATCTTTGCATCAAGTTATGGATAATTTATTATTACTAAACATCGGTTATTCCGATTTGAATGCCGACTGGAACTGGAAAGACATCTACAGTCCATTCGCCCGTTTTTATTATGTAAAAGCGGGGGTAGCGCGAACTTATATCGGAAATAAAATGTATAAACTCGAACCGGGATACATTTATCTGACACCTCCGTTTTCTCTTCACAACGATGAATGTGACAGCCGCTTCTCCTTGTATTATATTCATTTCTACGAAAAATCCATACAAAAGGAATCGTTGTTCGATAAATATGATTTTCCGGTGCAAATCAAAGCGACGCCTTTGGATTTGCAACTTATTGAGCGCCTGCATACGATTAATCCTGACAGGTATCTCGTCAATATCGACCCCAAAAGCTATGACAATGCGCCGACTTTTTCCCGGTATATAGCTGATAACAACAAGTTGCCCTATCATGTATTAGTTGAAACACAGAGTATCCTTGCGGTTCTGATTTCCCGGTTTCTGGAGTTCAGGGTCAGAAAAACCATTGATAAAGATGCCCGGATTAACAAAAGCCTTCAGTATATCCACGAAAATATCAACCGGGATATTTCCAACACCGAACTGGCTGCTTTGGCCTGTGTTTCGGAAGACCATTTTATCCGCCTTTTCAAAAAAGAAATGCAACAAACCCCTGCAAAATATATCAATACGAAGAAAATCGAAAAGGCGCGATTGTTATTGCTCACAAGCGATGCGAAAATCCGGGATATCGCCATGGATTTGTCAATTGATAATGTCTCGTATTTCGATGAGCTGTTTAAAAAATACACGGGAAAAACACCCAAAGAATACAGAAAAGAATACGACTCGAACGCTTAATCAATTAAAAGTATCATCTATTCCGTCGGGCGAGTCTGCTATATCTTCCATTTCAGCATACGAACTACATGGATTTGAAAACTTTGAAGATATTTCAAACTGTTCGGATTGAGAATAACCCAAATGCTGGCCTTCGAATACTTTTTTAAGAAACAACCCTACAATCGGAAGCGCCATAGTTGCCCCCTGCCCTTCCGTCATCCGGTCAAAATGGATAGAACGTTCTTCACCACCTACCCATGCTCCACAGACCAAGGAAGGAGTGAATCCCATAAACCAACCATCGGAATGATTGTCGGTAGTGCCCGTTTTTCCGCCCATAGGCACTGTAATTCCGTAATTCCGGCGCACCCTGTTTCCGGTTCCTGCATCAATCACGTTTCTAAGCATACCCAGCATTTTGTATGCAGCATCTTCGGTGATTATTTCATTTACCTGAGGAGAAAATGTAGCGAGTATATTTCCGTAATTATCTTCAATACGTGTTACATAAAGCGGTTCTATCCGAATGCCTTTGTTGGCAAAAGTAGTATATCCCGAAACCATTTCACCGATAGATGCTTCACAAGGTCCTAAACAGAGCGAAACCACGGGGTCAATTTTCCCTTTCAGGCCGTAAGAATGTAATAAACGGGCAAAAGTATAAGGGTTTAACTGTTGCATCAGCCAGGCTGTTACCCAGTTGTCGGAATGTTGCAGCCCCCAGCGTACGCTCACCATCTCTCCTATCCGCTCTTTGTTGGCGTTTTTCGGCGTCCAGGTTATACCGTTCTCATCAAATAATACCTGCTGAACATGCAACATTTCGTCGCAAGGCGTTATGCCGCTTTCCATCGCTAAAGAATACAGAAACGGCTTGATGGTCGACCCTATCTGTCTTTTGCCGGTATTGATCATATCGTACTGGAAAAATTGATAATTAGGCCCTCCAACGTATGCTTTCACGGCCCCTGTCCGTGGGTCCATGGCCATAAAACCTGCGCGTAAGAAAGTTTTCATGTATTTAATAGAATCCATCGGACTCATTACGGTATCTTTAATCCCATTCCATGAAAAAACGCTCATTTCGATCGGCGTATTGAAAATAACCTGTATCTCCGATTCAGTTGCGTTTCCCTTCTTTAAGACTCTGTATCTATCCGTTTGTTTTACAGCATGTTGCATAATAGTTTCCATATCACTCTGTTTCAGGTCTCTCGAAAACGGAGCTGTTTTACTACCCTGCTTCGCCTTGAAAAATTCATTTTGCAAATAACTGCCAAGATGACTGTCTATAGCCGATTCGGCATAAGTTTGCATGCGCGAATCAATCGTTGTATAAATCTTTAAGCCATCCGTATAAAGATTATAATACTCCCCATCTGTCTTTTTATTTTTCTTGCACCAACCATACAAGGGATTGGTTTCCCAAGCCAATGAATCTTCGGCATATTTGGCATAGTTATAAGACGGATAGTTCTTTCTCTCCGGCTTGGACGCATCCATTACCATACGCAGATATTCCCGAAAATAAGGCGCAAGACCTTCTTTGTGGTCGACCTTGTTGTAGCGGGTCGTCAAAGGCAAGACCTGCAAAGAATCGCATTGGGCTTTGGTTATATATCCGTGATCAGCCATCAGGGAGAGTACAACATCCCTGCGTCCTTTCGTCCTTTCCACTTTACGAATCGGATTGAAATAAGACGGATTCTTGCACATACCGATTAAAGTCGCTGCTTCTTCCGGTGAAACATCTTTAGGCGATTTTCCAAAATAGACCCAGCAAGCCGATTGAATCCCTACCGCATTATTCAGAAAATCAAATTTATTAAGGTACATGTTGATAATTTCTTCTTTCGTATAATATCTTTCCAATTGTACGGCAATTACCCATTCTACCGGCTTCTGGAACAATCTTTCCATAAAACTTTCGGCTTGTTCGGAATACAATAGCTTTGCCAATTGTTGGGAAATAGTGCTGGCTCCTCCGGCATTTCCCTGTTGAAAAATCATACGCTTTACGACCGCTCGAAATAATGCATAAACATCTATTCCTGAATGGCTTAAAAATCTGACGTCTTCCGTTGCAATCAGGGCATTGACAATCGCCGGAGAAAGGTCTTTATAATTGACAAAAATCCTGTTTTCTTTGCTGTAAGAAAAGGTGCCCAATTGCTTCAGGTCAACCGACAAAATTTGAGAGGCATATTTATCAATTGGATTTTCAAGGTCTTCTATAGGAGGCATATACCCTACTTTCCCTTCAGCGATTAAATAAAAAAGCAAACCTGAAGACAAGATACCTAAAGTTAGTAAAATCCAGGCGCATACGATAATTCTTTTTGCAAAACTTTTCTTCTTCATTAGTAAAATAAATTGAGTATGCAAATGTACATGTTTTTTTGAACAATACATAATCAAACAGAAATTATATCTTATTTTTGATAAAAAAAACAGCTTTTTTTTTGTGTTCATTCACGCAGATGTTGTACCTTTGCGCAATATTATTTTAAAACTTCAATATTAAACAATTTTATTTCTGAAATTATGAAAATTGGTATTCCAAAAGAAATCAAAAACAATGAAAACAGGGTTTCATTAACTCCGGGCGGTGCACAAGCGCTTACCCAACATGGCCACACGGTTTATGTAGAAACCAATGCAGGAAAAAACAGCAGCTTCAGCGACGAATCCTACATTCGTGCAGGTGCGAAGATTTTACCTACGGCAGAAGAAACTTTTGCCACCGCCGAAATGATTATCAAAGTAAAAGAACCTATTCCGGTAGAATACAAACTGATACGCCCTAACCAGCTATTGTTTACCTATTTCCACCTGGCTGCAGATAAGGAACTGACGGAAGCCATGCTTGCTACCGATGCGATTTGTCTGGCATACGAAACCGTGGAAAAAGACCGTACACTTCCTTTGCTGATTCCCATGTCGGAAGTTGCCGGAAGAATGTCGGTACAGGAAGGAACCAAATATTTGGAAAAGCCGCAAGGCGGAAAAGGCATCTTGCTGGGAGGCGTTCCGGGGGTAAAACCGGCCAATGTCTTGGTACTTGGAGGTGGTATTGTCGGTACGCAAGCCGCATTTATGGCGGCAGGACTGGGCGCACATGTCACCATCATGGATATTTCCCTGCCTCGCTTGCGCTATTTGAGCGAAATTATGCCGGCCAATGTCGATACCATGATGTCGAGCCAGTATAATATTGAGCAAATGTTACCACATGTTGATTTGGTTATTGGTGCGGTATTGATTCCGGGAGCCAAGGCGCCTTTCCTCGTTACCAATGACTTACTGAAACTGATTCAACCGGGTTCGGTATTGGTGGATGTCGCTATCGACCAAGGCGGTTGCTTCGAATCTTCCCACCCGACCACCCATACAGACCCTATTTATACTGTAAATGAAGTGGTTCATTATTGTGTGGCGAATATTCCGGGAGCCGTTCCGATGACCTCTACCCTGGCGCTTACCAACGCGACACTGCCTTATGCAATCGCGCTTGCCGATATGGGTTGGGAAAAAGCCTGCGCTAAATATAGCGACTTAAAGTCAGGCCTGAATATTGTAAATGGAAAGATTGTCTATAAGGCAGTTGCAGATACATTTGGTCTGAAATACGAGAAAATCGAATTGTAAAATCAATGTGCTAATGTGTCGATGCCCTGTCGGCACATTAGCACATTGTCATATTTAGTTACACATGAAAAAACACTTTTTAATCATCCTACTGGTTCCGCTTATGTTTGCTTGTACCAATCCTTCTCAAAAAAAGGCAGTCCTATCTCCTGAAGCGATTGAAAATGTAATTGCTGCAATTTCAGCTAAAGATAGTTTCAACAAGACAGCCATAGAAAAAGGCGTCCGACAGGTAGCCCGGCTCTGGCTGGATAGTGATGGCAACGAAGATGATTTTGTTCGTTTTTGTACGGAAAATTACATAGCGAACCCAGAGGAAAAAAGACAGGTCTTCCTGAAGATAAGCGATTATATGGAAGCTATTTCCGGCAATTTCAACGAAATGTCGCTCCAACTGCAACGCCACGTGCACGAGGCAACCGGCCCGCTGTATGCTATTGATGAACAATTTGCAGCATATAATCCCGCCACACATTACAGCGACGATTTTTATACAAATAAATTAGCTTTTATCATCATGTTGAATTTCCCTCAATTATCCTTAGAAGAAAAAGATAATTTGGGAACCGACCGTTTAGCCTGGGCATACGCCCGCTTGGGCGATGTCTTTACAGAGAGGATTCCGGCCGCTTTGCAGCAAGCCGTTGCAAGCGCCAACAGCGATGCGGATGTTTATATCGCCGGATACAATATTTATGCCGGAAATTTACTCGACAAAAATGAAGAAAAGATTTTTCCGGAAGATATGATATTATTGTCACATTGGAATTTACGCGATGAAATTAAAGCAGATTATAACACAGGAAACATCGGTTTGGACAAGCAGCAAACCATTTATGAAGTCATGAAACGGATTATTTCCCAGGAAATCCCGGTAGAAGTAATCAATTCAGGCGATTTTGACTGGAATCCTTACGCCAATATTGTCTATCAGAACAGGAAAGAAATAAGTGTAACTGCTGAAAATACAATTCGTTACGAAAAATTTCTAAATAATTTTAAAGCGGAACAAGCCATTGATAAGTGTACAAATAACACTTATATCGACCGAAATTTCTCAGAAAGTATGGAAATTTCCGTCGAAGAAGCGGAAACTTTGTTTCGGGAATACCTTTCCGCACCCGAAATGCACAAAATAGGAGAACTGATTGCTGCCCGCTTGGAACGAAACTTGGAGGCCTTCGACATCTGGTACGATGGATTTAAGCCTCGAAGCAATTTGAACGAAGAGAAATTGAGCAATCAAACCAGAAAACTTTATCCGAATGCGGAGTCATTCCGGAAGCAACTTCCTTCCATCCTGTTAAAATTAGGATTTACAGCCGAACGCGCCCAATACTTAGCCGACCGGATTACCGTTGACGCCGCACGTGGTTCGGGACATGCCTGGGGCGCTGCCATGAAAGGACAAAAATCCCATCTGCGCACCCGTATTCCTGAGGGAGGGATGGATTATAAGGGCTATAACATTGCCATCCATGAATTTGGGCACAACGTGGAACAGACTTTATCGCTCTATGATGTAGATTATTACTTTCTAAACGGCGTTCCGAATACTGCTTTTACGGAAGCCTTGGCTTTTGTTTTCCAGAAACGGGATTTGGATATTCTGGGTATTTCCAACAATGACCCGGAAAAAGACAAAATGAATATTTTAGACAAAGCCTGGCAGTTGTACGAGATAGCCGGTGTATCACTCTTGGATATCTCCATCTGGAAATGGCTGTATGCGCATCCGGAGGCTACAGCAGCGGAATTAAAAGAAGCCGTTATTCGTTTGTCGAAAGAGATATGGAATACGTATTACGCGCCTGTTTTCGGTTTGAAAGATGAGCCGATTCTCGCCATCTATTCCCATACGATTAGCTATCCGCTCTATCTCTCGGCTTATACATTTGGACAAATCATTGAATTTCAATTGGATAATCATCTGAATGGAAAAGATTTCGCCAAAGAAGTAGACCATATCTTTCGCTTGGGACGCTTGACGCCCAAGCAATGGATATTGCAAGCCACAGGTAAACCGCTCTCGGTTGAACCGCTGCTCGAAGCTGTGAAAGAGATGAAATGAAGATTAAAACGTCAGTTATGCGACATTTTAAAAATTATTTCATAACTTTGCCAGTCAAAACTAAAAATATTCGAAATTCATGGCAAAGAAAAAGGCATTATTAGTTATCCTCGATGGTTGGGGATTCGGCGATAAAACAAAAAGAGACGTAATTTCAAATACTGAAACTCCTTACTGGGACTATCTTCTCAATAATTACCCCTACTCCCGCTTGGAAGCATCCGGCGAAAATGTGGGTTTACCCGACGGACAAATGGGTAATTCGGAGGTGGGTCATCTGAATATCGGAGCAGGACGTGTGGTTTACCAGGATTTGGTGAAAATTAATATCGCAGCACGCGACAATTCTATTCTTGAAAATCCTGAAATCAAAGACGCATATACTTACGCCAAGGAGAACAACAAAAAAATCCATATCATGGGTTTGGTTTCTAACGGAGGTGTACACAGCTCTTTAGAGCACTTATTCAAACTGACGGACATCAGCAAAATCTATGGTATCGACAAAACTTTTATCCATTGTTTCATGGACGGACGGGATACCGACCCCAAGAGCGGCGCCGGTTTTATCGGTGAATTGCAGGAACATCTGCAACAATCGACCGGTAAAATTGCTTCTGTTGTCGGCAGGTATTACGCAATGGACCGCGACAAACGCTGGGAAAGGGTGAAAATAGCTTATGATTTGTTAGTAAACGGAATAGGCCGTGAAACCGAAAATCCGGCAGCAGCCGTGGAGCAATCCTATTCGGAAGGTGTTACCGATGAATTTATCAAACCGATTGTCTGCACCGAAAACGGGATGCCGGTGGCTGTGGTAGAAGAAGGCGATGTGGTGCTATTCTTCAATTTCCGGAACGACCGTGCCAAAGAAATGACCATTGTCCTCTCCCAACAAGACATGCCGGAGCAGGGAATGCATCTTATCCCTCATCTCCGGTATTATACCATGACCCCTTATGACCCAACTTTCAAAGGGCTTCATGTTCTATTTGATAAAGACAATGTAGAGAATACATTAGGCGAGTATCTTTCAAGTTTGGGTTTAACGCAATTACATATAGCTGAAACAGAAAAATACGCCCATGTAACTTTCTTTTTCAACGGAGGCCGTGAAGCGCCTTACAAAGGCGAAGAACGCATTTTAGTCCCCTCACCCAAAGTAGCGACCTACGATTTAAAACCCGAAATGTCGGCCTACGAGGTGAAAGATAAATTGGTGGAAGCCATCCGTTCCCAAAAATTCGATTTCATTGTGGTCAATTATGCCAATGGCGATATGGTCGGACATACAGGTATTTACGAAGCTATCGAAAAAGCCGTTACGGCAGTGGACGCTTGCCTGAAAGACACGATTGAAGCCGCTAAATCAAGTGGATACGAGGCGATAATTATCGCCGACCATGGGAATGCCGATTATGCGCAAAACGATGATGGTTCACCCAACACGGCGCACTCCTTGAATCCGGTTCCTTTCATTTATGTATCTGAAAATAAGGCAGCTAAAACGGAAAATGGAAAATTGGCGGATGTTTCCCCCAGTATTTTACATATTTTGGAATTGAAACAACCCAAGGAAATGACAGGTCATAATCTGATTACATAAAGAAGTCTTCTGAAAAAACATTTTTAGAAGTATCTATAATTGAGTTTTTTATTTTTTTATTACTAATTTAATTTTAATTTTTACAAACATGAAAAAAGTATTTTTTTTAATGATGATGGTTGCCGTACTGGGTATTACAACCACAAGTGCACAGGGTGTTAAATTTGGCGTTACAGCCGGGTTAAATGTATCAACTATATCGGGCGATATAGAGAACGCTAAGTATAAAGCCGGTTTCCAGGCCGGTGTATTAGCTGATTTGGGTATCACCGAAAATTTTTCGATTATACCTGAATTACTTTTCTCTCAAAAAGGCGGTAAAAATGAATTTGAAGAAGAGATACTCGGTGTAGAAGTAGCCGCAACCTCAACAATAACTTTGAATTACTTAACAATCCCTGTTAATGCCGCTTACAAATTTAATTTAGGGCAAAATCAAAAATTCCTTATTTTTGCAGGTCCCTATGTAGGCTATGGCCTTTCTACAAGCGTTGGTGTAGAGGTTGATGGAACATCAGTGGAGACCGATGCTGTTAAATTTGGTTCGGGTGATGAAGAAATTAAAGCCTTGGATTTCGGTGTGAATGTCGGCGTCGGTTACCAGTTTGAGAAAATATTTTTCAAACTCCAATACAATCTGGGTTTGAGTAACTTGTCTAATGATAAAGATTACTCAATGAAGAATAACAATATTGCAGTAAGCGTAGGTTATCTCTTCTAATCCAATTTCAATAAAATCATGTATACAGGTAATAGACCTATTTACCTTGTATACATGATTTTTTAAATTGTCATATCAGCATATTGTCACATTAGCACATTTATTTTCGTATGAAAAAATCAGAAAAAGAAAAAAAGGGAATTGCAGGGCAAGCAAGTACTGAAACTGTTTTTCGCAAAAATATCAATCGTAGAGAATTTTTAAAAACAGTAGGCAGTTTGACTGCGCTTACCATTATCCCCCGTCAAGTGCTCGGGAAGGGTTTTATTGCGCCGAGCGACCAACTGACCAAAGGCATTATCGGTGTCGGTGGCATGGGACGCAGTCATGTAAATTATGGTGGTACTCGCTTGGTTGCCGTTTGCGATGTAGATAAAAAACACCTGGAATTAGGAAAGGCTTTGGTTACGGACAAAATTGCTGCATACCACGATTTCAGAGATTTGATTCTGGATAAAAACGTTGATATTGTGCATATTGCAACGCCTCCTCATTGGCATGGAATCATGGCGACAGAGGCTGCAAAAGCAGGAAAAGATATCTGGTGCGAAAAACCGATGACTCGCACTATTGGCGAAGGTAAACGGGTAATGGAAGCCGTGCAACAATACGGACGAATGTTTCGGCTGAATACCTGGTTTCGCTTTACCGACCAATTCTATGGTCTCGGAACACCTGTAAAACCACTGAAAAAACTTGTTCAAAGCGGATTGTTGGGTTGGCCCTTGAAAGTGACCATCAGCAAGCATACCGGTTTCGACTGGAAGTTTTATTGGGTTGGCAAAGAAGACCTTGAACCTCAATCCATTCCTGCCGAATTGGATTATGATTTATGGTTAGGTCCGGCTCCTTATAAACCTTACAATGCTCACCGTGTACACCAGACTTTCCGCGGATACTGGGATTACGACGGCGGAGGATTGGGCGATATGGGTCAGCATTATATCGACCCCGTTCAATATATTTTGGACAAAGACGAAACAAGTCCGGTGAAAGTGGAAGTGGATGCTCCGCAACAACATCCGGATGCTGTGGGAACTTGGCGTTCCATTACTTATACTTACGAAGACGGTTGTCAGATAGTCCTTTGGGGTGGCGATTACGGAGATCCGAATACGCCGTATATTGCAGGACCGAAAGGCAATGTATATAAAAACTTTGTCTGTGACATTCCCAATTGGGAAAAGAAACTGGCTGATTTTCCGGAACCGGCGGAACAAGTGACGGATTTTATCAAATGTATCCAAACACGTCAACCGTTTGCATTGAACGAACGCAACGGTTTCCGTTCAGCTACGATTGTCAACATGGGCGCTGTCGCCCTTCGCTTAAACAGGGCACTCGAATTTGACCCTGTAAATCTGAAGTTTATAAACGACGATGCGGCTAATCGTTATCTGGATCAGCCGATGCGTGCACCATGGACTATTTAATAGCTTTCAAAAGAATTATTCACGATGAAAAAGATATTTTTAACTATATTCAGCGCCTTGTTGTGCTGCGGAGTGATGGCGCAAACGCCTGTCAATCGTACGGTAAATACCATCATTGCTGATGCTTTGGCTCAATTGCCGGCAGAAAACGAAAAAAATTATAATAGCTTGATAAAAGACTTGGCCGGAACCGGTGAAGCAGGCATTCTTTCTTTGGTAAAACAATTAAACGCTCCCGGAAAAGGTAGCAATACCAAAGTGGAGTACGCCTTGAGCGGAATATCTCATTTCGTTTCCGGTAAAGGGAATGAAAATCTCCGTTCGAACATTTCCGACGCTTATGTAAAAGCATTGAAAACCGTCGATATTCCGGAAATAAAAGCTTTTGTAATCAGTCAATTGCAAATTGTAGGAAAAGATGAAGCCGTAGATGCATTGGCGCCGCTGTTGAGTCAGGAAAATCTGAGCAGTCCTGCCGCCCGTGCATTAGCCGCTATCGGTACGGAAAAAGCAGGAAAAGCCTTGCAATCGGCTTTACTCCGGAAAACAGGAACGACGGAAACCCAAAGAAATATCGTTCTTGCCATTGGAGAAGCTAAAATCGGCGGTTCGGAAGAATTATTACAAGGATTACTTTCAACCGATGACGAGCTGCTGAAAAAAGATGTCCTCTACGCATTAAGTCAAGTGGGAAGTATTGCATCCATAAAACTTTTGTACGTTGAAGCGGAAAAAACAGGATTCGGTTACGAAAAGACAAATGCTACAGAAGCATATATCGCGCTGTTGAAAAATTTACCGGCCGGTATAGAAACTGAAAAAGCGGCTTCCGATTTATTGAAAAAAGCGGCAAAAGCAGAGAAAAACGGAACACGGATTGCAGCCCTTCAAATCGTGTTATCTATTCAGAAAGACAAAGGTCTGAAAACGCTTCAAACAGCATTGAAAGACCCATATATCGAATATCGCAATGCCGCTTTGGATTATTTTTCGCCTTACGCAAACGAAAAAACATACACCGAATTGGTAAAAACTACGATAAAAGATAAAAGAAATGAAGTCAAAACAGATCTTATCAATTGGTTGGGCAGGGAAGTACAATGTCCCAAGAAGAAAGCTATATTGACTGATTTACAAATCGGCAAGGAAAGCCTTGTTCAAACGCTTATCAAACAGTTGGAAAATAGTGATTTCAACATTAAACAGGCAACAGCAAAAACCTTGGTTGCTTTTGGTGATTTCCAAGCTATTCCTGCATTGGCGGGATTGTTGACGAGTCAGGAACCGCAAGTTATCGCTTTGGGACAAGCGTCTTTATCTGCTTTCAAAGGAGATATTACTCCTTATATAACCGATGCTATGCCAAGAGCGTCTGATAAAGGAAAGATTGCAGCAGTTGAATTGCTTGCTCAACGCAAATCGAACAACGACCTGAAATACGTTTTGTTGTTGATTCAATCCGGCTCTTCTGAAGTAAAAACCGCAGCATATCAAGCTTTGAAAGATGTTGTTACGGAAAAAGACCTCACTACTTTATATGGTTTGTTAGAATCGGGAGACAAACAAGCGATAGCTCCGGTACAAAAAGCGATTATTTCCGCCATATCTTTACAGCCTGCTGAGAAACAAGCAGAAATTATTATCGACAGGATAAATAAAGCCGGAGATAAAAAATACCTTTATTATTTACCCTTAGCCGTTACCGGCGATAAAAAAGCAATTGAGTTGATTACGGAGGGATTTTCCGGAGGAAATAAAGAAACAAAAGATGCTGCTTTTGAAGCGTTGTTAAATTGGAAGGGTACGGAAGCTGCCGACCGGATTTATGCAGTTTGCACAGCTTCGAATGCGTCCGCTTATTTCGATCGCGCCATTGCGGCTTACATTAAATTAGTTTCCAATCCTGCTTCAACAGGTGAAAACCGGTTGATTTTCCTGCGTAAAGCCATGGAAATCGCTAAAACCGACGCTCAGAAAAACGATATTCTGAAACAAATCGGACAGACAGGAACTTATCCGGCGCTGTTGTATGCCGGACAATACCTCGATCAACCTGCTTTGAAAGAAAATGCCGCTCAGGCAGTTATGAATATAGCGCTGAATAACAAGGCATATACGGGTGAAAACCTGATTGCGCTGTTAAATAAAGCAGGCGCTGCGTTGAACAATCCGGATGCAAATTATCAACGGGAATCCATTAAAAAACACGTGGATGAAATGCCGAAAGAAAAGGGTTTTGTTTCGATTTTCAACGGAAAAGACCTGACCGGATGGAAAGGCTTGGTCGAAAATCCGATTGCCCGTTCCAAGATGACTCCCGCGCAATTAGCCAAAGCACAGGCCGACGCCGATGAACGGATGAGGAAAGATTGGCTTGTTGAAAACGGTTTGCTGGCTTTTTCAGGCAAAGGTTTTGACAATCTTTGTACGGAAAAACAATACGGCGATTTTGAGATGTATATCGATTGGTTGCTCGATCCGGCAGGCCCCGAAGCGGATGCAGGTATCTATCTGCGCGGTACGCCGCAAGTGCAAATATGGGATACTGCCCGCACGAATGTCGGCGCACAGGTTGGCTCCGGCGGATTGTACAACAATCAAGTCAATCCGAGTAAACCCTTGAAAGTGGCCGACAATAAACTCGGTGAATGGAATACGCTGTATATCAAAATGATTGGCGACCGCGTAACGGTTAAACTGAACGGCGAATTGGTGGTTGATAATATTATTCTCGAAAACTATTGGAATCGTAGCCTTCCAATTCCGGCAATCGAACAAATCGAATTGCAGGCGCACGGCAGCAAAGTGTATTACCGAGATATCTATCTGAAAGAATTGGAACGCCCCGAACCTTTCCAACTCTCTGCTGCAGAAAAGAAAGAAGGTTTCAAAATCCTGTTCGACGGAACAAACATGCACGAATGGACAGGCAATTTTGTGGATTATAAGTTGGAAAACGGCGACATTGTTGTAGATCCGACAAGTAATTTTGGCGGAAATCTTTATACGAAAGAGGAATACGCCAATTTCGTTTTCCGTTTTGAATTTCAATTGACGCCCGATGCCAACAACGGTCTTGGTATTCGTACCCCAATGGAAGGCGATGCTGCTTACGTCGGTATGGAATTACAGATTCTCGACAGCGAAGCGCCGGTATATAAAGACTTGGCGCCTTATCAATATCATGGTTCGGTTTATGGAATCATCCCGGCTAAACGCGGATACCTGAAACCAACCGGAGAATGGAATTATCAGGAAGTCATTGCCGATGGCGATCATATCAAAATTACATTGAACGGAACGGTTATTGTTGACGGAAATATCAGAGACGCAGTGGAAAACGGTACGCCGGATCATAAGCAACATCCGGGATTGTTCAACAAAACCGGTCACATCGGTTTCCTTGGACATGGTTCGCCGTTGAAATTTAAAAATATTCGAATCAAAGAATTGAAATAATGACGTTCTTTTTGTTTTTAATTATTTATATATTTATTTACGTATGAAGCATTTAATTATGATTTTATCCATTTTAACATGTATTTTCTGTACAAATACCCAAACAGAGAAACAGGAAACCGAGCCGGTTGCGTTTGATTACAATGTCGAAAAATTCGCCGATTTAGGTATTCTTCGCTATCAGGTAACCGATTGGGATAGCCTGTCGCTGAAGCAGAAACAATTGGTTTATTGCCTGAATGAAGCAGCGCTCTACGGCCGTGATATACTGTTCGACCAAAACAATCGCTACAACTTGGCCATTCGCCGTACACTCGAAGCCATATATGCTAATTATCAAGGAGATAAAACAGCAAAAGATTACGAAGAATTTGTCGTTTATCTGAAAAGGGTCTGGTTTTCCAACGGTATTCACCATCATTACGGGGAAGAAAAGTTTTTACCCGGATTTTCCGAAACGTTTTTTTTCGATGCGGTCAAATCCATTGATTCCTCCCTTGTTCCTGCGAAAGCAGGGCAATCGGTCGATGACTTCCTGTCCGAAATTACACCGGTTATTTTTGATGCAGCTCTATTTGCCAAAAAGGTAAATCAGGATAGCAATGTGGATGTAATCGTTCATTCGGCTAACAACTATTATGGCGAAAACCTTACGCAACAGGAAGTAGAAAAATTTTATGCAGACATGAAAAATCCGAGCGATTCCACGCCTGTTCCTTTCGGACTGAACAGCCGGTTGGAGAAAAAAGACGGACAATTGGTCGAAAACGTTTATAAAATCGGCGGTTTGTATGCTCCTGCAATCGAACACATTATTTATTGGTTGGAAGAAGCGGCCAAATATGCGGAAAACAATCAGCAGAAATTGGTTATCGACTTATTGGTTGATTTTTACAAGACCGGTTCCCTGAAAAAATACGATGAATACTCCATCGAATGGGTGAAAGATACCGAGTCGGTAGTTGATTTTGTGAACGGATTCACCGAGTCGTATGGCGACGCCCTTGGCATCAAAGCGAGTTGGGAATCGTTGGTGAATTTCAAAGATTTAAAGGCAACGGCCTTAACCAAAGTTATCAGTGAAAATGCGCAATGGTTTGAAGACCACTCGCCGGTCGCTCCGCAATTCAAGAAAAAATCCGTAAAAGGCATTACAGCAAAGACAATTACAGCAACTATACTGGGTGGCGATTGCTATCCGGCTACCCCTATCGGCATTAACTTACCCAATTCCAATTGGATTCGTAAAGATTTCGGTTCCAAGTCGGTTACCATTACGAATATCACGGAAGCATACGACAAAGCGGCTGCCGGTAGCGGTTTTAACGACGAATTCGTTTGTTGCGAGCATGAAAAAGCCTTAATAACGCAATACGGTACACAAACCGATAACCTGCATACCGACCTGCATGAATGTCTGGGTCACGCTTCCGGGCAATTGCTACCGGGCGTCGACCCCGATGCACTAAAAGTTTATGGGTCAACTATCGAAGAAGCACGTGCGGATTTATTCGGACTGTATTACATTTCCGACCCTAAAATGCTGGAATTGGGACTATTGGATAATCCGGAAGCCTACAAGGCCGAATATTATAAATACATGATGAACGGTCTGATAACGCAATTGTCACGTATCGAAATAGGCAGGAACATCGAAGAAGCGCACATGCGAAACCGTTCGCTCATTGCCCATTGGGTCTTCGAGCAGGGTCGTAAAGACAAAGTGGTGGAGCTGTTGCGCAATGAAAATAACAAAACTTACGTTGTTATCAACGATTACGACAAATTACGCACTTTAATAGGTGAATTATTAGCTGAAATACAAAGAATTAAATCGGAAGGAGACTTCAAAGGCGCTCAAAAATTGGTGGAACAGTATGCGGTAAATGTGGATTTGACTTTACACAAAGAAGTGAAAGAACGGTATACCCAACTGAATATTGCGCCTTACAAAGGTTTTGTCAATCCGGTTTATGAAGCAATAAAAAATAAAAAAGGCGTTATTATCGACATAAAAATAACTTATTCAGAAGGTTATGCAGAGCAAATGATGCGTTATTCCACGAATTATTCTCCGCTTCCTACTTATAATTAAAAAATATTTATTACTTTTGCTCACTGGTGTGTAAATATCGTCAGTAATGGACAAAGATAATAAAGTACGGGAAATAGTCAATCAGAAATTTACCGAATATCTTACGGCCAACAATTGCAGAAAAACGCCTGAAAGATATGCGATATTGAATCTTATATATACCGAACAAGGACATTTCGATATGGACTCCTTGTATGAAGCTATGAAAGAGCATAATTTCAGGGTTAGTCGGGGTACTTTGTACAACACCATGCAACTCCTGCTGGATTGTAATTTGGTTCTCAAACACCAATTCGGACAAAACATTTCTTTTTACGAGAAAGCTTACAACAACGACTGTCATCACCATTTGATATGTACGAATTGTCGAAAAGTTCAGGAATTTAAAGATACAAAACTGAAAACCATCATACAAGGTAAAAAAAACAGGCGGTTTTCGCCAACGCATTATAGTTTGTATATATATGGTTTATGCAGCGCTTGCGCGAGAGAGGCAAAAGAAAATAATAAAAAAAATAGCAATAAGACACATGAAAGTTGATACTTTATTAGGTTTACAATGGGGAGACGAAGGTAAGGGCAAAATTGTAGATGTCCTGACCCCTGATTATGATATTGTCGCTCGTTTTCAGGGAGGCCCGAACGCCGGCCATACCTTGGAATTTGAAGGGCAGAAATACGTTTTGCGCTCCATCCCCTCCGGCATTTTTCAAGGCGGAAAAATCAATATCATCGGAAACGGTGTAGTTTTAGACCCCGCCCTGTTCAAAGCGGAAGTCGAAGCCTTAGAAGCATCAGGTCATAATTTGAGCGACCGCTTGTATATTTCCCGTAAAGCCCATTTGATTTTACCGACTCACCGCTTGTTAGACCAGGCATACGAATCACAGAAAGGATGTGACAAAATCGGAACTACCGGAAAGGGAATCGGGCCTGCCTATACGGACAAAATCGGACGTAATGGTTTAAGAATAGGTGATTTGGAATATAATTTCACTGAAAAATATACATGTGCAATCGCCCGTCATAAAGAAATTCTGCGGCAAATGAATTTTGAATATGATGTAGCAGATTTGGAAAAAGAATGGTTGGCAGGAATCGAAACCATCAAACGTTTCCGTTTGATTGACAGCGACCATTTTATCAATAAAGCCTTGAGCGAGGGAAAAAAAATCTTGGCCGAAGGTGCACAGGGTACGATGTTGGATATTGATTTCGGCTCCTACCCTTTTGTCACTTCCTCCAACACGATATGTGCAGGCGCTTGTACCGGATTAGGTGTAGCGCCGGCAAAAATTGGCGAAGTATACGGCATTTTCAAAGCCTACTGTACCCGCGTCGGAAGCGGCCCTTTCCCCACTGAGTTGTTTGACGAAACAGGGCAGAAAATACGTGATTTGGGTTGTGAGTACGGTTCGGTGACGGGAAGACCCCGCCGTTGCGGATGGATTGATTTGGTTGCGCTTCGTTATGCGATTATGATTGACGGAGTGACCCAACTCATCATGATGAAATCGGATGTCATGGACGATTTTGAAACCATAAAAGCCTGTGTAGCATACGAAATAAACGGAAAGGAAGTAGAAGATTTTCCATTCGAAATCAACGAATCCGTCAAGCCTTTGTATGTGGAATTATCCGGTTGGAAAACAGACCTGACAAAAATGCAGTCGGAAGATGAATTCCCGGAAGAATTCAACGCCTATTTGTCATTTATAGAAGAAACGCTCGGCGTGAACATCAAAATCGTATCGGTGGGTCCTGACAGGGAACAAACCATTGTCCGGTACGCAGAATCATAATTTGCGTATGGGAATGGCAAGGTTTTTGCAGCAGCCATACTAAACGTAACAATTAAAAATACAATTATGGGTATCATTTTATTTATCGGCATTGCGCTTGTAAGTTGGCTGGTTCAGTTAAATCTGAATAGCAAATTTAAAAAATATTCCCGAGTACCTCTTGGAAACGGGATGACGGGAAGAGACGTAGCAGAACAAATGCTTCGCGAAAACGGAATTTATGATGTCAAAGTTGTGGCAACCAATGGCATTCTGACCGACAACTATAACCCGACGAACCATACCATCAGTTTGAGTGAAAGTGTTTATTCGAGTGATAGCGTGGCTGCAGCGGCTGTTGCAGCACATGAAACAGGGCACGCCATTCAACATGCAACGGCTTATGCTCCGTTAAAAATGCGTTCGGCCTTGGTTCCGGTGGTCAGTTTTTCCAACCAATGGGTAACTTGGGTAATTTTAGGCGGTATCTTTTTGATGACTGTCAGTCAAAGACTTGGGTTTACGGTCACTTTGATTGGCGTCGGTCTGTTTGCGATGCTTACTCTTTTTAGTTTCATTACCCTGCCGGTCGAAATAGACGCCAGTAAAAGGGCTGTAGTATGGTTAAGCAAGGCCGGAATTACCAATTCTCGCAACGATGCGGCAGCAAGAGACGCTTTGAAAGCGGCAGCTTATACTTATGTAGTAGCGGCTTTAGGCTCTCTGGCTACACTCGTCTATTATTTAATGCTTCTCTTCGGCGGGCGCAGAAATTAATGGAAGATGAAGCTGTTATAAACATTATTTACACATAAAATGATAGATTCTGATAAAGTATATTTAAAAATAGCAGGGATTACATTTAGTCAGGTGCAAGCGGGAGCTTACGCTTTGGTTTTAGTAGAAGTAAATGGTATTCGCCGGGTTCCGATAATCATCGGAACCCCCGAAGCGCAATCTATCGCCATTTTTCTCGAAAAACTGAATCCACCCCGCCCGCTTACGCACGATTTGTTTATTTCTTTTATGAACCTATTGAATATTGTGCTAAAAAAAGTTTTTATCTATAAATATGAAGATGGTATTTTTTTCTCCGAATTAATTTTTACGGATGGGGTAAAAGACATTCATCTCGACTCCAGAACTTCGGACGCCATTGCCCTGGCTGTGCGTACCGACGCCGCAATTTATACCACAGCAGCCATTATGAAAGAAGTGTCTATTGAAATGGAAACAGATGATATGTTGGGTAATGAAATAGGAATAAAAACAGACCCAGTGGACCGCGCCGAAAAATCCGCTGAAAACAGGGATTTGGAAGAACTTCAACAGTCTTTAAATGAATCTATTATGTTGGAAAATTATGAAAAAGCCTCCTATATCCGCGATTTGATCAACAAAAAGAAAAACAAAGAAGATAAATCACGCTAAAACGCCTTAATCCCCATTTTTCAATACTATTACATTTAGATTTTTTCACTCTTCAAAAATAGATAAAGTGTTAGTTATAAAATAAATAACACTTTTTCGTATTTAGATTTTTATTTGACGTTGTTTTTTGTGTCACATTTGATTCTACTTTTGTCATATCAATTTTATCATTGATAATTTAAATTCTTAATTTTTATATATAAATTTTAATGTCATGAGAAGAAAGAAAAAACCGAATGCTGGGAAACTACAGAAAGCTTTCGTTTTATTAATGTGTCTGTTGTTCAGTTGGAGTTTGTCCGCACAAAATTCCAAAGTTGTAACAGGAACAGTTGTTGACGGATACAACGATTCAGCTGTGGGTGCGTCCGTAGTTGAAAAAGGAACTGCAAATGGAGCAACCATCGGCCTTGACGGTCGTTTCGAGTTGAATGTCGCGGACAATGCGATTTTAGTTATTTCCTACATTGGGTATATCACGCAGGAAATTTCCGTTGCGAACACCACCTCTTTTGCTATTGTGTTGAAAGAAGATACGCAATTATTGGAGGAATTGGTAGTAATCGGCTATGGAACCATGAAAAAGGGCGACCTTACCGGTTCTATTACGACTATTGGTGACAAAGATTTCCAGAAAGGTTTGATTACCAATCCCACGTCACTCATTACAGGTAAAGTTGCCGGTGTGCAAATAACCTCTACAGGTGGACGTGCCGGAGGAGGCAATCAAATCCGTATCCGTGGAGGCGCGTCTTTGAATGCAAATAACGACCCGCTTATCGTAATCGACGGCGTTCCGATGGACAATGGAAGTATTTCAGGAATGACCAATCCGTTGTCAACCATCAATCCCAACGACATCGAATCTATGAACATCTTGAAAGACGCCTCTGCTACGGCCATTTATGGTTCGCGTGCATCCAATGGCGTAATCATTATTACAACCAAAAAGGGACAAGCAGGTCAAAAAACACAAGTAAATGTTTCGACCCAGAATTCTATTGCAACGATTGCGCGTAGAGTTGAAGTATTGTCTGCAAACGAATTTCGCGATGTTGTAACTTCCCAGGCTACAGCACGATATGATGCAGAAAAAGCCGCTCAATACATTGGCTATCTCGGTGATGCAAATACGGATTGGCAAAATGAGATATTCCGTAATGCTTTCACTACCGATAACAATATCAGTATAAGTGGCGCTACCGGAATACTTCCCTATCGGGTATCTGCCGGATTTATCAGTCAGGACGGTATTTTGGATACGGACAATATGAAACGTGGAACAGTTGCGGTTAATCTGTCGCCGACTTTTCTTGATAAACATCTGTCCGTTAATGTGAACTTGAAAGGGACTTATACCCATTCCCGTTTTGGAAATGGAGATGCCATAGGCGCTGCTTTGCGCATGGACCCAACTCAACCGGTTATGGTTGATGGATTTGGCGATTTCAATGACTATTGGCAATGGTTGGATGGACAAAATGCCTATAACACGATGGCAACAAAAAACCCTGTTTCACTGCTTTATGGCAAAGATGACCAATCGGATGTCTTTCGTAGCATCGGAAATGTTCAGTTCGATTATAAAATGCACTTTTTGCCTGACTTGCATGCCAATCTGAATTTAGGTTATGACCTTTCACAAGGTAAAGGAGAGGTGATTACACAACCTTGGTCACCAGCTGAATATCCGAATGGAAGAAGAACAAAATTCGACCAAAAAAAGCAAAATAACCTGTTGGAATTTTATTTGAACTATGTTAAACAACTGGACAACGCAAACCGCATCGACGTAATGGGTGGTTATACATGGCAGGATTGGCAAACAACAAACGAACCATTTAATGAATATTTTTTCGATGAACAAACGATTGCAAAAGAAGTGGGGATTATGGTTCCGGCTCACAACCGTTTGATTTCTTTTTACGGTCGTTTGAATTACAATCTTTTGGAAAGATATTTGCTAACCGCCACTATCCGCCGCGACGGCTCTTCGAGATTTAGTCCTGAAAATCGTTGGGGTACTTTCCCTTCGGTAGCTTTGGCTTGGCGCATCAAAGAAGAAAGCTTCCTCAAAAATATTGAAGTCCTTTCCAATTTGAAACTTCGCTTGGGTTGGGGTATTACCGGACAACAAGACTTAAACAGTGATTTCGGTTGGTTGCCTGTTTATGAATTTAGCGACCCCACTGCACAAATTCAATTTGGAGACCAATTTTATCCGGGCTGGCGTCCTAACGGATACGACTCTAATCGGAAATGGGAACAAACTACTACAAAAAATATTGGGGTAGATTGGGGCTTTGTAAACAACCGCATATATGGAAGCCTTGATTATTATCAAAAACATACGATCGATTTATTAAATGACATACCGGTGCCTGCCGGAAGCAACTTCGCACCTTTTCTTATTAAAAATATTGGTTCTATGGACAATTGGGGTATTGAAGGAAATCTTGGACTTGTTCCTATCGACACAAAGGACATACATTGGGATTTGGGGTTCAACATAACATATAATGAAACTGAAATTACCCAGTTATCGTTAAACGATGGTCCTGAATCCGATTATAAAGGTGCAATGGTAGGCGGAATTTCCGGAGGTACAGGAAATACAATTCAAATTCAAAAAGTAGGTTATGCTCCAAACTCATTCTATGCTTACAAGCAAATGTACGACAGCAATGGAAAACCGATTGAAGGCGTTTTTGAAGATTTGAATAAAGACGGCGTGATAAATGACCAAGACTTATATCTTTATCATAAACCTGCGCCCGACTGGTATATGGGATTCAACACTACATTTGCTTATAAGAATTTTACATTGGCTACTGCCTTGCGTGCAAGTATTGGAAACTACGTTTACAACAATGTAAATTCCGACATGGGTAACTTTTCGCAAACGCTTAATCCTAATAACTTTTTGATGAACAATGTAGTAGATGGATTGAATACCAGCTTCTTTAATCGTCAGTTGCTTTCCGATTACTATATTCAAAATGCATCGTTCCTGAAAATGGACTATGTACAGTTGGGATATGATTTTGGGAAAATATTGAGCGGAAAAGCAAATTTACGTGCCAACGTTACAGTTCAAAATGTATTTACTTTGACTAAATACGATGGTATAGATCCTGAAATGTCAAGCGGTATTGATAATAATTTCTATCCGAATCCAAGAACATTCAGCATCGGATTGAGTCTTAATTTTTAATGTAAAAAAAGAAAAAGAATATGAAAAAATATTTTAGAATATTGACAATAATAGTGCCTGTGTTGCTGTTGGCTTCCTGTACGGATTTGGATATTTATCCCGAAAACACATCATCGTCAGAAATAGTATTTTCGACTTTAGAAGGCACAAAAGGAGCATTGGCCAAAGTTTATGGTGCATACTCGCTAACAGGAAACGAAGGTCCTAACGGAAAGCCCGATTTGCCTATTCCCGGAATAGACGAAGGCAGTAATGCCGACTTTCTCCGCACTTTTTTCAACCATCAGGAACTGCCCACCGAAGAAGCGCACTGTCTTTGGAACGATGCGGGAATACCTGAATTGAACGACATTAATTTTACTACCGATGATAAATTCACATCCGGTTTGTATTACAGAGTCATTATGCAAATCATGTATGCCAACGAATTTATCAGAAATGCAAAAGAAGATTTGGGTGCAGAAGTTAAAAACTTCAAGGCCGAAGCCCGTTTTATTCGCGCATTTGATTATTGGGTATTGATGGATATTTTTGGAAATCCTCCTTTTGTAACTGAAAATGATGGAATTGGTATCCTTCCGAATCAAACCAACCGTGCCGAATTGTTCAACTATGTGGAATCGGAATTGCTTGATATAACAAACAACAATTTGTTGAAAGCGTCCAAAACAAACGAATACGGACGCGCCGACCAAGCGGCTGCCTTTGCTTTACTCGCTCGTTTGTATCTGAATGCCGAAGTTTATACCGGAACTGCACGTTGGGCGGACGCTGTTACTTACAGTAAAAAAGTAATTGATGCAGGTTATTCTTTGAAAGGAAATTACGAAGATTTGTTCTTAGCCGATAATGACAAAAACAACCCTGAAGTAATTCTTTCTATCACTTACGATGGAACAAGAACTCGTTTGGACGGAGGTACTACATTCTTGATTAACTGTACTTTCAATGGCGATTATAAGACTACTTATGCAAACAAATTGATAGAATCCGGCATTTACGACAATTCCAACTGGAGCGGATATAGAACACGTAAAGAACTATCGGATAAATTTGATGCAGGAGACAAACGTAATTTGCTTGTCGGCGAAAACCCGGCATTAGGCAACGATCCAACTACATTTACCAATGGTTTGATGGTTTACAAATATCGGAATATCAAATCGGGATCAACGGTCGGAAATGTGCTTAACGGTTCAGACAGAAGATATGCCGACACCGACTTTCCTCTATTCCGTTTAGCGGAACAATATTTGATTTATGCCGAAGCGGCAGTACGCAGCGGCGGATCGAAAGGTGAAGCGGTAGGGTATATCAACCAATTGCGTGCAAGAGCAGGCGTTTCCAATATCAACGAAGCGCAATTAACAACGAATTTTATCTTGGATGAACGCGCTCGCGAATTGTATTGGGAATGTCATCGCCGTACCGATCTTATTCGTTACGGAGTATTTACTGCCGGTGATTATCGCTGGGAATGGAAAGGCGGCGTGCAAGCAGGTCGTTCGGTGGATAGCCATTTCAACCTGTTCCCAATCCCTGCTTCAGACTTAAATGCCAATACAAATTTGACGCAGAACAAAAATTATTAATTAATTTTTAATAGTAAATGATATGAAAAATAGTTTAAAATTAATATTGTCGATTTTCGCAATGGGTTTGTTTTTCAACGCTTGTGAAGACACAGAAACCACGGTATTGAGTGCAGGCGCTTCGCCTATACTCGGACAAACACCGGCTGCAATTGTTATTGACAAAAACAATGTGAATTCCGAAAAATTCACTATCGGTTTTACATCCGGCACGTATTCAACACCGGTGGCAACAACCACTCAATTTGAAATTGGCCGTCAGGGAACAAACTTCACGCCTATTGTAGAATTAGGCGCCGCCTTGGTGGGGAACAATCAAAGCGCTGAATTTACTTACAGAGAATTGAATGCCGCATTAACAAAACTTGGTTTAACACCAAAGGTAGAAACAAAAATTGAACTACGCATCAAAACCCATGCCAGCGTGTATGGGCAATTGAACACAGGAGTTATGCCTTTATATTCGGAAATAAAAACGATTTCGGTTACGCCATTTGAGCCTGAGCCGTCATGGGTATACGCCGTAGGCGCATTCCAAGGTTGGGACAGAACAGGCGGTTATTCGCTCGTTTCGATGACTGATAACGGTGTTTATATCGGCTATATCAACTTCCCGGAAGCAGAATCTGCCTTCCTTATCATGCCTGACAATTCAAGCAGTTGGGATCATAAATGGGGTAGCGATGATGGCGCAAATTTGATAAAAGACGGTGGATCGGATATTAAATCTCCCGGCGCCGGTTATCATAAAGTTACCGCGGATTTGACCAATCTTACCATTGAAATGGTTCCTTATTCCTGGGGAATAATTGGTGATGCTACTCCCACCGGTTGGGATAGCGATACCGATATGATTTGGAATTATGAAACATTGAAATGGGAATTAACAATCAATTTGACCGCAGGTTCATTCAAAATTCGTTTGAACAACGATTGGACTATTAATTATGGTATCACAGGCGGAGTTGTTACCTCCGGTGGCGATAATATTCCTATTACTGAAAGTGGAACCTACTTGGTTACTTTAGACGAAGAAAATCTCGTCATTACCTGGACAAAAAAGTAAAGTTTAATCAATAAACGGTAGACCGGTGTGTTTACCGTTTATTTTCTCTTATCGCTAAAAATCCATGAAACAGTTATTGCTTTCTTTTCTATGCATCTCCTTTTTCTTCGCTTGTGAAGATCCGGTTGAAAATACAAGTAATTTGCCGCGATTAGACGATTTGCATCTTCGCGACGGTATCACCCGTATCGGCGACGATTCCCTTGCTTTTGTTCTTTTTGCGCCCAAGAAACAATCGGTTTACCTGATCGGCGATTTCAACAATTGGCAAACTTCAGATGCCTATAAAATGCAAAAAGACGGCGACCGTTTCTGGATAAAAATCGGTATTCCGGATAAAAACAAGGAATATGTTTGCCAATACCTGATTGACAATACCATCCGTATTGCGGATCCATATTCGAATCAAATATCCGATCCGTGGAACGATGCGGCTATTCCGGCTACCATTTATCCGAATCTTATCCCCTACCCTGCCGGAAAAACGACGGAGATTGCGATGGTGGTTTCGACCAAACAGGATAATTATCAATGGAAAGTAGAGACGCTGCACGCAACGTCTCTACCATCATTGGTGATTTACGAAATCCTGATTCGCGATTTTACGGAAAAACGCTCCATAAAAGGTGTTCAGGAAAAAATCCCCTATTTGAAAGAACTGGGCGTCAATGCCATCGAACTGATGCCTTTCAACGAGTTTGAAGCGAACGACAGTTGGGGATACAATCCTTCTTTCTATTTCGCTACCGACAAGGCCTACGGAACGGCAAATGATTACAAAGCGTTTATTGATGAATGTCATGCCAACAATATTGCTGTTATCATGGATATGGTATTGAACCACAGTTACGGGCAAAGTCCTTTGGTGAGGATGTATCAAAACGGCGACAAAGTGGCTGCGGACAATCCATGGTACAATGTAAATTCGCCGAATACGACCTATTCCTGGGGTTACGATTTCAATCATGAGAGCAAATATACAGCGGCTTTTGTGGACAGCATAAACGCTTTCTGGTTGAAAGAGTACAAAATCGACGGTTTCCGTTTCGATTTTACCAAAGGATTCACCAACCAACCCGGCGATGGACAGGCTTATGACCCATCCCGGATTGCTATTCTGGAACGGATGACAAGCGAAATCCGAAAACGCAAAAAAGACGCCTTGATTATCTTTGAACATCTGGCCGACAATAGCGAAGAAAAAGTATTGGCCGAAAACGGTATCCTGCTTTGGGGCAATCTGAACTACAGCATGAACGAAGCCACCATGGGCTATGGTGATGAAATGAACGGCAGTTCCCGGAAAGGCGACCTGTCATGGGCTTCTTACAAACAACGCGGCTGGAATCAACCCGGTTTGATTGCTTATATGGAAAGCCATGATGAAGAGCGAATTATGTTTAAAAACGTGGCTTTCGGAAAAACGGCAAGCGGATACGATGTAAAAAATTTGGCAACCGGTCTGAAACGGACGGAAGCGGCTGCCGTCATACTATTCTCCATTCCCGGACCCAAAATGATTTGGCAGTTCGGCGAGTTGGGATATGATTTTCCGTTGGAAGGAAACGGAGCCGACCGTTTGGGTAAAAAACCCATTCGTTGGGATTATTATGAAGACGCCAACCGGAAAGCATTGTACGATGTCTATGCAAAAATGATTGATTTGCGTAACAACAAGGCGGTTTTCTCTACGGCGGATTATACCATTGATTTAACTGCCAATTTCAAATACATCGTATTGAAATCTTCCGGCGAAACGGTGGTGGCAATGGCTAATTTCGATGTGATTCCTGTTAGTAAAATAGTTAATTTCAGTCAGGCGGGAAAATGGAAAGACTATTTTTCCGGTGATGAGATTACAATAAGCGCTGCAACAGAAAATATTATGTTAAACCCCGGCGAATACCGCTTGTATTTCAGTAAAGAATGAAAAAAGCAAACCTGATAACACTATTATTCATTTTTTCGTTGTCCGTTTCGGCAATCGAAATCTCGCGAATGGAACCCGCTTTTTGGTGGGCAGGCATGAAAAATCCCGAATTGCAAATCATGGTTTATGGAAAAGACATCGGTCGAGCCGATGTGCAATTCGATTATCCCGGCGTACATTTAAAAGAAATTATAAAAGCCGATAGTCCCAATTATCTGTTTATCTATTTGGAAATTGAAGAATCAGCAACTCCCGGAACGATAAATATCACATTCATAGAAGGCAAAAAGAAAATGGTTAAATCGTTGGAGTTGAAGCCTCGTGCGTCCTCTGTCGGCGCACAAGGTTTTTCTTCGTCCGACGTTTTATACCTGATTATGCCCGACCGTTTTGCGAATGGCAATTCCGGCAATGACGTATGGGACAACGAAGAAATCGACCGGGCTGAGCCTTTTGCCCGTCATGGCGGCGATTTGGCCGGGATTCAACAACACTTGGATTATCTTGATGATTTGGGTGTTACGGCTGTCTGGCTCAATCCGGTGTTGGAAAACAAAATGAACAGTCCCGAAAAATATAAATCCTATCACGGTTACGCGATTACCGATTTTTATCAGGTAGATAAGCGCTTGGGCAGCAATGAAGAATACCGCATATTGATTGAAAACATTCATCAAAAGGGCATGAAAATGGTGATGGACATGATTTACAATCATTGCGGGAGTAAGCACTGGTGGATGAACGATTTGCCTTTCCACAACTGGCTGAATCATCAAGACGGTTTTGTGTCAACTACACACAATTTATATACAATCATGGATATTCACGCCCCACAATCGGAAGTTAAAGCAACTACCGACGGTTGGTTTGTGCCTTCTATGCCCGACCTCAATCAGCGCAATCGGCATTTGGCAAGCTATCTGATTCAAAACAGTATTTGGTGGATTGAATATGCCCGCATCGACGGTATCCGCCACGATACGCACCCCTACGCCGATTTCGATTTTCTTGCCGAATGGTGTAAAGCGGTTGAAAACGAATATCCGAATTTCAACATCGTCGGCGAGTCCTGGTACATTAACTCTGCACCCTTGGCCTGGTGGCAGAAAAATGCGATAACCGGCAACCGGCAAAGCAATCTGAAAACCACTATGGATTTTAACCTGATGAATGCCTGCGGTGAAGCATTTCCCGTTGACCCGGAGGAAACAGGCGATTTGAAAAAAATTTACGAGGTGCTGGCGCAGGACTTTTTATACAGCGATTTGGATAATATCCTGGTTTTTCTGGACAATCACGATTTAAGCCGGTTTGTGAAGAAAGAAGAGCAGAACCTGAATCGCTACAAACAAGCGCTGGCGTTTGTGCTGACTACCCGTGGTATTCCGCAAATTTATTATGGTACGGAAATCCTGCTGTCCGGCGAAAAAAGCGAGGGTGACGGTAAGCTGCGGAAAGATTTTCCGGGTGGCTGGCCGGAGGATACGGTGAATGCTTTTACAGCATCCGGGCGCACTGCGCTGCAAAACGAAGCGCACGACTATTTGCAGAAATTATTGCAGTGGCGCAAAACCAATCCGGCAGTAAACGGAGGAGAATTACTGCATTACACACCTGATTGGCAAACGCAATCTTATGTTTATGCGCGAATCAAAGGCGATAGCAAAGTGTTGGTTATTTTGAATGGCTCGAATAAGGAACAAACGCTTTCGCCGGAAAAATATTTTGAAGTCATTGGCAATGCCCGTTCCGGAAGAGATATTATTTCAGGAAAAAATATTTCTTTGGAAAATAAATTCACTATCTCCGGCAAAGGGGCATATATATTGGAATTAAACTAAATTAAATATCATGAACAAAAAGATGAAAGGAGTAATTCTCCTATTTTTAGTGTGTTTGACAGCAAATGCGCAGACATTGACATCTCCTGACGGGTTGTTTTTGCTGAATTTTTCGGTTTCGGCCGATGGTTCCCCTACTTATACCTTGTCGTACAAGGGAAAGGAAGTAATCAAACCCAGTACATTGGGCTTGGAATTGATGCCGGAAGCGCCTTCAAGGGAATTTTACGATTTCTCGCCCGAAGGAAATGTTCCGAAAAATGCAGATAAGCAAACCAATCTGTATACCGGTTTCAGTCTTGCCGGTACGAACACATCTTCTTTCGATGAGGTGTGGCAACCGGTCTGGGGAGAAACCAAAGACATCCGCAATCATTACAATGAGTTGGAAGTCAAACTGAATCAAGCATCTACCGAACGACAGATAATTATCCGATTTCGGTTGTTCGATGATGGATTGGGCTTCCGCTACGAATTTCCACAGCAAAAAAATTTGGTTTATTTCGTTATCAAAGAAGAGAAAAGTCGGTTCGCCATGACCGGTGACCATCTTGCTTATTGGATACCAGGCGATTACGATACGCAAGAATACGATTATACGACTTCTCATCTGTCGGAAATACGTGGACTCATGTCCAAATCTATCACTCCTAACTCATCCCAAACACCTTTTTCTATAACCGGTGTACAAACCGCCCTGATGATGAAAACCGGCGACGGATTGTATATCAACCTGCACGAAGCGGCTTTAATCAATTATGCCTGCATGCACCTGAATTTGGACGATAAAAATTTTGTCTTCGAATCATGGTTAACGCCTGATGCAAACGGCGCTAAGGGTCACCTGCAAGCGCCCTGTGTCAGTCCTTGGCGGACGATTATCGTTAGCGAAGACGCTCGTGCTATTTTAGCTTCCAATATGACGCTGAATCTGAATGAGCCTTGTAAGATAGAAAATACTTCCTGGATTAAACCCGTAAAATATATCGGTATTTGGTGGGAAATGATTACAGGCAAGAGCGAATGGTCTTATACTTACGATTTCCCCAGCATACAATTAGGCAAAACCGATTATTCGAAAGCAAAACCGCACGGTAAACACGGCGCAACCAATGCACACGTGAAAGAATACATCGACTTTGCCGCCAAACACGGTTTTGACGCTGTTCTGGTTGAAGGTTGGAATGTCGGTTGGGAAGACTGGTTCGGTAAATCCAAGGATTATGTCTTTGATTTCGTTACCTCCTACCCCGATTTCAATGTGCAGGAAATTCGTAAATATGCCGAAAATAAAGGCATTAAGATGATTATGCATCACGAAACTTCATCATCCACCCGCAACTACGAACGCCATATAGATAAGGCTTATCGGTTTATGAAAGACAATGGTTACGATGCGGTAAAAAGCGGTTATGTAGGCGACATCATTCCGCGTGGTGATTACCATTACAGTCAATGGACAAACAATCATTATCTGTATGCCATTCAAAAAGCGGCGGACTACCAAATCATGGTGAACGCCCACGAAGCGGTTCGTCCCACCGGTATCTGCCGGACCTATCCCAATCTGATAGGAAACGAATCGGCTCGCGGTACGGAATACCAGGCTTTCGGCGGAAGCAATCCCAACCATGTTACGATTCTTCCGTTTACACGACTGATTGGCGGTCCGATGGACTATACGCCGGGTATTTTCGAAATGGATATTGAAAAAATCAATCCGGGTAATACCTCGCATGTCAATGCTACAATAGCCAATCAGTTGGCGCTGTATGTCACGATGTACAGTCCGCTGCAAATGGCAGCCGATTTAATCGAAAACTACAACCGTTTCCCGGACGCATTCCAATTTATCAAGGATGTGGCCGTGGATTGGGATGAGACTCAATATTTAGCGGCGGAACCGGGTGAATACATCACGGTTGCTCGCAAAGCCAAAGGCAGTTCGGATTGGTTCGTCGGGAACGTTTGCGGAGAAAAAGGATTCGTTTCCAAAATTACTTTCGATTTCTTGGCGCCCGGCAAACAATATATCGCTACGATTTATGCCGATGCACCCGACGCCCATTACAAAACAAATCCGCAGGCCTACACCATACGGAAAGTAATTGTGGACAGTAAATCCAAGCTGAACCAGCTATCGGCTCCCGGCGGCGGCTTTGCCATCAGTCTTATGGAAGTAAAAGACAAAGCGCAGAGCAAAGGATTAAAGAAACTGTGATGTGATGTTAATACGAACCGATTTTCATAATATACTCCTCAAACTTTTTGGGATGCAAGGATTTGCTTTTCAGTTTGGAGCGATAGGTATACACGGTTGTTATCGAATAACGGAGAAATACCGCTATTTTGGCGCTATCGTTGATTCCCAGGCGGATAAGCGCATAGACCCGTAATTCGGTATTGAGCAATTCCCCTTGTTTCGGATGTTGCTTCTCTTCATCGGGAAACAAGTCGTTGAAATCAGTAATGAAAGTCGGATAAATCCGTAAGAACGTTTCATCAAAATTGGTATAAAAATCGCTCAATTCATCTTCAATAAACTGGGATGATTTGAGCGATTTTAACAATTGGTCCATTTTTCCACTGTTGGCTATCTTGTTCAGCCCGCGGCGGTAATTGTCTAATTTTTCTATATAGTTGGAACACAAATCTATGAATTTGCCTAAATAAGCCTCTTTCACCCGGTTGGTCTCGGCTAATTTCTGATTGACCTCGGAAAGTTGCCCGTTCAGTTCATGCAGTTTTGCATTCGAGTTTTGCAAATCTGTATTCAAGTCATTTAGTTTCAGGTTTGTATGATACAGTTCCTTCCGGATACGGGCAATACGCTTCATTTGCCGGTAAACATATCCCACAGCAACTATCAAAAACAAGGATAAAAAGCTAACTATCAGCAGATAGCCTTGTAATTCCTTTTTTTGTTTAAGTTCCTTTTCCTGATAGGCATGTTCAATTATCGGAAATACTTTCGAAATCTCAAAGGTACGGAATCTGGCATTGCAAAAAACCGCATCATCCATGGATGCTTTGATACACTTGTACGCTTTGTTGATATCACCCCCTTCATACAGAAGAAAAGCCAGTTCCATCATAGAGGCATTCTCTTTAATGGCGTTTTTTATATCACAGATAGCCGACAAAGCGTAATATTTTTTCTGCATTTCGATATTACGCTTCTCGCCGTAAATATTTGCGATGATATTTTCCAAGATAGCCCTCTCATGGTCTTCAGCCTGCGATTTTTCTAAGGCTTCCATCAAAACCCGAATGGCTTCATCCGCATGGTCTTCAACCGCCAATTTTTCGGCCGTCAGTACGTGATGGGAGAAAGAATCTTCCGGGATAAGACTCAGCAGGGAATCCCGGTATAAATTACTGATGGGATAGTAATGGTTGTGTTTGTCTTTTGCACTGTAATAAAGATAGATGCGTTTGTATGATTCATAATATTCAATGAGTAGCCATTCCGGTAAGCGCTCAAAACGGCTCCTGTCAAGTTCATTCAAAATATTGATAGATTCGAGAAAACGCCCCCTTATCCAATATGAAAAAGACAACTTGAGTTTGGTATTGTAGATGTACGCCACATTGTTCAGTTTTTCGGCAATTTTCAGGTTAAATTCCAAATAATGAACGGCAGAATCAATTTTGAAAGACCTGTATTCGTTATACAAATGGTCATAAACCGAATATCGCTGTTCATCTGTAATATCATTTATATCAAGCATTTTCTTTATGGCAGCAATACCTTCTTCCTTTTTTTCCGTATATATTTTCTCATTATTCATGGCCTGAAACAAGACCTGAAAAATTGAGTCCATTTCAGATTTTGCCTGTAATCCGAAAGCCATAAAAAGCAGCAGTAAAAGCAATAATGCAAATTTCTTCATAAACAGCTTATATTCTATAATCATAAATCTTATCAAAAAGACAAAGATAAAAAAATTATTTAAAATTCAGCCTCTTTTTTAAGTTAATTTTTTTTGTTTGTGTAATTTGGCCTATGCCGGACAGGGTCAGCTTGTTATTTTAGAAAAAACATGTACCTTTGCGATGTCAAAGAGATAGAAAAATGAAGACCATTCATAAAATAATAAACGGCGACAGTCGGCAAATGAGCGAGATAGAAGACAAATCCATTCATTTGATTATCACGTCCCCACCCTACTGACAACTGAAAGATTACGGCTTGGGCTGCACGAAAGTTAAACCGGAACGCTGTGGGTTACGAAATTAATCCTGAATTTTTGCACGAGAAGCTAAAAGGGAAGCGCGTTTTCCTTCGTCACGATGAGGTAAAACACGACAACAACAACCATTTGATGTCGTATTTGTATCTTGAAAACAAGACGTTTATTAATGCGCATTTGCTGAAAGCGGGGTTGGCGGAGGTAGATAATGAGTCGGTTTTTAGGTATAAAAGTAAATTTTTAACAATATAAAAAAAAGAGAAAAATATGACAACAACAATTTTACTTGCAGTATTAATAATAGTTGTAATTATCAATTTTATTGTTACATTGACAAAAAAAATCAGCGTCAATAATGATGAAATTTTAACCAAACTGAATGGCGTTAATTCAGACGTATCAAAAATTGATTCGTTGATTAGGGATGAATTTGGAAGAAATCGAGAAGAAAATCAAAAAGCTTTTAA
>JAITQA010000047.1 GCA_031289145.1 Dysgonamonadaceae bacterium | reverse complement strand
AAATATGGAAACGATTAAACCTATCGCTATGATTACATCTACTATATTCCAAAAAGTTCTGCCTAATGCAATTTTGAAAAGTGGCTGGAACATAACTGCTAAAACTATTTTGATGATTTATGGGCTAAAACTTTTTTAAGGTGCTGTGGAAAATAAATGGCATAGCGTAAATTTTATATTAACGATTAGCAGAGGATGTCTTGCGTTCGCTTTGCTCACTTAGTCGACATCCCATGCTAAGAATCCTACCACTCCATATAGCCCAAAAGCGGTTCGGGTTTTGCACCTTGAATGTCCGGATGTCGCTGCTTTTTACCACCGCTTCCAAAAGCCAGTTTTATCTTTATTCCCAAAGCAAAAGGAATTACCTTATTGGTAAAAGCATTGCCATCCATCTGGGACTGTAACATACTATTGTACTGGTAATCGGAAGAATTTGTCGGCTTATATTCCAAAAAATCGCGTAGGGATTCTTTTTGCACATTATTTAATCCATAATCTAAGTAAATGCCGGTATAAAGCGCATTTTTCCGAGAAATTTTCCATTTTATTCCACTTTCTAAGGCTAACAGACCGGAAATGTTTAGCGCCAATATATCGGACGATTTTACATTTCCGTATGTATCGAAACCGTGGTTCGGCATATTTTCGTATTCTTGTGCGGTATAATCCGAATAACCGGAGGTAGTGATTGATTTAACTGATTGATTGTAAGTTGCCGAAACAGGAACGCCGATTTTTATCCCGGCGCCAAGGTAAAAAAACGAACTGCCGAGCGGCGCCTGGTATTGCAGCATTACCGGAAACTGAAAAAGTAAAGTCTGTTGTTTCTCTTCATAAGCTTCGTAATTCGCATGCAGGTAAAAATTGCCCTGTAAACCGGCGGGAACAGCAGCCGGATATTCCAACCGGATATTTTCAAGTGTATAGGAAGTGTTATAAAAACCCATCGCCAATCCGGTGGTGACGCCCCATTGATAGGAGAAAAAGGCTGTATAACCGACGCCGAAAGAACCGCCTGCGCCGGAACTTGCACTTCCTGTGCTTGCTTGGTAATTCAAGGTGGAAATACCGCCACCCATGTTAATATCCCATTCGCTACTGTATTGTGCTTGTGCATGGATTCCTATTAGTAAACCTATTATTAAACATATCTGTTTCATTTGATTCATTTATTTGTTTTTACAATTTTTACTCGCTCATTGTTGATTTTCAGGATATAGATTCCTTCCGGTAATGCCGACAGATTCAATGTCGTTTTGTGTTTTTCCGCAGTGTATTTCCATACAAGAAAACCGGATGAATTGTAAATCTCAATCTTCTCTCCGGCGTTGATAGCGGCGCTTTCGACGGTTAATACGTTTTGCGTGGGATTCGGATAGGCGCTGACTTTTAAGTTGGTTTTAGTCAGTTTTACGGGATAAGTTTGCAAGTGTTTTCCATCCGTAGTAGTAAGCCGCACAGCGTAATACGAAGTGTAAGCATTGGGATTCTCCGCCAGGTACAGGTTTCCGCTTATTTCTCCGGGCATATCCACATTATCTTCCTGCCATTGATACGATAGAAACGAGTAGCCTCCATTGTTGGCGGGTTCGTTGATAACCGAGAGTACATCGTCCCACACTTGTATTACGAGATTTTTTACGATGGGGATTAATTCAGAAAAACTTACCGAAATCGTATGGTTGGCCGTTACATTCGTGAAAGTATAAGCGCCGGATGAAACGGCCGCCGTATTATTGACGCCATCGACCAATACCTGATTGATTTTGTAACCGGTATTGGGGGTAAAGGTGAAACCCCTGGAGGCTCCATACGATACTGTTTGGTTTGTGGACGGTGATATACGTCCATTTGCACCTGCCGAAACGTTTATCGTATATTGCTTTTGTTTGAATGTTACGGAAATCGTATGGTTGGCCGTTACGTTCGTGAACGTATAAGTGCCGGATGAAACGGCCGAGGCGTTATTGACTCCATCGACCAATACCTGATTGATTTCGTATCCGGTATTGGGGGTGAAGGTGAAGGTCTGACTGCCGCCTTGCGATACGGTTCTGCTGCCGTTGGGTGAGATAGTTCCATTTGCGCCTGCCGATGCGGTGATGGTGTATTGCTTTTGCCTGAACGTTACGGAAATTGTATGGTTTGCCGTTACATTCGTGAATGTATAAGAGCCTGCCGAAACGGCCAATGTATTATTCACGCCATCGACCAATACCTGATTAATTTCGTAACCCGTATTGGGTATAAAGGTAAAGGTTTGACTGCCACCTTGGGATATGCTTATGTTTCCGTTGGGAGAAATACTGCCGTTGCTGCCTGCTGATGCAGTGATGGTATAAGTCGGCGTCGCTTTTTGTTTGAATGAAACGGAAATTGTATGGTTTGCCGTTACATTCGTGAATGTATAAGTGCCGGATGAAACGGCCGAGGCGTTATTGACTCCATCGACCAATACCTGATTGATTTCGTATCCGGTATTGGGGGTGAAGGTAAAGGTCTGACTGCCGCCTTGGGATACGGTTCTGCTGCCGTTGGGAGAGATACTGCCGTTGCTGCCTGCTGATGCGGTGATGGTATAAGTTGGCGTTGCTTTTTGTTTGAATGAAACGGAAATAGTATGGTTTGCTGTTACATTCGTAAAAGTATAACTGCCTGCCGAAACTGCTGTTGTGTTATTTACTCCGTCAATTAATACCTGATTGATTTCGTACCCTGTATTTGGCGTGAATGTAAAAGTCTGACTGCCGCCTTGCGATACGCTTACGCTTCCGGTTGGTGATATACTGCCGTTGCTTCCTGTCGATGCGGTAATGGTGTATTGCTTTTGCCTGAACGTTACGGAAATTGTATGGTTTGCCGTTACATTCGTGAATGTATAAGAGCCTGCCGAAACTGCCGTTGTGTTGTTTAATCCGTCAACCAACACTTGATTGGTTTCGTAACCTGTATTGGGCGTGAATGTAAAAGTCTGACTGCCGCCTTGCGATACACTTATGTTTCCGGTGGGCGAAATGCTGCCATTGCTTCCTGCTGATGCAGTAATGGTGTATGTTGGCGTCGATTTTTGTTTGAATGTTACGGAAATTGTATGGTTTGTTGTTACATTCGAGAACGTATAAGTGCCGGATGAAACCGCCGACGTGTTATTGACGCCATCAATCAATACCTGATTAATTTCGTAACCGGTATTGGGCGTAAACGTAAAAGTCTTACTATCGCCATGAGAAACTATTTGGTTTGTAGATGGCGATATATTTCCGTTTGTACCTGCTGAAACGCTTATCGTGTATTGCTTTTGCTTGAATGTTACGGAAATTGTATGGTTTGTTGTTACATTATTGAATGTATAACTGCCGGAAGAAACGGCCGCCGTATTATTGACGCCATCAACCAATACTTGATTGATTTCGTACCCTGTATTGGGCGTAAATGTAAACGTTTTGCTACCGCCATGAGAAACTGTTTGGTTTGTAGATGGCGATATATTTCCGTTTGTACCTGCCGATACGGTTATTGTGTATTGCTTTTGCTTGAATGTTACGGAAATTGTATGGCTTGTAGTTACATTCGAGAACGTATAAGTGCCGGATGAAACCGCCGACGTGTTATTGACGCCATCGACCAATACTTGATTGATTTCGTAACCTGTATTGGGCGTGAATGTAAAAGTCTGACTTCCGCCTTGGGATACGCTTATGTTTCCGGTGGGCGAAATACTGCCGTTGCTTCCTGCCGATGCCGTAATAGTATAAGTTTGTTGTGGTTGCGTGTTGAATACAGGCAATCCTTGATTGATAGAGCCGACGCTCGACATTTCCCAAACAGTACTAAAATCCCATTGGGGCAAGTTGGTTGCAAACCATGATTGGGTCTGAAAAGAACTAAAATCGGCATCTTTTCCGTCTTCACTTGCCGCATCCGAACTGTTTACGGTAGCGCCATTCACTGTCATAGTCGATAAGGCATGGCAATTTTCAATGCTACCGCGTCCATTATATCCAGCAATTCTTCCTACAATGGAAGATGATACAGTTATGCTTGTACCTGCAGCAAAACAATTACTTATTTTTGCCTCTGATCCTCGACCACAAATACCACCGCCCTGAGAAGTCGCAAAAATGTCCCCTATATTATAGCAATTAGATATAGTACCTTCTTCCCTCCCACAAATTCCTCCGGCAATATTACCAGAAATGCCCCCTGTATTATAACAATTAGATATAACACCTCCATATGATCCATGTGCTGCACAAATACCTCCGGCAGAAGAGGAAGAAGAAGAAACACTTCCAGTATTATAACAATTAGATATATTACAACTCTCTGTATTTCCCAAAATACCTCCAACATCAGAAGAAGAAGAAGAAAAAGAAGGAGCAGTAGCGGAAACACTTCCAGTATTATGACAATTAGATATAGATATAGGTATAGATATATCGCGTGATGCGAATCCACAAATACCACCAACAAAAGAAGAAGAAAAAGAAACAGAAGTAGAAAAAGAAACACTTCCTGTATTATAACAATTAGATATTATACCACTCGAAGACCCACAAATACCTCCGACATCAGAACCAAAACCAGAAGAAGCAGAAGAAGAAACGGAAACACTTCCAGTATTATAACAATTAGATATTGTACCACCCGAAGACCCACAAATACCTCCGACATAAGAAGCAGAACGAGAAGAAGAAGCAGAAACGGAAACACTTCCAGTTACTCCCAAGTTCTTGATAGTTGCCCCTGAAATATAACCAAATACTCCTGCATACGCATACACAGGCGCAGCCCCAGACGCCGAGCTAATATTTACATCTATATTTACATCTACGGTATGTCCGCCGCCATCAAATGTGCCACTAAAATATCTTGTATTGGAATTTCCAATGACAGTGGTAATGTCCGTCAAGTCTTGGGTAAGCAAAAAATACTTGCCAGAATAAGAGTTGCCGCTATTTACTGCCGTAGCTAATGCTTCCATATCTGCTTTGGACGAAATCAGATAGGGAGAAGTTTCCGTGCCATTGCCGCCGCTGTAGGTTTGGGCGGAGATTGTGCTTAGGGTGGCTAAGCAGAAGATTAGGGAAAGGATTATTTTTTTTTGCATATTGTAATTTGTTTATTTTATTGAATTGTCACTAAATATTGTATTCATAAATTATTCAAATATTCATAAGGATTATATTTGACATAAGGATGAAACTGAACTTGCTTAGAACACCATTTTGAAAGTAATATATGTGTTTCATCAGTAATCTTAGGCGAACCTATTAGAATGCCTTTAACCATACCGTTATTATCTACAGCAGGGCAACCACTTGTCCCTATTCTAAATTTTCCCGATAAAGTAATGCAATTATTAAATAATCGGTTTTTATCAGCCTTTTCTCTGCCTAATCTGTAATCTCTATCTGCATCTGAAATTAAAGCATCTTGATATTTAATTCCCATATCAATGAGAGAAAAAGTTATCTTTTCTAAATCAATTAAATGCTCAAAGTCTGTTCCGTAATTATTTATTTTTTTTTTGGAAATATAGCCACACAATTTTAAATTCTGTCCAATTCCGGGTCGCCTTCTGTCTAAAATTAAATAAGATGTATTGTCTGTTTCTAATATCCCTACTGCAATATCAATATATTCAGGGTTTTTTTGTTGACAGGGTACTAATGATTTAAACCAAATGAGATTTATTTTTATTAATGTATTTGTATCTGCAAAATAAGCCAAAAATCTGTTTGGGTCAAGGGTTCCATCAGGATTGATTCTTTGCCTAAAAACATGCCCCGCAGTAATAAATAATCCATTTTGTGCAATAAGAAACCCTGTGCCTGTATGAATTACCTTATCATCATCTCGATATAATATTGAAAATATTGATTTTTGCATTGTATTGGTAGTTTTATGCTCTTCGTGTACTATTTTAGCATTTTTTATAATAGGAGCAAAACAAGACTCATAAAAAGTATCTATAAATTGAGATTTAAATTCTGTCATAATAATTTTATTTTATTTATTAAAATCTTTTGCTGAAATATTTTCTAATTTAGTACTTATTAGCTTAGCCTGAAGTTTTTTATAAAAATCATCAAGTTGTGATTCATCTTGAATAGTCGGATTTACCACAAATATCGGTTTATTTGTATAATCAAAATTTGTTTCTATTAACTCGTTAATTTTGCAGTCTTTTGCTCCATAACCAATTATTATCAATTTCTCTGCTACTTTAAGATTGTTCACAAATTTTTTGAATAACTTTTTATACAATAGAGGTTCTTTATATCTCATAATTTTAGCCGTAGTTCCGGTTAAAAAATCTGCATGGAAATCTACGTCACTTGGGACAAAGTCTAATATTCCTCTTACATTACGACATTCTTTATAAATCCTATCTTCTAAGCCATAGATATGTTTTACATAAACAGCAGGTAAATAAAAGTTTGTGCATTTCTTTTTTTGATAATACCTGTAATAATTTAGGCTTCCATGTAATTTATACAGTCTGAATCTTGTGTCATATTTGCCGCTATATCTTTCTAACTTACATCGGTACCTTGTATTATTAGCTACATCTGCATAATATTTGGAGTTTATTAAATTGAAACCATCACATATTTTCTCATTACCAAAAAATCGTGTATTGTTAAACGATTCAAATAAAAGGTCATGATTTAGAGTATGAATATGAACTCTGTATTCTTTATCAATAGTTGACAAGTATTTTAAAAATCCGGTGTATCCGGGATATGTAGAACTCAGACTAGCAGTATTATCCTTATCGTATCTATTTTCATTGTTGCTGTCTTTTATTAAAAGAGAAACAATTTGGTTGTATATGTTCTCGCGTATACGATGGATAAGATTGCTATAATCATAAGAAGGTGTAATATATGATTTTGCAATATTTTTTGCTTTTTTATCAGTCATTACATCCTTTAGCAGATAATCATAAAATTTTTCATAGTCGAATGGGCCGTATTTTTTATTATAATGTTCAATCAAGTCCAAACATAATTTATACGGCTCATCCCACCCGGGAGAAGGAACCGGTTTTCCTTCATTGCAATATAAATTTCCATTAGGCGTAATGCTGATGGACGAATGCCCTTTATCCTTTCTGGGTTTTATCAATCTTATTTTTTTGTTTAACTCATTTCCAACAGGATATCCTTTGGGTGCAGAAAAGCCAGCACCCAATAATAGAGCTATAGACTTATTCATAAAGTGATTTATTAAAATTTGTTTTCAAATTTCCATGGCAAGGCTAAGTATAAGTAGTCATCCCCCACCCACGGGTTACACCCGCGGTTATCAACATTTATCCCCTTTCGGGATTGTATTAAGCGCAACATCCTATATTCATCAATTATTTCCATCTCACTATATCTTTAAAATTTTCTCCATTCATTATTGTGTTTACCTTTGCCCATTATTCATAATAATTTACAACTATGACAACAACTGTTTATGACCAAAAAACAAGGGATACAGCACAAGAAGTTATTAACGGCTATCAGGGGATTGCGGGTCAAGCCCGCAATGACAAAGTCATGAAGGGCGTGTCACCCCGGACTTGATCCGGGGCCACAATGACAGATAAATTGACAGTTGTGTCTGTTTTTTGTATCTGCTGCTCAGGCGTCTGTTTTTCCAAAAACTTCTCTTTTGCAGAAAAGTACCCCCATTGGTAAGCGCCCAACAACAGCAAAACGACAATCAACACAAATACAATGATTTTCTTTGTGTTCTTTTTGCCGGATGGATTCCCGGTTTGTTCTTTCGCTTTTTTTACAGCTTTAGCCGTCCCGCCACCCGACAATACCTGACAGAGGGCAATCGTTACATTGTCTTGCCATCCTTTTTTTTGCGATTCGTTCCACAGCGCATTGCGGCAGTTTTCCATGCTGTGGGTGTTGTTTGCGATAATCGCTTCTATTTCGCTGTCACGCAATACACCGCTCAAACCGTCGCTACACAACAGCAAAACATCGTTGTTGCATAACGGGAAATAGTTCGTATCGGGACGGGCTTCCTGCCGCAAGTCACCCAAACTGCGGGTAATAATATTGCTGTGGGGATGGTTGAATGCCTGTTCGGGCATCAGTTTGCCTGCGTCCACCAATTCTTGTACATACGAATGGTCGTGGGAGATGCGTTCCAATCCGGAAGCCGGATTGTAGCGATATGCCCGGCTATCGCCGCACCAACCTACATAAACGTGCTTCCCGATTAACCAAGCCAACACTATCGTACTTCCCATTCCTTCTTTGTCGCTGTCTTTTTGCCCTTCTGCTTTCATCCGGCTATCGGCGGCAAGAATTGCTTTTTCGATATAGTCCGAAATGGTTTCGGGCGTTTCGGTTACCGATTCAAGCAAACGCTCCGGAGAGAACCATTCTTTGATGGTTTCAACAGCAATCGCTGACGCCACTTCGCCGGCATTCATACCACCCATGCCGTCGCAGACCACCAACAAAGCTCCTTTTTCATCCAAAGAAACAACTTCGTCGGTGGTAAAAGCCCAATTTTGAGCGGATAAATTATCGCTCAACTGGAAACTGTCTTCGTTGTCGGGTCGTCCGGCGGCTTCGCTCCAGGCTGCCATTTTAAACTTTACCCCCCAACCCCCTAAAGGGTGAGTGGGTATTATCATTTTTACTCATAATTTTATCCTTTTTACACATTTGAAAACATCACCCTCCAACTCCCCCTTTAGGGGGCGGGGGTGGGGCAAGTGTCAATCCTTTCTTTCCCTTTCCTTTTTCCTGTTCCTTCACTTTTTCCGGCACAGGTTCTAATTTCACCTTGTCGCTACCCGGCCGAACCACTTGCCAATGATCGTTTTCCTTATGTAACAAGCCTGTTAATCGGAAACGTATTTGCCCTATTTCATCAAATTCCGGCACTACATAAAATCCTCCTGAGATGCTTTTATTGGAAGCCGGTTCCTGGATTTCGTAAAGTTCTTTTCCGGTTTCAAACAAGAGTTCGGCACGGTAAATCAACAAAGAAAGCGTTTGCGTGTGCTGTTCTTCCATCGGCTTGTCCGAAACAGCCCAAACCAACCAGCCTTTTTTTGTTCCATTCGAATAATCAACAGAAAATCCTTTGTTTTCAAACAGGGAATCCCGGATGAGGTAAACTTTGTTTTTTACAATTGCTTCCGTTTCACAATCGTTGCAAGACAATGAAATATATGCGCTATCTCCGGCTTGTTTGTATTCGCTCGCCGAAATAACCGGAGCGTATTGTCGGCTGTCGCGATATTCTTCAAACTTGGAATCGTACAGCCAAGGATGGGCGGCTTTATCATGTACATAATACCCGGTCGTCGTTTTTACGGCTAATGAATAGGAATCGCCGAAACCGGGAGCATCATTCCAAGTGTAATATGCCGGTGTGGCTGCTGTGGTATCTTGCAATTGATACGTCCGGTGAATGATAAAAAACCCGTTTTTTACCGCTTCTTCAATCAATTGCTGATTGCTTGAATTTAAAAATTGTGCGCTAACGGAAGATGCGCTAACGACGCACAATAGCAACAGGACTATCCCCTTTTTTAATGTCTGTTTCATATTTTAATTATTTAATTTGTTGAATACTCAATGTCGTACCTAAATCATGTAAAACCGCATCCCATCGGGATGCATCGCTCGGTAGAAACCGCCATACACGCCCCTAACCCGGCATTCCATCGGAATGCAACCTTGTCTTTTTGGTAGCATACCTAACGGCATGCAGGTAGAGACAAGCAATCTTTTTTCTACCGAGCGATACAGTCCTAACGGACTGTAAAACAATGCAATTATGAATTTTAAGTGTAACATTAAGTATTTCGTTATTTAATTTGTTTAATAGGAACAATGTGGTTGTATTGATTTGAGTAGGCGTCTACACGCGATACAATTCCCACGACAACCAAGCGGTTGTTTCTCATCGCGAATACAGGACCTCCGGAATTACCGTAATCGGCGCCTTGGGAAGTCATAATACATCCCGCGTTATCCAAATTGTCGCGCGATACGGTCATCTTGTTGTATATCGGTTCAATCAATGAAGTGCCGTCACCAACTCCCAAGCCTACCGGAAATCCGAGTATGTGTATTTCTTCTCCGGCATGTAGCGAAGTCGAAGTTTCGTAATCGGCAAGCAATGATGAGGGGCGAGAAATTTTCGCATACGCCCAATCGTGGGCTAACATGGTTTCCGAGCCTGTTGTTTTTCCTTTTAGCGTATGAGGCGCAACGAATCGTATGCGAACCGGTTGATTGCTTTCGTCTACATCAATCGCCTCAATAATATCGTTATTCCGGTTGATTTTAAAGTCGGAACTGTTTAAGGTAAATTGCAGGCTATTTTTTGAATAAACCCTTATCTCAGAATAAACTTTGTAATTATTGGGATAAGTCGTTACAGAAGCATTTGCCATCACTGCATCTTCCGAGAAATCAAACAGCCACGGTTCAACACAATGGCGGGCGGTAACAAAATAGCCGTCGCTGAGAATGAAACCTGTGCCATAAGTGGTACGTAATGAATGGTCGCCTTCTTTGTCCCGGATATAACTGCGGGTTTCTATAAAATATACATCTTTTTTGGCTGCGGCAATGAGCACAGACACATCCGGAGCAGCCTGAACAACGGTGCGATGCGCATTAGCAAGGGAGTCTTTTTCCCATTTTTCCTGAAAATCATTAATCCGGTCTTTCAATTCGGTATTGTTGTTGATGACTGCTTGTGTTTTTTGTTTCATTTCGTCAAAAGTGGCGTCATAATTCTTTTTTTGCCAAACGCCATACCCGACACCACCGGCTATTGCCAACAATAAGAATAAGGATAGCAGGATAATAGCCCATTTATAAGGAAGCAGCGCTTGTTGGCGGAAAAGGGTCAACCGGCGCGACAAGCCGATACTGCCTACGGTCGAGCGATTACCGGTAGGAATAATAAATCCCAGCTTAGGGCCACTGATGGAAAGTTGTATTTCATCGCCGGTTTGCAAATACCATTCCTTTTCCACTTTTATTCCATTCAGAAGTGTCGGATTGGTGGTCGAAAGTTGAACAAGTTTCCACTTGTCCCCTTCTTTGACAATGGCAGCATGCTGTCGGCTCACGGTCGGAAACGATTCATCGAAACGTACCTGACATCTCGGATTGCGACCGATTTCAATCTGGTTGACAATAATTTCCTGCGTTTCCCCTGCTTTATGGTATTTGGAGCTGATTTTGTGTTCAAGGATATAATATTGTTTCCCTGAACTTCTGAAAATAGAACCCAATCCGGCGCCCACCGAACCGGATAAGGAACGTTTGTACGATTGTGTTACCTGTGTCATAATTTTATCTGTTTTAAAATAGCTATTGCTTCCTGATTTCCTTGTTTAGCGCTTTCTTTGAACCATTTTACCGCTTCTTCCTGATTTTTTTTCACGCCATAGCCATATTCATACATCAGCCCCAAATTATATTGCGCTATGGCAAATCCTTGTTCAGCGCTTTCTCTATACCATCTTACTGCTTCATTGTAATCTTTAATTACACCATAACCATTTTCATACATCAATCCCAGATTGTTTTGTCCAATAGCGTTTCCTTGTTTGGCGCTTTTTTCGAAGTACCTTTTAGCTTCACTGTAGTTTTTCTCCCGGTAATATTCTCTGCCTGATTGTAGCGGATCGATAGAAAGTAGCGACTTTACAGTATCTGTTGGCACTACACAACATTTTTTTATTTGTTGTTCGGCATACTTATCATTGGGATTCATTTCCAAAAGATTTTTGTATGCTATACAGGCTTTTTCATACGCTTTGTTTTTGTAATATTTATCTGCCGTGCTTTTTATTTCTAAACACTTATTTATCTTGTTGATTTCATCGACGTCAGTTTTCCCTGATAATACTACCCATGCCTCATATCTTGTTTTAGCACACTCATAATTTCCTTTGTTAAAACATTCTCTTAGTTCAACCAGATACTTTTCCGCATTCTGACAATGAACCGCTATTGCGGAACCGAACAGTAGAAGTATACATACATATTTTCTCATAACTTGCTTATTTATTTTTTAATCACAATTATTTATTAACTTCCTTACTTCGGAAGTATCATTTAGTTTCTGAGCTTTGAGAAGCAATGCTTTCACATTATTGTCGTAGCCCACAAGTTCTATGAGACTTTTTGCTTTGTTCAAAAACTTGGTATGGCCTTCCGTATTTGTCTTATCTAATCCCTTGACTTGTAGATATAGATTAAAAGCTTCTTCGTATTTTGCCTTGTCAAATGCGGCATTGGCAGTGATTAACAGACTGCCCACCTTCGCTTTTCTGCCCCGTTCTTCTTGTTCTTTTCTTGCTTTTTCTTCTATTTTTCGTTGCTGTTCTTTTTGTTTTTCTTGTTCCGCTTGCTGTTGTTGTTCTGCTATTTTTCGCTGTTCCTCCACTCTGCGTTGTTCCGCTATTTGTTGCTGTTCTTCTTGTTTTCGCTGTTCCGCTTTACGTAAATCCGCTTTCAGTTGTTCCGCTTCTTTGCGCTGTTCTTCTATCCTTTGCTGCGCCTCTATTCGTTGCAGTGCCTCTTTCTCCTGTTTTTTTTGAAAATCATTGAGAATCCCATTAAAGAAAACGGATAAAGTAATTCCTGCTATTATAATACCAAGCGCCCAAGCGGTTTTTTTATGTCTACCTGGAGCGATTATTTTTTTATATTTTCTCCCGAACCGGATTTTTTCCTTATTGAAATGCAGTTCCGTCCATTTCAATATTTCTTCGGCAGTCGGTCTGTTCCAAGTTTCTTCTTGCAGGCAAAGCGTAATGATATTTTTCAAATCGGTTGAGATATTATTCTTTATATAAGGTATTTCGGCGCCGCTTTTTTGTATCACGCCGCCCATATTTCCGAAAGGAATATTTCCGGTTATCAATTCAAACAGCGAAGCGCCCAAAGCCCAGATATCGCTTGCCTTGATAGAATCCGGGGTTTTACTGAATCGTTCGGGAGCCATATAAGCGATCGTACCTCCCGAATTGTTTACCGTACTAACGCTTTTGCGCAAGGTATTACGCGCTTCGGTACTGATGCCGAAATCGGTAATCATATAAGCGCCGTCTTTGGCAATCAAGACATTGGCAGGTTTAATATCCTGATGAATCACCGGAGGATTTTGTTTATGCAGATAAGCCAAACCGGCTGCGACATCGTGCAAGAATTGCCAAGCTTCCTCTTCGCTAATATTACCTGTCAGTTTAGAACTCGAACCCCGTTCGCAGAACGGCAATACCAAGTAAGGCATCCCGTTAAATACGCCGTAAGAAGCAGGACATAACAAGTTGGTATGAACCAGATTGAAAACCAACGAATATTCATCTCTAAACGACTTCGCACTTTGGTCGTCCAAGCCGCTGCCGGGCGCATATATTTTCAAGGCGACTTTCAGCGAGTCGATGCGTATGTCTTCAGCTAACCACACCTCCGAAAAACCGCCGCTCCCCAACAAACGAACCAGCTTATAATGACTATCGAATATCGTATTTTCTTTTATCTGCATAACCCAATTCCTAGTTTTTAGTTCTTAGTTTTTAGTTCTTAGTTCTTAGTTCTTAGTTCTTAGTTCCCTAACACCCCTCCACCCGAATCTTCACATCACCAATCGAAATAATATCACCCGGACCAACCGGCATCCCATCTTTAGAAACTTCGGTAGAATTAACGAATGTACCATTAAGAGACCTTTTCCATTTTTCAGTAGCATTTATCTCCCATTGACCGTCCCGGACATACCAATTGCCTGTAAGATAATCCAATTCAAGCGTGCAATGTTTCCGCGAGATGTAACTGCTCTGATTTTCACTGATAGCTAACATGTTATTTGCATATATGTCTTGCCGTCCTATGGTAATAATCCGGCTTTTACCCTGCAATAAATCGTTTAATTTATAGACCTTTCCATACTCTTCTCCTTGCATGATACGCAACAATATCCCGTTAGTGACGTTCAAGGATACCTCATTTCCGGTTGGTTGATAAGACACATCCGTTTTACCGGCGGAAGGCATAAGCGATAAAACTTCGTCCACCGATTGCAAGCGTTTTTTGAATTGAGGAACCAAACACCCTGAAATCACCGGATAGAATAATTTTCCTTTGGAATTACTATTTAATGTCGATTTGTCCCAGTTTCCTTCCCGTCCGTTTTTAATATAGTTAACCAAATCGCGCTCGTCGTTCAAGTTTCCAAAAGGTAAATTTCCTGTAATTATGAGGTACATCATTACCCCAAACGAAAAAATATCGGTAGTAGGGAGCACCGTAGCTTTCGTGTCCGGTCTGATTTGCTCCGGCGGCATATAGGCGTAAGTACCGAATATTTGGGTAGGATTGCCCAAAAAACTTCGTTCCGTCATTCGTTTATTCCGGTCGCCTGAAATTCCAAAGTCAGTCAGGGCTGCGGTTCCGTTTTCTTTGATCAAAACATTTTCGGGTTTGAGGTCGCGGTGCACTTTGCCGAAACGATGTAAATCCCGGAGTCCGAAAAGAACTTCCTTTGTCATTTTCACTAAACCGGATTGAGAATTAGTTTTCACAAACTGATTTAAATTGCCTTTGGGGCAAAACTCCATCACTATATACGGATTCCCTTTTGTAAAACCGTGTGCAACAGATTGAACCAGATAATTGCTTTTGATTTGTCCCGTTTCAAATTCCATATCAAAACGGTCGGTCAGTTTTTCTCGGATTTCCGGCGGTACTTCCCAAAGTTTTAATAATTTCAAGGCAAAAGTATGTCCCGAAATATCTTTGACCTTAAATACCGTACCAAAAGAACCTTCTCCAAGTTGCTTTTCGACGTAATATTTATGTTCAATAGAATCTCCATGATTGAAATCGCATCGTTCTGCTAAAGGCATATAGAATTAGAATTGAGGAATTTCAATAAACAACAATTTCGTTGAGCCGATACGGATTGTATCGAAATTTTTCAATTCGCCTTCATCAATCAATTTTTCATTGACAAAAGTACCGTTGCTCGACTGTTCGTCTTTGAATTTGAATTTCCGGTCAATCGGACGATACAGAATAGAAAGATGTTTGCCGGATATTTGCTCGTCTTTTGGGAGGCAAATATTCGTAGAACTGTCTCGACCGATATAGTTTCTTCCTTCATAAACAGGGAAAAAATCTCCCGAAGGTGTTTGAGTATAAGTGACAAGAAAACCCACTAATTTTTTCCCGTCTATCGGTTTTTCAGGATTTCCTACTCCCTGAATGACTGTGCCGCTTGCAAAACGGGGAGGTTTAAATTCATCCGGCGCGAGCGGATTGTCGCAATTAGGACATCTTTGGTCTGAAATTCTGATAGGATAACCACACTCCGGGCACCCTACCGCTGTTTTTTTAGGGTCAAATTCTGTACCGGATTCTTTTTCCGAAAGCAAATCATTCGTGTTGATTATTGATCTGCTTAGAGTTGCGTTACATTTTTCGCATTTTAACTTTTCGGATGGGTTGTCCCATCCACAATTTTTACATCTCATAAACCTTTATATTTATTATAGTAGAATTAATTTTTTTTTGCTTTATTTAATTCATCTGATATCTTATTTCAGTTCCTCCTCTTAGTAAGAAGCGGTACTGAGGCGTATATTTAATCATAAGTCATTGATTAACAGTAGTATTATTTTTACATTTATCCAAATTTATAAACATTTTTATAAACATAAAGTATGAATCCAGAATAACGATTAATCATAATTATCAATAAATCAGATATTTAAATGTTTTTTTGTATATCAATGATGTATTATTTATTTTTGGAACATTTTGTAAACAAATTGATAAACAGTGTATTATATCAATATTTATCCGCTTGTGTGAAAAGATATAAAAAATATATATGTTTCTTAATTACCACATGGAAAATATTTTATATATTTGCAGACAAATAGTTAACGCCTCAGTACCGCTTCTTAGTAAGAAGAGGTACTCTCGTTTCAGGTGTATTCCAAATTACCACACATGTAATGCTTTTGTATTCAATGATTCATGATTAGCTGGGAGATGTAAGCTGTGAAAGATGTTTTGCTATAATTTTATTGTTTTTTTGTCATATTTTACAAGATTTTGACTACCTTTGCTTCTTAATAAATAAGTTTGTGTTAAACAAAATGAGCAAGGAGAAAGAATTTGACAATAAAACCTCCAGCGGACGCAAGATATCGCGCCGCAATGCTATAAAGTATGCAGGAGTTACCGCAGGAGGAGCATTAGTTACCTACTTGGGCATGAAATATTATACCGGACAGAACGATAGCACCGCTACAATGCCTTTGGCCAATGAAGCGGATGCTAATTTAATAACTTATCAAAACAAAACAAATATGAAAGTATTATTGCTCAACGGCAGTCCACACAAAAAGGGCTGCACCTACACTGCCCTCTCTGAAGTTGGCGTTGCATTGGAACAAAACGGCATAGAATCAAAGCTGTCATGGCTCGGTATGGAATCCATATCAGGCTGTCGAGGCTGTGGTTCTTGTCGTTCAACAGGAAAGTGTATCATAGAAGATAATGTAAACGTCCTGCTTGAGAAAGTAAACACTTATGATGGCTTTGTTTTCGGTTCGCCGGTGCATTATGCCGGTGCATCGGGCTTTATCACGCCGTTTTTAGACAGGCTGTTTTATGCCGGCGGCAGTCGCTTTGCCGGTAAACCCGGCGCTGCCATAGTAAGTTGTCGCAGAGCAGGCTCTACCGCAGCGCTCGAACAGCTCAACAAATATATTACCATCAGTAATATGCCTTTGGTGTCGTCGCAATACTGGAATATGGTGCATGGCAACACCCCCGACGAAGTGCGCCGCGATTTGGAGGGTATGCAAACTATGCGTGCCCTGGGACAAAATATGGCATGGATAGTAAAGTGCATTGCCGCAGGAAAAGCAGCAGGCATTGAACCGCCAACATACGAGCAAAGAACAGCTACAAATTTTATACGGTAACAGTTACCGGTTACTGTTCTTTCGATGCCACAGTCGCCTTATCCATAAATAATATCCCGTCAGAGGCAAGGCTGCACCCAACAAAGCAGCAAGAAAACTAAGGATACGGGTAGTTATGCCGCCCCAACTGCCTACGTGGACGGCGTATATCCATCCGCGCATTTTGCCTGATTTATTGGTGTCTTTGTAATAGGTGGATTCGGTGATGTCGCCGGTTTGCGCATCAAAGACATGACTGTCCGACGCCCTGCCGTTGCCATATTCCGATAAGGATACGGATGCTCTGCCGTCCTGAATTGTTATGCTTCTACAATCGGGATATTGCGTTTTCAGTTGGTTGACGACCGTTTGCCATTGCCGAAAGTTGATGGTCATGCCGGACTGAGACTCGCCGCCTCTGCCTCCTCGCCGGTTTTCGCCGGCATTTTCGGGACGACCGCCTCTGCCGCCACGGTTTTCAGGTCTGCCACCTCTGCCACCTCTGCCTTCGCGTTGGTATTCACCTCTGCCTTCAACGTTTGCAGTACTGTCGACTATTGTAATACTGTCGACTATTGCCGTACTGTCAGCTATTGCTTGCGGTACAGGTGCGCCTCCGTGTCCCATTTGCGGAATGTCTGCTCCGAAAACACGGTAAAATCCGTTGCGATACCAGCTGAACGAATAGGTCAATCCGGTCAATGACATTGCCAGCAACAGGAGGGCGGCATAAATACCTCCGGCGACATGTAAATCGTGCCAAAACCGTTGCCATCCGTATTTTATTTTGATTTTCAGACGGAGAAGCAAGGCTTTTTTTGTTTTCGGTATCCAGATAATGATTCCGGAAATCAGTACGAAAATAAACAATAACGTACTGACGCCTACAACGGTTTTGCCTAACGAAAAACTGCCGTCGCGCTTGAAATCATCCAATAACCAACGGTGCAATTGCCGCATGGTAAGGAAAAAATTCTGCTGTGCCCCCAACTGCAAATCGCGTATATTTCCCGTATAAGGGTCAACATAAACGGCTGCCATCCGGTTTTGACCGGTAAAGCTCATCCGGTAATTTCTTTTCGGATTATTGAGGATTTGAACGCCGGATATTGATAGCGTGTCCGGCAATTGAGCGCTGACCGACCTCATCAGTCGTCCGACAGAAATCGGCTCATCTTTCACCTCTTCCACAAAATAGCGGGCAGGGAAACTCCACTCCTGAATCTCGGTTTCGAACACCAGCATCGCGCCTGAAAAACAGATAATCGCTATGATTAATCCAAACGGAACGGATAGCCAGAGATGTAATTTACGAATTATTTTTTTCATTGTTATATTTTTAACCGCAAAGAGCGCAAAGAGCGCAAAGTCTTATTCTTTGCGGTTAATTAAATTCCTAATTTCCAATTAATTTTCCGACAGCGCCGGCGCCTTCCGCAACAATTTCCAAGCCTTTGACAGCCGAGGCTGTTGCCGCGTCAATGATATAAACATGCGGATATTCGTCTGTTGACACGACGGGAATGGCAATTTTACCGTTTTCTGCGTATGGAGTAGAGCCGATGCTACTTATCTTGTCTAATGCAGGCAGTCCTGTAACTTCCCTGTATGTTTTCTTCACCACGTCCACCACTGCCAAAACGCTCCATGCGGCTTCGCTCGTCTGATTGGGCGTGTTGTACATCTGAAGGAGGAAGTAATCGCCCGTGATATGCCACACTTTGAAGAGGTGACGCCCATTTGCCAAGGTTTGTATATCGAAGAAATAATCAGGGTCAAAGCGTGTTTCGCCTTTTTTGATGCGGAGCGCGCCCGACGGTTTTGTTGTACGGCTATCGTATGCCGAGGAGAAAACATAGACGTTGTCGTTGTCGTCTTTTGCCAGATTCGTGTGATAGCCTGAACGATAACGCCCTGTGGAATAGCTCAGACGACCGTCGCGAGCGATAACGCAATTCAAATCCCTGTCGAAAATAGCCACCCACACGCTGTCGGGATATTCGGTAGTCGTACCGGCTGTGCCTCCGGCATTTACAGCTGGAGTGGTGCATACGCCCGAAAAGAATTTATCTCCCACTTCAAGAATCCCCGAAAGATTTGCCGTTTCGCCGTTGCCGGTAAAATTTCCTGCTGCAATCGTTTTCGACGTAAGACTTTGGTCGGTCACATCCAAAAAGTTAAACTGGAGACCCGGAGTATCGTCGGTCTGCGTTACGGAAACTGCGGTAACAATGTACTTGTCAAAAACGCCGTAAGTAGTGTATCGCGAAGGCAACTGAAACGTATTGGTTCTTATTTTCAGTTTGCCGTCCGTGTCGAGTTCATACGCGCTTGCCTGTGCGGGGTCGCCTTGCCGGTAAAACAAACGGTACGCATATTTGTCCTTGTAGAAAACCCATGCCGTACCGGATTCGGTCTCCAATCCGTTGCCGACAATGGAAACCTGCCCCGACGAAATGTCTTCGGCTTGCAGAAGATACGAGCCATCCTCGCTGGTGGCTGAAATGATGTAAGCGCCTTTTGGTTGTTCCGGCGCATCGTTGTCTTCTTCTTTGTCGCATGATACGCAAAGAATACTTAATCCTAAAATAAAACCTGAAATAATCTTTTTATTCATTTTTGAAAAATTTAGATGTTTATATATTAATTTTAATTTGGGCTAAAACCCATTATTGTTTATTCTTTTATTGAGCGCATTGATTTCTTTAATCATATCAATCATACCAATCATATTAAAATCACAGTTCAGATTATTTGCTGAAAAAATACCTGACTTTAACGGAGAAACTTCTTCCGGGTTTCTGCAAACTGAAATTATCGTACATCCTTTCGTCCGTTAAATTGCGACATTCTACGGAAACGTTGTATTTTCCGTTTTTGATGGCATACGTCAGATTGACGTCGTGAGAGAGTTGCGAGGGTATCAAATCCTTCGAATCATATTGTCCGTTTGTGCCCCATCGGAGCGGAAATTCTTTAACATACAATATATTGTAACCGATATTCAGGGAATTTTCTTTTCCTCCAACATGCGCAAGAAACACGTTGCAATCGCCGTTTCCGAAAAGATAAGGCACGTTGGGCACTCTTGATTTGTAACTGGTGCTAACGACTGTAGCGCTGCCCGACTTGTATTTCTCCCGATTGACAAGATTTTGATAAGTGAAATTTCCACCGATAGAGAGCCATCGCCGGTACGAATAACGTATTTCGCCGTTGTAACCGATGTTGCTTACATGACCGTGATTTTCAAACGATGCCGTGCTGTGCATGCTTTCCACCACCCGCCGTATATAATCCCTGATGTCGCGATACATGAAACAGGCATCGACAAACAGCGAATGGGTTTTATTAAACGTTTTATCGTAACTGACATTGAGATTGTAATTGTTACTGTGTTCGGGTTTCAGCCCTGTATTGCTCTTTTCGAGGTCTTCGTCGCCGAATAATTCTCTGTCGGTGGGCAAACGGTAAGTTCTCTCGCAGGATAATTTAAACTGCAAATCGTTTAACAGGTAAGTTGTTGCCGCTCCATATCCCGTGGTCGAAACCGTATTCGAAAACAATTCGTATTTGTAACTGTTCGTTGTGGTCGAAACATTTCTGGGACCTTTGGTATATTGCATATAGTTTTTTGCAAACAGAGAAATGTTCCAATGTTTGTTATAATCAAACTTGTAGGATAATCCGGATACGTTTTTGGCAGTTATCTTCGGAAAGGTATCCGTTGCATTAACCGTTTCTTCGAGGGCAAGTCTGTCTTCGCTTTTCCGGTCGAAGGCAGTCAATACGTTATTCAGCGAAATGCTGTGACGGTTGTATTTGTATCTCAGGCTTGCCGTCACGCTGCCGTTATGGTTATGGAATTTTGCCAGAGAATAGTTGCCTTCGCCTTTTTTCGATGTTTCGATGTATTCGCCGTGCCAGTTATACTGTCGCGATGCGGTATCCACGTTCTGCGAATAGCCGAAGTTGTAATTTCCGGTCAGATTGACGTCAAGACCTTCGGTAAAAAGATTTTTCTTCTGATATTGCACTGTCGGCATGACGGTTGTCCCTTCTCTGGACTTTTCTCCGAAAACAATCTTCATCACATTTGAGTTCTGAATATCCGCTTTTTCCTGCCCCAAAGTGATGCCGAATAACAGTTTGTCAGCGTATTTTTTTCCGACCACGCCCACCTTGGCAATCAGCGTTTCGTTATGATAATTGCCGTGAAAACCGCGAACTTTCTTTTCATCAGCGCTGTAAATCCCCGTTTGCAGGTCAAGCACGGGAATATATATCCAGTAATTGTTATCCGAATAGTTCTGAAAAACATTCAGTTGCACGGTAAACCCGTTGCTCGCAGTATGCCCCGCGTTGATATACGATTTGTGGGTATTGAACGAGTCATACGAATAAGAAGCGTCCACGAATGTCCTCCTGCGTTTCTGGTCGGTGACAATATTGATGGCGCCGCCCAAGGCATCCGCCCCAAATTCTACGGGAACGACACCTTTATATACTTCAATCCGTTCCGCCAGATTTATCGGTATGTTGTTGATTTGGAACGCCGAGCCGAAACCTTCCATCGGAACGCCATCCATAAAAAACTTGATATGCCGACCGCTGAATCCATTCAACGAAAACTCGGCAGCCGAGCCAACGCCTCCCGATTCCCTGACCCGTATGCCCGAAATCCGGTCAAGCGCATGTGCAAGGTCTAAAGATTTGTTGTGAAGCGATTTGGCGTCGATAGCCACCACATTGTACGCCGACTCGTTCACCTTGCGTACAGTGGATTTGCCTACCACAACTATTTCGTCCAATTTCACGGCGCTGCTATCCGCCGAAGGGATTTTGCCGGAAAGGCTTTGAGACTGTATGGACACAGAACTCAGCAAACAAAAAAAGAAAATGTATAAATATTTCACGATTTATTGAAATTTTATTATTAAGAATGTGACTGCAAAGGTCGGGGTATTTGAAATAGCGGGCAATCCCGATTTGTCGGTATTTTTATAAGTGATTCAGTTATTTTAGGTATGATTCGGTGAAAACGCTCAAAATTTCGGATGGTACAACTACTTTCAAAGTTAAAATTAATGAGACATTGTTGCAATATTAAATTATTATTGTACCTTTGTCGCATTAATAATTTATGGTATATGGAAAAGCAAAAACGAAACACAAAAACGAAACAGATGATAATGAGTGTATTATCTGATTCTTCATCAGCGCTTTGTTATGATGATTTTGCAGAAAAACTACGGGAGAAGATGGATAAAGCAACGATTTATCGCATCCTGCAAGGATTTTGTGATGACGGTATGATTCATAAAATTGTGGGAGAAAATGGAAAGACCTATTACGCCTTGTGTCATCATTGCTCCAATGAAAAGCATAACGATAATCATTTGCATTTCCGTTGCGTCCGTTGCGAAACCATTTCTTGTATAGATGAGCCTGTTTCCATTTCGCCGCTTCCGTCCGGATATAAAATGTTGGCGGTTTCCTGTATCGTATCCGGATATTGTCCGGACTGTTTAACTGAACAAAATGAGAAAGTTGCGAAATAGTATGCGTATCAGCTATATTTCGGCCATTCTTATATGTATGTATATAGGTCCTTTATCTGCACAGGAAGTGGATTCGCTTGGAACGATATCGTTGAATGAAGTGGTTGTAGCCGGTTCTTATCAAAAAAACATAGACCGGAATACCGCACTGACGGTTAAGCTGGCAGATAAAAATTTCCTGAACGAACATTTCACGGGCAATCTAATGCAAACTTTGGAATCTGTGCCGGGGATTCATTCGATGGATATCGGTTCCGGTTTTTCAAAACCGATGATACGGGGCATGGGATTCAACCGTATCGCGGTTACCGAAAACGGTATTAAGCAGGAAGGGCAGCAATGGGGATCCGACCATGGACTTGAAATAGATGCGTTCAATGTAGAGCGTGTGCTTATCTGCAAGGGACCCGCATCGCTACGCTACGGCAGCGATGCAATGGGTGGCGTGATAGAAATAACGCCGCTTCCGGCTCCGGCTGAAAATCAGATTTACGGGGAAGTCGCCTTGTTGGGAAAATCGGTTAATGAGACACTTGGCGCTTCCGTCCTGCTGGGAATAAAGCGAAACGCATGGCACATTAAGTTGCGGTTTTCCGAACAACATTTCGGCGATTACCGGATACCGGCGGACACTGTCGTGTATCTCACCCAACGTATGCCGATTTATGGCAGACGATTAAAAAATACGGCAGGGTTTGAGCGGGATGCCGCCTTGTTTGCCGAGTATCGGAAAGAAGGAGCTTATTATGCCAATTATGCCGTCAGCAATGCGTTTCAGAAAGTCGGTTTTTTCCCAGGTGCGCATGGCATCCCTGCTGTTTCCCGCTTGCAGGATGATGGAGACAGCCGGAATATTGATTTGCCGTACAGTACGGTCAATCATCTGAAGATGACCACCCGACAACAATATACACAGGATAATTTCCGCCTGTACTGGGATGCCGGAGTGCAATACAACCACAGGGAAGAATGGAGCCTTTTCCACACGCATTACAATAATCAGCCTGTACCTGAAAAAGACCCGGATAAGGAGCTTGTATTTTCGCTCCCGACGTTCAGCTCTTCTTTGAAAGCGGACTGGCTTGGTGCGGAACAGTGGAAACATACGGTCGGATGGGATGTGCAATATCAGCATAACAGCATCGCAGGTTATTCCTTTTTGTTGCCCGAATACAAGCGCCTGACAACCGGAGGCTTTCTGGTAAGCGTTTTTCATCCCAACAAAAACATTTCCATTAGCGGAGGTATCCGTTTGGATTATGGAAAGATAGATATATCAGCCAGTCAGGATGGTTATCTGGAAGCCTATCTTCGGGAACGCGCTTATGCGGAAGCGTTTATTGAAGCGTATAAATGGCGGACTTATCCTGTCAACCGGCGTTTCGGCGATATTTCCGGTTCGTTGGGTATCAGTTGGGAACCCAATGAATTTCAGCTGATAAAAGCCAATATCGGACGGAGTTTCCGATTGCCGGGCGCGAATGAATTGGCATCAAACGGGGTACACCATGGCGCTTTCCGTCACGAACAGGGGGATGCTTCGCTTGCTTCCGAACGGGGCTGGCAATTAGACGCTTCCTATACCTGCGAACATGAGCGCATAAAATTGTCTATAAGTCCTTTTTTCAGTTGGTTCGATAATTATATTTATCTGAAACCGACCGGCGAATGGTCGATATTGCCGCATGCCGGACAAATTTACCGCTATTCCGGCGCAGAAGCGATATTTGCCGGGACGGAAGTCGAATTGCACATTGATTTTCTGTGTAACCTGACTTACCGGCTAACGGGTGAATATGTTTATACGCACAATTTGGACGAACAGACCTCAATGAGTTTTTCGCCACCGGCTTCCATGCGCAACGGTTTGATATGGAATGTGAAAACCATTCAATTCCGTGCGGAACTGCAAAGTATCGCCGCACAAAACCGCGTAGCAAGAAACGAAGACAGGACGCGCGGAGTGAGTCTTATTCATTTGAGCGCTACGATGCAATTACCCGTGGCAGGGACAAAAGCTGATATTGCGCTTTCCGTTCATAACTTGTTTAATACGGCATATTACAATCATTTGAGTTTTTACCGGAAAATAGAAATTCCCGAACCTGGACGAAATATCCAATTATCAATAAAATTACCATTTAAATTAAAGTTAAAATGAAATTAAAAATTGTATTTTTTATCTGCCTGATGGCAATTTTTTCAATCGTGTTGAACAGCTGCAAAGAAGACAGCGACACAACAAAACCGGTCATCAACCTGATTGAGCCTGCCGAGGGAGATGCTTTGCAAATTGGCGGCGAGAACGGTGTCCATTTTGAAGTCGAATTTTCGGACAATGAAATGCTGGCTTCTTACAAAGTCAATATTCATTCCAATTTTGACGGGCATACGCATGCGCGTGCAAGCGGGGCAAGCGTTGATTATGAGTTTGAGAAGTCTTGGAGCATATCCGGGAAAAATGCGGACATTTATCATCATGAGATTACAATACCGGAAAATGCAACGCCGGGAGATTATCACCTGATGGTTTACTGCACGGACGCCGCCGGAAATGAATCGCACATCGCCGTTAATGTGGCGTTGAGCCACTAATATTTAAAATGTTGCACCTAAAATTCATAATCGCATGGCTTTACAGTCCGTTAGGACTGTATCGCTCGGTAGAAGAAAGATTGCCAGTCCCTACCTGGCATGCCGTTAGGTATGCCGCCAAGAAAGACAAGGATGCATTCCTACGGAATGCCGGGTTAGGGGCGTGTATGACAATTTCTACCGAGCGAAGCATCCCTGACGGGATGCGGTTTTACATGATTAGGTACAACATTGAGTATTTATTTAAAAATATTTTTATAATCTTAAAGAAATAGAATAGACCCATTGCTTATCCGTTCTTTGTGTTGGGTGATTTTATTATATTTGATCCGCCGGAAAAAAAGCGCCCGTCAAAAAAAGAATTTGAAGAACAATACAAAATAGCCCAAAAAGAAAATGATTCACTAAAAGCAATATATAACAATGCAAATTACTATTTAACATTAGATAATCGGAAAGACATCAGTCTCTCTGTCTGGGATTCATTGGAAATAATGATTGATTCTGCAAAATTTTGGAAGACCCCACCGGAATTATACATAAACTACCAACAAATAGATGGTTCAATGTGGTTTCTTGAAGGTCATTTTCAATCCGGTTATCAGATAAAAAGGATTCCCAGTCCTCATTTTTCTCCGGAAAAATATCTTCATAAATATGACAAAGAAGGCCATTATGCCGATATTTTCCGGTTTCTGATAGAAAAAGCCGGATTGGAACATGAAAATCTTTACTAAAAGTTAAACTTCTACCGGCTCAACCATAGAATGGTACCATAAGTTACAATTGTGCAGCCCCTGCTTTGCTTTCTAATACGTCTTTCAACAACTGCGGATTATCTGTGGTGATGTAATCGACCTCTTGGGATATGAAATAGCTTATATCTTCCGGGCTATTGACTGTCCAGACATTGACCGTAAGTCCTAACTTTTTCGCTTCTTTGATCCATTCCGGATGTTGCTTCTTCAAAACATTGATAGCATAATCAAGACCCCAGTACCCTTCTTTTTTCAATTCTTCAGGCGATTTATTTCCTGAAAGATAAGCTACCCGGTGCTTGGGATTGCACTTTATCAGTTCCCGGCAAATATTTTCACTGAACGAAATATAGTCAACTAATTCGGTGATACCGCCGTCATTCACTAATTGAACAATCGCAGTAACAGCACGGTTTTCATTTTCAACCGTTGTGTGCGGTTTTATTTCAAGGATCAATTTTGTTTGTTGCTGCTGTTTAACCCGGTCTATGTATTGTTGCAAAGTGGGTATAGGTTCGCCGTTGGGCAAACGGAGCGGCAATAATTCTGCGTAATTTGCCGTTTCAATCTCAATTCCCTGGTATTTATTATCGTGACTCAAGACAACAACACCGTCTTTTGTAATATAGGCGTCCAGTTCTGATCCATAAACACCCAGGTTAATAGCGTTTTCCAAAGAAGATAACGAATTTTGGGCGGATCCGAATTTATTCCAAAAACCACGATGCGCAATTATTCCAGCTTGGGAATAACAAAAGATACAACTACTTGCCAAAAATACAGCAATACAACAAATTGATTTCATATTTCAAAAATTATTTATATTCATAGAGATGCCATGCATATTGTTGACACTGTAGAACTTCACATTGGCTGAATAGGAAGCCAATGTTGCAATGACGATAGCGGCAATCAATAATCTGAATTTCATACCACAAAGATACAAATTTTTTTCAGTTTTGGTTGCCATAGAACGGATTAATTTAATGAGAAGTTTGCGATGAGAAAAGAATGTGTAATCGGTTGGTGTGCAAGTCGAAGACTTGCTTTTAACGGAGCCTGCGCCGAGCGGGGCGGGCGATTAAACAAATGCAATGCCTGTCCATTTCTTACAAATTGTAAAAAATGTCCGAAACAAGTTTGCCGTTTTAAATTTTTTTCGTACCTTTGTCACGGTTTAGAATCGTGGATAGATTTGTATGCTTGCAACCACAATAAAAAATGCTAAAAACCGGTCAATGGTTTCGTTTTGCAAATCTCTCCTATGGTTCTGATAATACATTATCGGATTTTTTTATTTTAAATACATTATAATTATGAGTTATTTATTTTCTTCAGAATCAGTATCGGAGGGGCATCCCGATAAAATAGCCGATCAGATATCCGACGCCTTGTTGGATCAGTTTCTGGCTTACGATCCAAATTCAAAAGTTGCCTGCGAAACTTTAGTTACGACCGGTCAAGTTGTTTTAGCCGGCGAAGTGAAATCAAAAGCCTATGTGGATATACCGGATATTGCCCGTCGGGTAATTGAACAAATCGGTTATACCAAAAGCGAATACCAGTTTGAGGCCAAGTCCTGCGGTATTCTGAGCGCCATTCACGAACAATCCGGCGATATCAACCGGGGAGTGGAACGGGAAGACCCGCTTAATCAGGGCGCCGGCGACCAAGGTATGATGTTTGGTTATGCCACAAAGGAGACGGAAAATTATATGCCATTGGCATTGGACCTTTCCCATAGCTTGCTGATTGAACTGGCTAATATCCGGAAAAACGAAATTCAGTTGATGCCTTATCTGCGGCCGGATGCCAAATCGCAGGTAACCATCCGCTACAACGATAATGATGTACCGGAAGCCATCGACACCATCGTTATCTCTACCCAACATGATGAATTCATTCCGGGTGACGATCAAGCCATGCAGGACAAAATCACGGAAGACGTGAAAAACATCCTGATTCCGCGCGTAAAAGCCCAATATCCCGCCCACGTCAAAGCCTTGTTCGGCGACGCCATCAAGTATCACGTGAATCCGACCGGCAAATTTGTGATCGGCGGCCCGCACGGTGATACCGGCCTCACCGGCCGTAAAATCATTGTAGATACTTATGGTGGAAAAGGAGCGCATGGCGGTGGCGCTTTCTCGGGAAAAGACCCTTCGAAAGTTGACCGCTCTGCAGCCTACGCAGCCCGTCATATCGCCAAAAACTTGGTTGCTGCCGGTGTATCGGACGAAATTCTGGTGCAGGTGGCGTATGCCATCGGTCTGGCCGAACCCATGAATATTTTCATCAATACTTACGGGAAAAGCAAATTAGGCCTGAGCGACGGACAGATTGCGGAAAAAGTAGCCGAAATCTTTGATATGCGCCCAAAAGCCATTGAGACAAGGCTGAAACTTCGCCAGCCGATTTATTTGGAAACAGCTGCATACGGCCACATGGGACGCAAACCGCAGACCGTGGTAAAAACGTTTTCTTCCCGTTATGAGGCAGAACCCGACAAACGGATTGAAGTAGAACTGTTTACCTGGGAAAAACTTGATTATGTTGATAAAATAAAGGAAGTCCTGAATAGCAAAGGGTAAAACCGGGGATTATTAACCGCAAAGAAGCAAAGAGCGCAAAGTTTTATTTCTTTGCGCTCTTTGCTTCTTTGCGGTTATAGATAATAAACGGTTAATACCCGAACAATTCTTCGAGCGGAATTTCCTTTACTTCCGCAAAAGATTTCAGGTAGTTGAAATCAACCTTGTCTTTTTTGCCGATAATAAGTATGGAATACTTGGCCGGCTTAATGTGTTCGTCGAAATATTTCTGAATATCATCTAATGTCATGGTCTGTATCGCTTCAAAAGCCGGTTTTCGGATATCATAATTGATTCCACGGTCTTTCAACGACATGTAATTCCAGAATATATTCGATTTGGTGATTCGTTCCGAACGCATATTGTTCAAGACATATTCCTTGCTCAAGGCAAAAGATTTTTCCGATTTGGCCATATTACCCAGCATATCCCGGAAAGCATTGATGGCAGTTGTCATCTTATCAACTTGTGTGCCGACGTAAGCCTGTACATAACAGGAAAATCCGGCTCTTGCCGGTTGCGTAACATAAGCGTAAGCCGAATAAGCCAGACCACGCGCTTCTCTTATTTCCTGAAATACAATGGAATTCATCCCCGAGCCGTAATACGAATTAAACATTGATTGATACGGAAGGATGGACGGATCAAAAACCACATCTTTGGCCAACAGTATGATTTCCGCTTGCACCATGTCATAATCTGCAAAATACACAAGCGGCTTCTCCATCGATAATTCGGGATATTCTACCCTTGCAGGCACATCGTTCAATACATCCGGCGTTTTGATATTTTTCAAAATTCCGGCAATTTTTGACTCCGAATCAGGGCCGTAATAAAAATAACCGTGCCTGTAAGCGACAAATTGCTTGATGATGTCGATTAACTCTTGCGGGTCAATGGCTTTCAATTCTCCTTCGGACAAAATATCCGTATACGCAGATTTAGGTCCGTATTTGGCGTAATTAAGCAACCCTCCACTCAAAATGGCCGATTTATTCAACTTGGCGTTAGCTCTTTGTTTCAGAATGTCATTGACCAGATTATCATACGCTTCCTTGTTAACGACCGCATCGTTCAACATTTCCTGCATCAGGGTCAGGGAACGGTCGAATGTTTCGTTCAAACCGAACAGGCTGACGTAACTGCGGCCGGAAGATGAATACGTGTCGAAACTCATGGCCAAGCGGTACATTTCCATTTTCAACTGTTCCGGCGTATATTTGGAAGTACCCAGATACGGCAGATAACGGAAAGCCAAAGCTAATTTTTTGTCGGTAATATTGGCAATTTCCACAAATTGGTCTAATGAATAAATTTTGTTGGTGACATTTTTCGTATAATAAAAATCTACACCGTCTTTCAATGTATTCTTTTTAATTAACGCTTCGTAGTCGAGAAAAACAGGTTCAATCGGCTCCGAGACCATTGTCTGCAATTCTGCAGCAAAAGCGGATTCAACTTCCCTGTTAATCGTAATTGGGGTAATATGCGGTTTGTCCACCGTGACTTTATCTTTGTTTTCCCCGGTGTGTTTATAGACGGTTACATAATTGTTGTCCGCAAAAAAATCATTGGCAAAGGCGACCAATTCCACTTTGGTAATCTTGGCCAATTCATCAATCCTGGCCACATGGTCTTTCCAGTCGATTTCATTGATAAAAGCATCCAGAAATTCGTATGCAGCATCACGTCCGTCGGTCATCTGAATAATATCCAATTTTTTGTTATTAATGATGGCTTCTAAGAGGCCTTCATCAAAATCGCCCGCTTTCAGTTTTTTGATTTCCGCCTGAATCAAGTCGCCTAATTCTTCCAAAGTCTGTCCGTCCCGGGGAGTGCCCATAAAAACGAAAGCGCCATAGTCCTTCAGGCTTTCCGTACCGGCAGCGAGTTGCAATACTTTTTGCTGCTGTAGCAGGTCTAAGTCTATCAGGCCGGCTTTGCCGTTATAGAGCACCGAACCGATCAGGTCGAGATACAAGGCATCTTTTGATTTCGCCCCGCCGAAACGATACGCTACGGCAATCCGCTCCTGGTCGGGTGTAGCGACTGTATATGTTTTTGCTTCCGTAAGGGGCTGCTCTACTACCGGTTCTGCATGTTTGAGTTCTTCGTTCGGCAGCATTTGTCCGAAATACTTATCTACTATCTGGATGGTTTTCTCAAAATCAAGGTCTCCGTTCATCAGGATGGCCATGTTGTTTGGGACATAGAAATATTTTTGAAAAGCCATTACACTGTTCATGGAAGGGCTTTTCAAATGTTCCGGCAGTCCGATTACATCCACTTTGTAGGGATGTTCCGCAAACAAGCCTTCGAAAATTTTCGTCCACATCATGGACGAACCCTGGTCTTGATACATATTAAATTCTTCGTAAACGGTTTCCAATTCCGTATGGAAAAGCCTCAACTGCATATTGGTAAAGCGGTCGTATTCCAATTTAATGAATTTTTCGATTTCATTGGCTGGAATTTCATTTATGTATGCAGTCTGGTCATTGCTTGTAAAAGCGTTTGTACCCGACGCGCCCAACGCGCCTATAATTTTGTCGTATTCGTTGGATATTGCATATTTCGAAGCTTCCTGGGAAACAGCGTCAATCTGTTGGTAGATAGATTTTCTGAGTTCAGGCGCTTGGGTGGCCTTGTACGTTTCGAACAGGCCGACAATACTGTCTAACAAAGGTTTTTCTTTTTCCCAATCGGATGTGCCGAAATGGTCCGTACCTTTGAACATCATGTGTTCCAGATAATGGGCTAAGCCTGTATTATCTCGTGGTTCGTCTTTTGAGCCGGCTCTTACGGCAATCACAGTTTGAATACGCGGTTCATCCGCATTCCGGGACAAGTAGACTTTCAATCCGTTCTTCAAGGTGTAGATACGCGCCTTGAAAGGGTCGTTCGTCACTTCTTCATAATTGTATCCGTTACTGTCTGTTTTGGATACGGTCTCGTACGCCTTCTCTTTACATCCGGTAAAAAAGGCAAGCAGCAATAATGCAAATAAAACTAACTTTTTCATGCGAAAATAAATGTGTTAATGTGACAATATGTTACTAAGTTATATAAAATCCGCACTTACGTTATACGGCGTCCAAAGTTAAGGTTTTTTTTTATATTCCGTATTTTTAAACAATTATTTCTGATACAAACTCGAAAAAGAGATAAGAAAAGGGTTGATTTTTAAAAATAATTACTACCTTTGCCCCTGCAACGGTTCTTAATTTCCTCATTCGGGGAAAAGATTAAAAGGGAACCGGGTGAAAATCCCGGACAGTCCCGCTGCTGTAAGCTCTTTTGAGGTTTTGTACAAAACTCAAGCCACTGCCCTGCTTGAAATCTCTTTTTGGGGATTTAAGGGTGGGAAGGCCGTACAAAACCGGAGTAAGTCAGAAGACCTGCCGTGCATATTATTAACAAAGATGACCTTCGAGGAAAAGGTGAAATTGCATGGTGAAACATATTCTATTTTTATTTTTTTGTTTGGCATTTGTCGCTCCTTGCTTGTCAGCGCAACAGGATACGACAAAAATTCACTCTTTGGATGAGGTGGAAGTGAAAGCGAGCGCTCAAGGCTCGTCATTCAAGGCCAGTTCCCCCGTTCAAGTACTGAAAGCCGACGATTTAGCGAAAATCAACGCCTTACAGGTTTCCGACGCTGTAAAGTTTTTCGCCGGAGCGCAAGTAAAAGATTATGGCGGCGTAGGTGGACTGAAAACGGTTTCCATACGCAGTCTCGGCGCCGGATACACCAATATAGCTTACGATGGTATCCCCGTCCCCGACTATCAGACAGGGCAAACCGACCTCGGACGTTTCGCCTTGGAGAACGTGGAAATGCTTGCTTTCCATATCGGAGAAAGCGACCAAATTTTTCAAACGGCCAAAGTCCAGTCTTTGGCAGGCGCCCTGAATATAATCACCCAATCTGTTCCTGCAGAGGGAGAAAAGAAACAAAAACTAAAAGCTTCGCTCAAAGCCGGTTCGTTCGGATTTATCAATCCTTCCGTATGGTACGGACAAGTCCTTAACAAGACTTTTTCTGCCAATGTATCTGCCGATTATCTACAATCAGATGGTGATTATCCTTTTAAACAAACCATCGGACATACAGACGGGGGGATTGATTATAAAAAAAGAAATAATTCGGATGTGGATAAATGGAATGTAGAAATGAACCTCGCCGGAAATTTCGCAAACGAAGGTAAATTGTTATTCAAAACGCTTTACTATGATGCCCAACGCGGACTCCCCGGCCCCGCTTTTTACTATGTGGATATGCCCGCAGGAGAACGGTTGAACGACCGGAATTTTTCTACGCAAATCCACTATACACAAGCGGCCGGTAAAAAAATTGATTTCCAGACCAACGCCAAATTTGATTTTGCCTTTACTGATTACACAAATCCGGAACAAAACCTGAAAAGTTTGTTTTACCAAAGAGGGTTTTACCTGAATGCAACTTTTCTGTATAAGTTCTCCGAACAATTGTCTTTTTCCTGGGCAAACGATGGAGATTACGGAAATTTCAGCAGTAATCAGAAAAATAATGTCTCACCTTCGCGAAAATCATGGTTGAGCGCTTTATCGGGAAAATATGAAATCCCGGTTTTCAATATAACAGCTAAATTGTTGAGTGTCATTGCCGATGATGATGTCCAAACGGGAAATACCGCCGCGCATTACCAACATCTTTCTCCCTATATCGGTTTTTCGGTAAAACCGGTCAATGCCTTTCCGGTTCGCTTGCGTGCTTTCTATAAAAACACTTTCCGCATGCCTACTTTCGGCGACATGTATTATTCCCCGGTGACCAATGTAAACTTGAAGCCGGAAAACGCTCGCCAATACAATCTTGGCCTGACCCTGTCCACAGCCTGCGGAGATATATTCCCCTATCTTTCCGTATCGGGTGATGTCTACCACAACCGGGTGCAAAACAAAATCGTGGCCGTTCCGACAGCCAATATGGCTTTCTGGTCTGTCAGAAATTACGGCAAAGCGCTTATCAAAGGCCTTGACCTGAACGCAACAGCGCATATCCAAACCGGTCCGCAATTCTTGTGGCGGATTAACGGCGTTTATACCTTTCAGAACGCTTTGGATAAAACCGACCCCCAAAAGGAGACCTACAACAAACGGCTGATTTACGCCACCCGCCATTCGGCATCCGGATACATTGGCTTGCAAACACCCTGGATAGAATTTAATTACACTATATTATACAGCGGTAAACGATACGATTCGACTATCAATATACCGGAATCCCAAATGAAACCTTTTACTGAACAGGGAATCTCTTTCGTGCGAACATTCAATTCGAACCAGAAACGGTTCACTCTCTCTGCCGAATGTCTGAACCTGTTCGATGTTCAATACGAAGTAGTACGTTCCTACCCGATGCCGGGCAGGTCTTTCCGCTTCGGAATAAAATTTAATTACTGATACATTTAATATTTATTTTTATGAAACAATTATTTTACATGATGAAATGGCCTGTCGTTTTCGCCATCCTTGCGTTGATTTTTACAGCCTGTGAAAAAGATGACCCTATTCCCGAAAATGAGCCTTACATTCCCGGTTCTCACGGTGTATTTATCCTGAATGAAGGCAGTATGGGAAAAAACAATGCCGGACTTTCCTATTTCAATTTCGAAACCGGCAACACTACAACCGACATCTTATCCGGTAAGTTGGGTGATACCGGACAAGACATGCTCGCCTACGGCAGCAAACTGTATGTTTCCGTGAATGAATCGGCTTATATCCGGGTGGTTGATTTGTACGCCCGTGCATCCGTTGATTCGATTGCATTGAAAGATGGTTCTTTACCGCTCAAGCCGCGTTATCTGGCTGCTTATGAAGGCAAAATTTATGCTACCATCTCTGCTAAAGTAGGAAGCGTTGTCCGGATTGATACGGCTACGCTGAAAGTTGAAGCGGTAACCAAAGTCGGATCTTATCCGGAGGGGATAGTCGCCGTCAATGGGAAATTGTATGTAGCCAATGGCGGTCAGGGCGCCGGAAATACACTTTCGGTTGTTGATATTGCCGGTTTCCGGGAAGAACGAACCATCACGGTGGGCATTAATCCTTATATTATCCGTGCGGACAAATACGGTGATTTATACCTCACTTATCAAGGCGACTTCGGTGAAGATACGGGTGGAATGCAGCGCATCGACACGAAAACAGGCAGTGTAACCCAATTGGCTATTTCAGCTAACCGGAATTTTGTCATTGACGATGACTTGCTTTATTTCTTTGGGGTTACGTATAATGCCGATTACAGCGTAAACGGCAGCTTCGGCGTATTTGATGTAAAAACGGAAACGCTGACTGCCAATTCGATTATTTCGGATGGAACCAAAATAGACATTCCTTACGGAATCGGTGTAAATCCGCAAACAAAAGACGTTTATATTGCCGACACGGATTACGCTACCCCCGGAACCATCTACATTTTCGGACAGGATGGGAAAAATAAAAAAAGCATTCGTACCGGCATTAATCCCAATACATTTGTGTTTTATTAAATTTATGAAATCCTATTTTTGCATCATTTTTTGTTTTGTTTTGTTTTCTTGTCAAAATCGTGTTGCAGAGACGCCTAACCGCAGAGACGCACAATCGGGCGTCTCTGCGGAACGGCCATCCGACAGTATCGTGTACGCCCAAGGTTTTCAAATCGAAACCCATCCGGCTTATATCTTGTTGACTGTTCGCAATCCATGGGACATCCGGTCTGTTTTGCAACGCTATGTGCTCGTTCCGAAAAATGCAGCCTTACCCGATTCTCTTCCGGAAGGCGTTCTGATACGCACACCACTCGAACGAACCATCAGTTCGGGTTCCGTGCAATGCGGATTCTTCGCCGAATTTGACGCCTTGTCCACCCTCGTAGGGGTATGTGAGCCGCAGTATATCCAGATTTCATCCATACAGGAAGGCATCAGGAAAGGAAATATTGCCGATGTGGGACGCGCTGCCGATCCCGACATCGAAAAAATCATGCTTGCCGGACCCGATGCCATCTTCATCGCTCCCATAGACGGAGTGGGTTACGGACAAATCGACCGGTTGAATATCCCGCTCATCGAATGTGTCGATTATATGGAAGCCTCGCCGCTCGGCAGAGCCGAATGGATTCGTTTTCTGGCATTGTTCTTCGACAAGCAAATGCAGGCTGATTCTCTGTTTCGCGAAACCGTTGACCGCTATAACAACTTAAAAGCGCGCACAACAAATGTCAGCGACCGGCCTTCGCTGCTGGCCGAAACAGTGTACAACGGCGTATGGTATCTCCCCGGAGGAGACAGCTATATGGCGCATCTCTACCACGACGCCGGCGCCCATTATCTATGGGAAGACGACAATCACACCGGTTCGTTAAGCCTCTCGTTCGAATCGGTGCTCCTCAAAGCCGAAAAAGCCCGTATCTGGCTTCTCAAATACAACAGCCCCCATCGCATGACTTATGACGAACTGGAACAGGAATACCGGAATTATAACTGTTTTGAGGCTTTTAAAAACCGCAATATCTTCAGCTGCAACACAGGGAAGGTCACTTACTACGAAGAATTACCCATCCATCCCGACTATGTGCTGAAAGACTTGGTTTGGATTTTCCATCCGGAATTGTTACCGGACTACCAACCGAAGTATTTCGAGCGGATGCAAGATACTGATTTTTAGTCGATTAATAGTGGTTATTTTTAGTTGATTGAGGCGTGCCGGTGGCGTGCGTCTTTTTCTTTGAGGTAGGGCTGTCAACGAAAGTTGTTAACCAAAACAGGAAGTTATCAACAGTAAAAGTTTGTTTTCTGGAAATCAAGCACATTTCTTTCAATAAAAAATAGTACTTTTGTGCTCCAAATTATATATATATTTTTTATGGGAAAAATTATCGCTTTAGCAAATCAAAAAGGAGGGGTGGGGAAGACCACAACTACTATCAATTTAGCAGCCTCTTTGGCGGCATTAGATAAGAAGACGTTGGTGATTGATGCCGATCCCCAGGCAAATGCTTCTTCCGGTTTGGGAATCAACATCAGGGAGGTGAAGAATTCGATCTATGAATGTATCATCAACCAGGTGGATCCGAAAAACGCCGTACTTCCGACAGAAGTTCCGGGTTTGTATATTGTGCCTTCCCATATTGATCTGGTTGGGGCCGAAATTGAAATGTTAAGTTTTGAGAGCCGGGAAAAAGTCTTGAAAACTGTTCTGGAGAAATTGAGAGATGACTATGATTACATACTGATAGATTGTTCTCCTTCTTTGGGTTTGATAACGGTAAATTCGTTAACGGCTTCCGACTCCGTTATGATTCCCGTACAGTGCGAATATTTTGCCTTGGAAGGAATATCCAAGCTGTTGAATACGATTAAAATTATCAAGTCGAAGCTCAATCCCACTTTAGAAATAGAAGGATTCGTGCTCACTATGTACGATTCGCGTTTGCGTTTGGCAAACCAGATTTACGAGGAAGTAAAAAAACATTTCGGCGACTTGGTTTTCACGAGTGTTATTCAGCGTAACATCAAGTTAAGTGAAGCGCCGAGTTACGGTCAGCCGGTACTGTTGTACGATCCCGAATCGAAAGGTTCGTACAATCACATGCAATTGGCGAAAGAATTGATAGAGAAAAACAAATAAATTATGTCCAGACAAACAAAATCCGCTTTAGGAAGAGGCTTGGAAGCCTTGATAACAATGGATGACTTGAATACGGGAGGGTCATCGTCAATCAATGAGGTGGAATTATCTAAAATAGAAGCAAATCCCGATCAGCCTCGTTCCGTTTTTGATCAGGAAGCTTTGGAAGAATTAGCTGCATCCATCAAATCTTTGGGATTGGTTCAGCCGATAACCTTGCGAGAAATAGAGCCGGAGCGTTATCAGATTATTTCCGGAGAAAGAAGATACAGGGCGTCGAAATTGGCCGATCTTACATCTGTTCCCGCTTATATACGAAAAGCCAGCGATGAAAATATCATGGAAATGGCATTGATCGAAAATATTCAACGGGAAGACCTGAATGCTATCGAGATTGCTTTGGCTTTTCAGACGCTCATTGATACACATAGCCTGACGCAGGAAAAACTGAGTGAACGTATCGGGAAAAAACGTGCGACTATTGCCAATTTCCTGCGCATATTGAAGTTGCCTGCCGAAATCCAGATAGGATTGAAGGATAAAAAAATAGATATGGGGCATGCCAAATCGCTACTTTCCCTGGAAGACCCCTCTACGCAATTGATGGTCTACGAACAGATTTTAGAATACGGATTCTCTGTCCGGCGTACCGAGGAAATTGTGAGAGAACTGAATGAAAGCGGAACAATAGCAGAAAAGCCGGTTGCTATTGCCAGGGAGAAAAAGAAAATGCCTGCCGATTATGATTTGTTGAAAAAGCACCTCGCCTCGTTTCTGGGGGTAAAAGTATCGCTTTCCTGCAACGAAAAAGGCGCCGGAAAAATCAGCATTGCTTTTGCAAATGAGGCTGAATTGGAGAAAATTGTTCAGTTTTTTGATTCTTTAAAAAATAATTCCTAACTTAGTCGAATCATTTGAAACGATATACCGGGTTTATATTAATGTTGCTTTTTTTTGCGCCTTGCCTGAAGGCGCAGGAGCGTGTGTCTTTTAACAAAGATACGACTTTCGTGTCAGATGATTTTGCCGTTTTCCCCGATTCGTTGTTTGTCGATTCTTTTGAAGCGATGGGTGAAAAAGATTCGGTAGAGATGACGCGGAAAGAAGCGGTATCCAAACGGAATCCGAACAGGGCGATTATTTATTCTGCCATTTTTCCCGGTTTAGGGCAGATTTATAATCAGAAATATTGGAAATTGCCATTGGTATACGGTAGTTTTATAGGGTGTATGTATGCAATTACTTGGAACGGAACCCAATATAGCGGGTATAAAAAGGCGTATATAGACTTTAATGACAGTAATGATGAGACAAATTCATGGGCGGATTATCGACCTTATACGCTTCCGGAAAACCTTGTAGATTGGTCGCAAGAACAAAGAAACTGGTTTTCGAGCGCTTTGAAATCTAAAAAAGATTACTATCGCCGATACCGTGACATGAGTTATATTATCAGTGTGGGTGTGTATGCTATTTGGATTATTGACGCATTTGTGGATGCACAATTGTTTGATTTCGATATCAGCCCGGATTTGGGTATGCGGATTGATCCGGTTATATATGAGCGGACAAATGTAAGCTCCCGCTCTATAGGCTTGCAATGTAGTTTAACTTTTTAATTAATTGAGCTTACGAATCTAAGAACAGAATGAAAACATTTATTTTAGCAGTAATCGCGACTTTATTCAGTGTTTGTGCTTCGGCGCAAGTCACGATGTGGCAGGATTTGGAAAAAAAAATCGCACAAGAAAACGAAGGTGATTCAAATCCCCGAACAGTAGCCGGGCAGGATATTTATACGCCTGAGGCTTGGGATACCAATTGGGATAAACTGATAAATTCGTGGTATGTTACGCATTATGCCAAAAAAATTAATAATGCAGCGTATAATGAAAATGTTTCTGTAAGCGATTCGGTTTATGTGGAAAGGCTGTCAAGATTGCCTAAAATAATAGAACTTCCTTATAATAGTGTCGTTAGGACATGTATAGATTATTATGTCGACCGGCGTCGAAGTATGGTTGAATACATGTTGGGTTTAGAGTCTTTTTATTTTCCGATGATAGAAGAAACCTTGGACAAATATGACTTGCCCCTTGAATTAAAATACCTGACAATTGTTGAATCGGCATTGAATCCGACAGCCCTCTCCAGAGCCGGAGCATCCGGACTATGGCAATTTATATTACCGACCGGAAAATCATACGGATTGGAAATAAACAGTTTGATTGACGAACGGCGCGACCCGGTAAAATCGACTGATGCCGCCTGCCGTTATCTGAAAGACCTGTATGATACCTATAAAGATTGGAATCTTGCGATTGCCGCCTACAATTGCGGGGGCGGAAATGTAAATAAAGCCATAAAACGCTCAGGAGGTAAAACGGATTATTGGGCTATTTATCCTTATCTTCCGCGAGAGACTCGAAGTTATCTTCCCTTTTTCATTGCCGCCAATTACGTCATGAATTATTATGCCTATCACAAGATATATCCTGTTGAGATGACGCTGCCGTCGTCTACGGATACGGTAATGGTTGAGCAATTGATTCATTTTGACCAAATTGCAGCTATTCTTCAGATGGACAAAGAGGAAATCAAGGCTTTGAATCCTCAGTACAAGCGGGATGTTATTCCCGGAAATTATCGCCCACAGCCTTTGAAATTACCGACTGTTAAGGCGTATGCTTTTGTAGAATTGGAAAAAGAGATTGCAAGCCATAAAGCGGATGAGTTATTTACCAATCGGGCTTATGTCGACAAATCGTCTTCCAATAGCCAGGAAAAAATTATTCACCGGGTAGCTAAAGGTGAAAGTTTGAATACGATTGCACACAGGTATGGCGTGACGGTTTCCGCCATTCGCAAATGGAATGGCTTGAGAACCTCAAAAGTGGCTGTTGGTAAAAGTTTGACGCTATATGTGAATAACGGCGGGTATTCAATATCTGACAACAGTCAGGTGGCAAAGGCTTCCAAACCGGCAAAAACAACCTTCCCAACGACCTCGTCGACTGCTGCTCCCACTTCAAAACAACCTACGGCGAATTATAAAGTAAGGGATGGTGATTCCTATTATACGATTGCCAAAAGATACCGAGGATATACGCACGAAGATTTAATGAAATTGAATAATACGAAAAATCCGGCATTAAAAGTAGGGCAATATATTAAAGTGCCGACTATTTGACAAACAAAAAAGAGGATTGTAAAATGGAGGGGAAAGCGAAAAATACAAAAACAAATGGAGATGATAAAATGATTCAGGAAGCTTTTGAGCGACTACAGAAAAGTTATGCCCAATCGAATCACCGTCAAAAATTTGAAATTATAAACAATGCTTTTCTTTTTGCCAACTCCGCGCACAAAGGGGTGAAAAGGCAGTCGGGAGAACCTTATATCATGCATCCTTTAGCTGTTGCTCAGATTGTCAGCGAAGAAATGGGTTTGGGTTCCACCTCAATTTGTTCCGCTTTGTTGCACGATGTAGTAGAAGATACCGATTATACGGTAGAAGATATCCGAAGCGTTTTTGGAGATAAAATTGCTCAGATTGTCAATGGATTAACAAAAATATCAGGCGGGATATTCGCGGGAGCCGCATCTGCGCAAGCCGAAAACATGCGGCGGCTGTTGCTTACCATGTCGGATGATATCCGGGTTATTCTGATAAAAATTGCCGACCGTTTGCACAATATGCGAACTTTAGGGTCGCTCCTTCCCGCAAAACAATATAAAATAGCCGGTGAAACGATGTTTTTGTATGCGCCGATGGCACACCGGTTGGGGCTGTTTGCCATCAAAACCGAATTGGAAGATTTGAGTTTTAAGTATGAACACCCGGAAGAATACAAGCAGATAAGCCAAAAATTGGAAGCTACGGCTGCAAACAGGGAGAAAATCTACCAAAATTTTGCTACGCCGCTTTCTCCAAAGTTAGACGAACTGGAAATTCGCTATAAAATGCAGGAACGGGTAAAGTCCATTTATTCGATTTGGAACAAAATGCAAGCGAAAAAAGTGAATTTTGATGAGATTTACGATATTTTTGCGGTACGGATTGTTTTTGAACCGAAACCCGATGTGGATGTAAAAAAGCAATGTTGGGATATTTATTCGGCTATTACTAACTTGTACAGCTTGCGTCCCGACCGGATTCGGGATTGGGTGAGTCATCCCAAAGCCAATGGTTATCAAGCGCTCCATCTGACGGTGATGGGTCCGGATGGACAGTGGGTAGAAATACAGATAAGGAGCGCCAAAATGGACGAGATTGATGAAAAAGGATTGGCAGCCCATTGGAAATACAAAGAGTATGGCGGCCGGAATACCATAGAAGAGCAAACGGAATTGGACCGTTGGTTGGAAAGGATTCAGGATGTATTAGAAGCGCCAAGTCCCAATGCCATGGATTTTTTGGATACCATCAAACTGAATCTGTATGCTTCAGAGATATTTATTTTTACGCCTAAAGGAGAAATCAAGACTTTGCCTCAGGGAGCTACCGCATTGGATTTTGCCTATGAAATCCATACCAATGTGGGCGATAAATGTATTGGAGCAAAAGTGAATCATGCTTTGGCGCCGTTAAGTTATAAATTATCTTCCGGCGATCAGGTTGAAATATTGACTTCCCGTTCCCAAAAACCCCAGTCGGAGTGGCTTAATTTTGTTACTACGGCTAAAGCGAAAACCAAAATAGAATCTTTCCTGAAAAAGCAAAAAAAGGAGAAAATAAAAGAAGGGGAACAACTGTTGATTGCCTGTTTAGAAAAAGCGGAGATAGAATTTTCTGTTCAGATTTTAGATAAATTTCTCGCTTTCTACGGTTATCCTAAAAAGGAAGCCCTTTATTATGCACTTGCCGAAAAACAATTGGAATTACCGGAGAATCCCCAAAAAATACTCAAGGAGAAAACGGATAATTTTCTCATGAAATATGTAAAAAAGACATTTAGCGCGGGGACGAAGGACAGTAACGAAACGAAAACCGTGGATACGCCGCTGTTGGATGCCAGACAGATTGACCGTAAGAAAACCTATATCTTAGATGAAGCTGATTTTCAAAAAAATTATATAACTTCTTCCTGTTGCCATCCTATTCCGGGTGAAGAAGTCTTGGGTTTTATTCAGGACGATGGGCATTTGGAAGTGCACAAGCGTTCCTGCCCACAGGCGCTTACGCTAAAAACCCGTTTCGGCGACCGTATCATTTCGTGCGAATGGGCAGGACACAAAGTATTTTCTTTCCCTTGTAAAATAGAAGTCAAAGGCATCGACCGGATGGGCGTTTTGAATGATATTACACAGGCAATTACGAATGAATTATCCGTTAATATGCGGAAATTGGTCATTGATTCGCTTGATGGCTTATTTGAAAGCGTCATCGATGTTTTCATTCACGATATGGATGATATCAATCAATTATCATCCCGTTTGCAGAAAATAAAAGGCGTAAAAAGCGTAAAGAAAATAGACTGATTCACGCAGGCGGAAGTTGCTTCGTAATTTCGCCGAACGCCGCTTCCAAATCCTGCAATTCGGAAAGCACATTTTGCAGGCGGAGTATGACACTTTCTTTATTGGCTAATTGTCCGCCGTTGTCTTTTAATCTTTGTTTAGCGCCGGTTAAAGTCAAGCCTTTTTCTTTTACTAAATGATAGACAAGGCGAATATTCTCAATATCTTTTCCGCTGTATTGACGGGTGCCTTTTGCCGATTTTACAGGGTGGATGAAATCGAACTCTTTTTCCCAATACCTTAGCAAAGAAGTTTTAACGCCAAATTCGTCTGCAACTTCTTTGATGGAATAAAGAATCTTTTTCTGGGTAAAAGGTTTCATTTGCCGGAATGCGATTATCTGTTTTCGGAGACAAACAGCATTTCTTCGTATTCTTCCGGAGTCAAGTCCATGAAAAAATACTTAGCCGGATTGTCAATTTTATCTTTCACCCTGACTTCGTAGTGCACGTGGTTGCCGCTTGCATCTCCGGTCATACCTACGGTAGCAATTTTCTGTCCCCGTACAACTTTTTGTCCCGGTCTGACTATCATCTCTTTACAATGACCATAAAGCGATTTATAGCCGAATCCGTGATTGATAACCACACAATATCCATAACCACCTTCCCATTGCGCAGACACAACAACCCCATTGCCGGTTGCGTAAATCGGGCTACCTGCTTCGGCCGTTAAATCAATTCCCGTATGCGGACGGAGATCTCCCCAAATCGGATGTACACGCATCCCGAAACCGGAAGATACATCTTTGAAATCTCTACTGGAAAGCGGGCGGATAGCCGGAATACTTTTCATTCGTTCTTCTTTATTTTTGATTAAATCAATCAATTCGTCATAAGAATTAGACTGTACATACAACTCTTTGGACATCATGTCCAATTTTTGTGTAGTAGCAATCACCAAATCGGAATTGGGTATATCCAGAAGAAACTCATACCGGTTGGTGCCTCCAAATCCTTGCCGCCGGATAGCTGCCGGAATGGGTTCCGCATTAAAAATAGTACGGTACAATTTATTATCGCGTTCCGTCAGTTCTTCCAGCACTTTTTCGTTTTCGGCTATTCTGCGGGACAAAACCTGGTATTGGCTTAGCAAAAGTTTATTGTCTTTTTTTAATTGTTGTTCGAGAGGCGAGTCAAATGCATAAGTAGCTATTCCAAACAGTACAGCACCGATTCCAGCTCCAATGACGAGTTGCCGGAAAACAATCAAAATCCGTTGTGCTACAGAAAGATAAACTCTTTCGTAAGTCAAAGTTTCCGGATTGTATTGGAAAAATGTTTTACTCATATCAAATAAAAATTATTAAAATCAGGACAAAAATAACTTATTTATTGTACTTTTGCAAATCGTTTAAGTTAAATTTGATTATATTAAAGTTTTAGTTCGCATGACAGCAAAAGAAATTCGTCAATCTTTCAAAGATTTTTTTGAGAATAGAAAGCATAAAATTGTTCTTTCAGCGCCAATGGTTATCAAGGATGATCCGACTTTGATGTTTACCAATGCGGGAATGAATCAGTTTAAAGACATCATATTGGGCAATGTCCCCATTCAATATTCCCGTGTAGCCGATTCACAAAAATGTTTGCGGGTGAGCGGCAAACACAATGACTTGGAAGAGGTGGGACACGACACGTATCATCATACCATGTTCGAGATGCTGGGCAACTGGTCTTTCGGCGATTATTTCAAGAAAGAGGCCATAGAATATGCTTGGGAATACCTGACCGGCGTGTTGAAATTAGATAAAGACCGTCTGTATGTCACCGTTTTCGAAGGAAGTCCTTCGGAAAATCTTGGGCGCGACGATGAGGCTGCTTCTTATTGGGGGCAATATCTTCCTGAAGGCAAGATTCTGAATGGGAGCAAAAAAGATAATTTTTGGGAAATGGGTGATACAGGTCCTTGTGGCCCCTGTTCGGAAATTCACATCGACATCCGTCCGGACGAAGAAAGAGCGAAAGTCGATGGACTGCTTTTGGTGAATCACGACCATCCGCAGGTCATCGAAATCTGGAACTTGGTTTTTATGCAGTTCAACCGCAAAGCAGATGGTTCTCTGGAAGGTTTGCCCAACAAGGTGATTGATACCGGTATGGGTTTTGAGCGTTTGTGTATGGCCGTTCAAGGGAAAATATCCAACTATGACACAGATGTTTTTCAGCCTGTCATCAAGGGAATCGCCCGCATTTCCGCTTGCGTATACGGAGCGGACAAAGGGAAAGATATTGCCATGCGTGTGGTGGCCGACCATGTCCGTACCATCGCCTTTTCAATTACCGACGGACAATTGCCTTCCAATGCCAAAGCAGGCTATGTAATCCGACGGATTCTGCGTCGCGCTGTCCGTTACGGCTACACGTTCCTCGGACAAAAGCAAGCATTCATGTACAAACTGATTCCGGTGCTGGTAGAGACAATGGGAGATGCTTACCCCGAATTGGCATCTCAACAAAACCTGATAGAAAAAGTGGTCAGGGAGGAAGAAGAATCTTTCCTGAGAACACTGGAAAACGGCATCAAATTGCTTGATAAGATGATATTTGACGCCCGTGCAAGTCATAAAACCCGTATCAAAGGTGTAGATGCCTTTGTTTTATACGATACTTATGGTTTTCCGCTCGACTTGACCGAACTGATTTTGCGGGAGCATGAAATGGATATCGACAAGGAAGGCTTTGATACGGAGATGCAAAAACAGAAAGAACGCGCCAGAAATGCGGCCGCTATTGAAACGGGCGATTGGATTTCCTTGCGGGAAGGAGAATCGGTATTTGTCGGTTACGACGACACTTCGGTTCATGCAAAAATACTTCGTTACCGAAAAGTAAAACAAAAGAATGCAGAATATTTCCAGCTTGTTTTCGACAAGACGCCTTTCTATGCCGAAATGGGCGGCCAGGTGGGCGATTGCGGCCGCTTGACCGATTCGGACGGGAAAACGCTTGAAATATTTGATACCAAGCGGGAAAATAATTTGGCTGTACACTTGAGTAAACGTTTGCCGGAAAATCCGGACGATGAATTTTTGCTCGACGTCAATATTGAAAAAAGACGGGCGACAGAATGTAACCATACGGCAACCCACTTGTTGCACGAGGTATTACGGGAAATCTTAGGCAAGCATGTAGAACAAAAAGGTTCGTTTGTTTCGCCGGATATCCTGCGTTTCGACTTCTCTCATTTCCAGAAACTGACCGATGAAGAAATCAGGGAAGTGGAAAAGCGGGTCAACGCGAAAATCAGGGAAAATATTACGTTGGACGAAGCGCGTCATCTCCCGATTGCCGAGGCTAAAAAAATGGGCGCTATGGCTTTGTTTGGTGAAAAATATGGCGACGATGTGCGGGTGGTTAAATTCGGTTCTTCGGTTGAGCTTTGCGGAGGGACACATATTGCATCTACCGGTATGATAGGCGCTTTTCGGATTATTGGTGAAAGTTCGATTGCTGCCGGTATCCGTCGTATCGAAGCTATTTCCGCCGAAGCTTGCGAAAAATATTTCTACGCACAGCAGGATTTACTCAAAGATGTCCGCAGTTTTTTCAGTAATGCACCCGACCTGAAACAGGCTATCAAAAAATTCTTCGAAGAAAATACCGGTTTGAAAAAACAAGTTGAAGAATTTATGAAAGAAAGGGTACAGCAAGTGAAAAGGCAGATGATAGACAACCGGCAGTTGGTGAATGGCGTCAATCTGTATGTAATCAAAGGGCCTTTTCCTGCCGAACTTGTCAAAGACATTGCGTTTCAGTTGAGGGGCGAATTTCCTGAAAATTTCTTTTTTGCAGGCGCCACCGAGTTGGATGGCAAACCTTCGTTGACGCTGATGCTGAGTGATGATTTGGTAAATTCGGGACTGGATGCTTCTCAAATTATCCGGGAGGCAGCCAAGCACATCAAAGGCGGTGGCGGCGGACAGGCTCATTTTGCTACAGCAGGCGGCAAAGATACGGAAGGTTTGGCTATCGCTTTGAATGAGATTATTGGGAAAATTGAATAAGGTTGTTTTATATCGGAAAAACAAGGAAAAAATATTTACACCGTCACTTTGAAACAAAAATAAGCCTTTTTCATCCTCTTTGACGCAACTTTTGCATGCGGGTTTTATGTAATTTGCAAACCCTTAAATCAACGGCTAATACTTTTTTTGAGGTGCTATCCGCCTGAAAGGCGAAATTTTCATAACCGCAGGCAAGCGATAGCGTAGCCTGCAGAAGAAGTGAAAATACAACCCACTGCCTGAAAGGCAGGAATTTTCGCACAAGTCCTGCCTTTCAGGCAGTGGTTGTTGTGTGGCGTTTACTTTACTCCCGCAGGTTGCGGCTAACGCCTTACCTGCGGTTATGAAGATATTGCCTTTCAGGCAAAACCGGCAAACAATTTATTGTGATTCTACTATTCATAATTTGTTCTTCCCGTTCGATTTTTACATAATTTTCTGTTTCTTTGCAAAGAAACAAAGAGTCTTTATTTGAAAACAGCATAATTTTTCCTTTGTCTAAAGAAAATTTCCAAAATAATTGTTCTATGATATCTTTTCCGACGACGTCGTTATCCATTAAATCATACATTGCATTTGATTTTGAAATACCTTTAAACAACGGTTTTTTAAATGAAAGAGATTGTATTCTAAAGCTATAAAAAAAATATAAAGGTAATTTTTCTTTTTGACCGTAAAAGTTTGAACTTGAAACAGGAAAATTACCCAAATAATTCGCATTAAAATCATTAACAGTTTCCATTTTTGCCAGAGGGCTTGCTTTGGTATCAATTATAAAATCTGCTTCATATTTGTCATTCACAGTGCATCTAATGCAAAAATAATTTCTTTGGTTCCTTATCACCGGTAATTCAATCTTAAATGTATCGGGTAAGATTTCGCCGATTTTATTTTGCCAAAGATTAATTTTAGTTAAGCAAAATAGGATATATATAAAACGAAATACCACTAAAAGTATAATCACTAAAAGTGAAATCTTAAGTATTTTCTTTATTTTCATTTGATTGATAAATCATTAGATTGTTTTGTTCTTCTATTGGAATGTTCATAATGTGTTATGTGTGGGTTTCCTGAAGCTTTTGTATCAATAAGAAATTTCATCTTCCAAAATTTATTTAGTCGCATAATACCGTCCACATTGTAACTATCCTGCTCTACAAAACTTTCTTTCTCAGTTCGAAATCCCATCCCAAATATTTTTCCCGGACAATCGGGTTTTCGGCCAATTCTTCAGCAACTCCCTGAAACAATACTTTCCCTTCGAATAAAAGGTAAGCACGGTCGGTAATACTCAGGGTCTCGTGTACATTGTGGTCGGTAATCAGGATGCCGATGTTTTTGTGTTTTAATTCCCCGACAATCTGTTGAATATCCTGCACGGCAATCGGGTCGATACCGGCAAAAGGTTCATCAAGCATGATAAATTTCGGGTTGATAGCCAAGCATCGCGCTATCTCTACTCGACGGCGTTCGCCTCCGGACAGTTGGTCTCCTAAGTTTTTGCGAACTTTATGCAGCCCGAACTCGGCAATCAGGCTTTCTAATTTTTCTTTTTGATAGCTGACAGGCTGGTCTGTCATTTCTAAGACAGCTCTGATATTATCTTCTACCGACAATTTACGGAAAACGGATGCTTCTTGCGCCAGATAGCCGATTCCGTTTCGGGCGCGTTTATAAACCGGGAATTTAGTAATATCCATCTCTCCCAGAAAAATTTTACCCATGTTCGGCGTTACCAAACCTACCGCCATATAGAAAGTGGTGGTTTTTCCGGCGCCATTCGGACCTAATAAACCAACAATTTCTCCTTGCTTTACATTAATCGAAACATGGTTGACCACAGTCCGGTTTCTATATCTTTTTACCAAATCTTCCGTACGAAGAATCATTTGTTCCATAGACTTAACTGTATTTTGTGGCAAAAGTAGTAAAAAATCATTACATTTGCAGATTAAAAATATAAATCAATAGGATTTTGTATGTTAATAAAGGCGCTTGAAAAATTCGGAAGGTATGTGATTTTAATACTCCGGACACTGACTGTCCCGGAAAGATGGAGTGTGTTTTTCAGGCAAACCCTGAAAGAAGCATACAAATTGGGGGTAGATTCGTTGTGGATTGTGATATTCATCTCCACCTTTATCGGTGCGGTGTTAACCATTCAGGTTGCATTAAATATCCAATCGCCTCTGATTCCGGACTCCACCGTAGGATATATCACACGGGAAGTAATTTTATTGGAATTTTCTTCAACCATCATGTGTTTAATTCTGGCCGGGAAAGTGGGTTCAAATATTGCTTCCGAATTGGGAACCATGCGGGTAACGGAGCAAATCGACGCCCTGGAGATTATGGGTGTAAACTCGGCTAATTATTTGATTTTCCCGAAAATAGTAGCCTTTATGGCTTTCATCCCGGTACTGGTTATATTCAGTATGTTTTTTGGAATCATGGGTGGGTATTTCATTGCATTTGCGACGGATATGATAACCGTCACAAAGTATGAATACGGCATTCGGTATTGGTTTGAATCATCTTATATCGGCTATTCCATTGTAAAATCCATGGTTTTTGCATTTATAATTTCTTCCATTGCCTCTTTTTTCGGCTATTATGTAAAAGGAGGCGCTTTGGAGGTTGGAAAAGCAAGTACGGATTCCGTAGTGATGAGTAGCGTACTCATCTTGACATTCGACTTGGTTATAACCCAATTAATGCTCGCAAAATGATAGAAGTAAAAAATATAGATAAATCATTCGACAAAAAAGAAGTATTGAAAAATATCTCTACGGTTTTCGATAAAGGGAAAACAAATCTGATTATCGGACGTAGCGGGTCCGGAAAAACAGTCATGATAAAAACCTTGATTGGCTTATTGAGACCGAATTCAGGTGAGATTTTGTACGACAAACGGAACCTGACGGCCATGAAGAAGACGGAACTGAAAAATCTCCGCCGAGAGATGGGAATGTTGTTTCAAGGTTCGGCGCTGTTCGATTCAATGACAGTCCTCGAAAACGTGATGTTTCCTTTAACCATGTTTACCCGCGACAGTTGGAAAGTGCGCGAAAAACGGGCTAAATTTTGTTTAGAACGTGTGAATCTGACCGATGCCGACCATTTATATCCGGGCGAAATCAGCGGAGGAATGATGAAAAGGGTCGCTATCGCCCGTGCCATCGCACTCAATCCCCAGTACCTTTTTTGCGATGAGCCAAATTCGGGCTTAGACCCCAAAACAGCCTTGCTGATAGATGATTTGATACACAGTATCACAAAAGAATACAATATGACAACCGTGATAAATACGCATGATATGAACTCCGTAATGAATATCGGAGAAAAAATCATGTTTATCTACGAAGGAGAAAAAGCATGGGAGGGAACCAAAGACGAAATCATGACATCAACAAACAAAAAATTGAATGATTTTGTATTTGCTTCCGATTTATTTAAAAAAGTAAGAAAAGCAGAAAATTGGATGAATGATGAAAGTTAAATTATTTGTACCGCTACTTTTTGTCTTGGCGACTTTCTTTACTGCATGTAGTAAAAAACAGTATGCAGTAAAAAGTATTGAAGGCGCCCGGATAGAAATGAATAGCGATTGGGATAACAAGGCCGACCCCGGAATTGTTGCTTTAGTGGATGCCTACAAAACAAAATTAAATGTAGAAATGAATCAGGAAATCGGATTTGCCGACAAAACTTTGACAAAAGGATTTCCGCAAAGTTTGCTGACAAATTTCACCACCGATGCGATGCAGGATTATGCATCCGGTTCGTGGGGGCATATTGATTTTGCCGTAGTAAATAACGGAGGCCTGCGGGCTACGCTCAATGAAGGACCCGTCACTGTCGGGAATCTGTATGAGGTCTATCCTTTTGAAAATCGGCTCGTTTTGCTTGAACTGCAAGGAAAAGCAGTAAAAGCATTTTTCGATTTTATCGCTTTTCATGGCGGAGAAGGATTATCGAAAGGGATAGAATTGGTCATCCAAAAAAGAAAGATTAAATCACTGAAAATAAGTGGACAAACTTTGGATGAAAACAAAATTTACCGGATAGTCACAATTGATTTTCTGGCGGAAGGAAACAGTGGGATGGAAGCGCTTACCCAAGCCGTAGAATATACCGATTTGAATATAACGCTTCGCGATGCGATGATAGAATTTGTAAAGAAATTAACAACTGAAAATAAACGAATTGATGCTAAAACAGATAATAGAATTAAGATTGAGGAATAAATTAATAGTACTATTACTCGCATTTCCTCTTTTACTTGCAGCGCAGCATAAATCGCTTGTGATACTGCATCTGAACGATACCCATAGTCGGATTGAGCCGTTTCCCGGCAACGATTCACGGAATCCCGACAAAGGGGGTGTAGTCCGTCAGAATGCTTATATAGAACAGGTTCGTGCAGAATCTGAAAATGTGTTGTTGTTTCATAGCGGTGATTTTGTACAAGGAACGCCCTATTTCAATATGTTCAAAGGCGAAGTGGAAATGGCTGTGGCTAATTATATGAAAATAGACGCCGCTTGTCTGGGCAATCATGAATTTGACAATGGATTGACTTTTCTGTCCGATATGCTCCGGATGACGAAGTTTCCTTTTATCAGTACAAATTTAGACTTTTCAGGTACTCCTGTAGAAGGTTTGACAAAAGAATATGTAATCTTGGAACAGGATGGGATAACTATCGGACTTATTGGCCTCACGGTGGATCCGGACGGCTTGGTAGCAAAGCAGAATTATGCCGGAGTGAAATATTCCGATCCGGTTGAAGCGGCAAACAGAGTAGCCTCCTTTCTGAAAGAGAAAAAAGGATGTGATTTGATTATTTGCTTGTCACATTTGGGTTATTTCCCTTCGGAAGACCAGATTGGTGACATCACTTTGGCCAAACAAAGCCGCAATATTGATATAATTCTCGGCGGACATTCACATACATTCCTTCAGCAACCCGACCGGCGTTTAAATCTTGACGGCAAAGAAGTTGTTATTAATCAAACCGGAGCATACGGGATTTATACCGGGCGTTTGGATATTGTCATGGAGGAAGTAAAATGAAAATTTGGTTACTGGTATTGGGATTGTTGTTGCTTGTTTACTCCTTTGTACCGGCTCAGAATAAACCAAACCTGTACCGGCAAGTCGACCAACTGAAAATGAAACAGTGGGCTGATTCTATCTTCGATTCGATGAGCTTAGACGAAAGAATCGGTCAATTGTTTATGCTAACTGCTGCGCCTGAAGCCTCGGCGCGACCTGCCGTTTTAAAAAATATCCGGGAACTAAAAATCGGAGGCATTCTTTTTTCCAAAGGAACGCTACAAGACCAAGCCGAAAGTATTAACCTGTACCAAAATACCAGCCGGATACCGTTGTTGATTTCATTCGACGGAGAGTGGGGCTTATCCATGCGCTTGGAGGATACACCCCGTTTCCCGAAAAATATGATGTTAGGCGCTGTTTCCAACAATGAACTTATCCGTCTCTATGGAGAAGAAGTGGGCCGTGAACTGCTGGAATTGGGCGTCCATATTAATTTTGCACCTGTAATTGATGTTAATATAAATCCCAATAATCCGGTTATCGGGACACGTGCTTTCGGAGAAATACAACAATCGGTTGCCGAAAAAGGAGTGGCTTACGCGAAAGGCTTGGAAAGCAAAAAAATTATTGCCGTCGCAAAACATTTTCCGGGTCATGGCGACACTTCCGAAGATTCTCACAAAACGTTACCAAAAATCAACCATTCCAAAACCCGGTTGAATAAAATCGAACTCTATCCTTTTATTCAATTTATCCGAGAAGGTTTTGCCGGTATAATGACCGCTCATTTATCTATCCCTGCTTTAGACAAGACTTCCGGATTAGCCTCTTCTTTGTCTCCGAGTATTGTCAATAATCTGTTAAAAAACGATTTAGGATTCGACGGCCTGGCATTTACCGATGCCCTGGCTATGAAAGGCGCTACGAGCGGAAAAAATACAATTTGTGTACAAGCATTATTGGCCGGTAATGACATTCTATTGAATCCCAACAAATTGGCAGATGAGTTTCTCTCTGTAAAAAAAGCAATAGAGTCAGGCCTTTTGCCGCTATCCCTTATTGAAGAAAAATGTTTAAAAGTACTTCAGTATAAATATATTGTCGGACTGAACAATTATAAACCGGTCGAAACCAAAAACCTCTCTCGCAAAATCAATTCGGATTATGCAGCATGGCTGGTTCGGAAATTGAACGATGAAGCCATCACTTTACTCAAAAACAAAGAAAAGGTAATTCCAATTAAACAACTGAATAAAAATAGAATAGCTATCCTGTCAATTGGGGCGGATACCGGATTGGAATTTCAAAAACGAATGGCCCTGTATGGAGATTTCGCTGTTTTCACTTTATCTGAGGCTGATTGCAAGAATAATCCCATCGTTTTGCCCGCTCAATTACGCAATTACAACAGGATTATCTGTGGTATTCATTCCGAAAAAATCGATGATTTCGAAGCGCTTCAGACATTAACAAAAGAAAAAGAAGTGCATCTTTGTTTTTTCACTTCGCCATACCGTATTGGAAAATATACACGCAGTATTGCTTCATCCCAATCAGTGGTTTTGGCATACGAAAATACGGATTATGCACAAAAAGCAACTGCGGAAGTACTTATGGGAGGCGTACCGGCAAAGGGAAAATTACCGGTCACGATTTCGGATTTGTTTCAATACGGCGATGGATTGGCAACCGAAAAAGTCAGATTATCTTATCAGGAACCTTTGGAAGCAAAGATGTCTTCGGAGGTATTAAAGAAAATAGAGCCTATTGTATATGAAGGAATTAAAAATAAAGCTTTCCCCGGATGCCAAGTCTTGGTCGCCAAAGACGGCATAGTGGTTTACCACAAATCGTTCGGACATTTTGATTATGCCGGCACACATGCCGTTCGAAATACCGATGTTTACGATTTGGCCTCTGTTACCAAAGCCATTGCTACAGTTCCGGCCATTATGAAATTATACGATACAAAGAAAATCTCATTATCCAATCCGATAAGCCTGTTTGTTCCCGAGTTAAAAGGCACGGATAAAAGTCATATCACGATTCAGAATGCCTTGTTTCATGAATCCGGATTACCTGCTTTTATTCCGTTCTACCAACTGTTGATAGATACGAACAGTTATACGGGAAAACTTTTTTCGTCCCACCGGGATTTTACTTTTCGCATACAATATGATACGGATGTATATATGCGCACCGATTTTGATTTTTATTCCGATAAAGTTTCTCAAACGTCCAAACCCGGTATAAGGAAGCAAGTTGCAGATAGTTTTTATATCAGCGATAATTTCCATAAAGATGTTTTGAAAGAGATAGCCGATGCTAAGCTAAGCAAAAAGAAGGCTTATTTGTACAGTGATTTAAATTTTATGTTGTTGAAAGAAGTAACCGAGCACGTTTCAGGGCAGAAATTTGACAACTATTTAGCGCAACATTTTTTTGCCGGATTAGGCGCTAATTATATCGGTTTCCTTCCATTGAAAAAAATAAACAAGTTAAATATCGCTCCGACTGAAAATGATGAATTTTGGAGAACCCAAATTCTTATCGGCTATCCGCATGATGAAGCGGCAGCTGTAATGGGCGGGGTTTCGGGAAATGCCGGTTTGTTTTCCAATGCCAACGATATGGCAAAAATAGTACAAATGCTGCTGTATTCAGGCGAATACGGAGGTGAACGGTACTTGAGTAAAGCAACTGTTAAAACTTTTACGGAAACCAAAAGTACGATAAGCAGGCGTGGATTAGGATTCGATAAACCGGACACGGTACGACCCGCTTCAAGTCCGACAAGCGCTTCGGCGCCAGCCTCGACTTACGGACATACAGGCTATACCGGCACCTGCTTTTGGGTAGACCCGGATAATGGACTGATTTATATATTTTTATCCAATCGGGTTTATCCGTCTCGGACGCATAAAAATTTAATGGAATTGAATATCCGCACCCGGATTCAGGATGTTATTTACGAAGCAATAAAAAAATAAGTTATGAAACTAATAATGGTCAGACATACCTCGGTTGATGTTCCCCAAGGAGTATGCTACGGATTTTCGGATGTGCCTTTGAAGGCTTCATTTTGTGCTGAGGCTGCAACCGTGAAAGAAAACCTGGCAGGAAAAACATTTGATAAAGTATTTTCAAGTCCACTATCAAGATGTACATTATTGGCAAAATATTGTGGATTCGAATTCCCCATTTTGGAGACCAGAATCAGGGAATTGAATTTCGGTGATTGGGAAATGAAATCATGGATGGAAATTGATAATCCGGCAGCCAAAGATTGGTTGAACGATTGGTTGAATTATCCGGCAAAAAATGGAGAATCTTACGCTATGATGCAAAAAAGAGTAAATTCTTTTATGGATGAATTAAAATCATTCAATTTAAAATCAGCGTGTTTATTTACTCATGCAGGTGTTATTAGACTAATACATAGCTATTTAAAAATATTTTCCATTGACAAAACTTTTGAATTTCCCGTTGAGTACGGACAAATATTTGAATTTAATATTTAAAAAACTCAGATTTGGCACAGTTTTTGTACATTTATGAAAGAGACAAGAAATATCCTCCTCTTTGTAGTAGTTATTGAGGTGGTTAAATTAAAAATTATCTCTTTTTGCCGTTGCTTGTGAAAGCCATTTCAAAATATTCATTATTAGTTACAGAGTGTGTGAATGAACTTAGTCAATGATTTATTACGAGAAGGTAAGTTTTGTCTTATAGAAAAGCCGTTTTTTAGCGGCTTTTTTTATTGATAAGGATATACAAAATAAAGCCGATAATAATCAGAATCCACCCGGATAGCAAAGTCCCGTTGGTCTGCTTCTGTGTGAAAAAGGGGAAAATGAGGAACAATTCCCCAATAATCAACACAAAAATTCCACAGTTTTTTAAGAAAGCGTTCATGTATACAAAGGTAATAATTATATTTGAATTCTCAAGAAAAACATCCTTGCCATTTATTCAGAATAAAATGGTTGAATGGCATAAAAAATAAATTATTTTCTTCAGCTACAGAAAAAGACCGAAATAAAGTGCATTACTCACCTCGTTTTTAGAAAAATTTTATGTACCTTTGCATCAATCTTACATGTCATATTAATTTATACTGCGGAATGAGCCTGTTTAATTTTTTCTCAAAAGACAACAAAGAAACTTTGGATAAGGGATTGTCCAAAACCAAAGAAAACGTATTTTCGAAATTGACCCGCATTATTGCCGGAAAATCGAAAGTTGACGAAGATATTTTGGACGATTTGGAAGAAGTCCTGATTACTTCGGATGTGGGTGTGGAAACAACCCTGAAAATCATCGGTCGGATTGAATCCCGGATTGCTCGGGAGAAATACATTGATTCACAAGAACTTACTCATATCCTCCGTGACGAGATTGCGTCTATGCTGATGGGTAGCGATACGGACAATCCGGAAGATTTTGATTTGCCGACCGACAAAAAACCGTATATAATCATGGTTGTCGGCGTAAACGGCGTGGGTAAAACCACTACCATCGGCAAATTGGCTTATCATTTCAAAAAAGCCGGTAAAAAAGTATACTTAGGCGCTGCCGATACTTTCCGCGCTGCTGCCGTGGAACAATTGACCATCTGGAGCGAACGTGTGGGTGTACCTATTGTCAAACAAAAAATGGGTTCCGACCCGGCGTCCGTCGCTTATGATACCCTACATTCGGCTGTCGTCAACCAGGCAGATGTGGTAATTATTGATACGGCCGGCCGACTTCATAACAAAATCAACCTGATGAATGAACTGACCAAGATAAAAAATGTGATGAAAAAAGTCGTTCCGGATGCGCCTCACGAAGTCTTGCTGATTTTGGATGGTTCTACCGGTCAGAACGCCTTTGAACAAGCCAAACAGTTTACCGCAGCAACTGATGTAAGCGCTTTGGCCGTCACCAAATTGGACGGTACAGCCAAAGGCGGCGTGGTTATCGGAATCTCCGACCAGTTCCGGATTCCGGTGAAATATATTGGTTTGGGCGAAGGTTTGGAAGACTTACAGGTATTCAGAAAAAAGGAATTTGTAGATTCCTTGTTTGGCAATGAAAAAAAATAAGGTCGATATCATTACATTGGGTTGTTCCAAAAATTTGGTTGATTCGGAATTACTGATGCGCCAGTTTACCGCTAACGGCTATTTGGTATCCCACGACCCGGAAAAAACAAGTGGCGATATTGTGGTAATCAATACCTGCGGATTTATTGAAAGTGCAAAACAGGAATCTATTGATATGATTCTTGCATTCGGAGAAGCAAAAAAAAACAAACAAATCAAAAAACTCTTTGTGATGGGATGTCTTTCGGAAAGATACCGGAAAGATTTGGAAAAACTCATCCCTGCTGTCGATAAATTCTATGGCAAATTCAATTGGAAAGAATTGTTGTCCGACCTGGGAAAATCTTATTTGCCGGAACTGTCTTCCGAAAGGTCACTGACCACGCCCTCTCATTACACTTATTTGAAAATTGCAGAGGGTTGCAATCGTACATGCGCCTACTGTTCTATTCCCATTATCACAGGGAAATACCAGTCGAGAAGCATGGAAGCAATCGAACAGGAAGTCCGTTTGTTGGCAGGGCAGGGAGTCAAAGAGTTTCAACTGATTGCGCAAGACTTAAGTTATTATGGGAAAGACTTGTATAAACAATTCTGTCTGGCGGAACTGCTCAAACGCCTATCCGACATTCCCGGTGTGGAATGGATGCGTCTTCATTATACTTATCCGGCTCAATTTCCATTAGCTATACTGCCGTTAATGCGTGAAAGGGAAAATATTTGCAAATATTTGGATATTGCACTTCAGCACAGCAGCGACGCTATGTTAAAAATTATGCGACGGAATATTTCAAAAGCGGAAACCGTGGCATTGCTTCAGAAAATTCGGCAGGAAGTGCCGGGTATTCATCTTCGTACCACCATGATGGTAGGACATCCCGGTGAAACCGAAGCGGATTTTGCCGACTTACTGGCGTTTGTCCGGGAAATGCGTTTTGAACGGTTGGGCGCTTTCCCTTACTCGGAAGAAGAAGGGACGTATTCCGGTCGGCATTACAAAGACAATATCGAACCGGAAATCAAAAACCGACGGATGGAGGAACTGATGTCTGTTCAGGAGCAAATTGCTGCCGAAATCAGTGAAAATAAAGTCGGGCAGACACTCAAGGCCATCATTGACCGTGAAGAATCCGATTTTTATATCGGACGAACCGAATACGATTCTCCGGAAGTCGATACGGAAATCTTGATTGGCAAAAACAAAAAATTGGTTCCCGGAACATTTTATCCCGTTAAAATTACAGGAACACAATCTTTTGATTTATTCGGAATGATTGAATAATGAACGGAAATAATAACACATGAACGCTACCGAATTAGTCGCCGTATTGGCTCAAAAACTGAAATTATCCAAACCGGAAGCCGGAAAGAGATTGGATAATATGGTTGCCTCGCTTACCGCTGAATTAATCGAAAGCAATATAATTTCGATTACCAACTTCGGAAATTTTGAAGTAAAAAAGCGAGATGAAAGGATAAATGTGCATCCGGAAACCGGGAAAAGAATGCTCATTCCACCCAAATTAGTTGTCAAATTTAAAGCCTCCCCCTCGTTCAATAAAAAAATTAAGGAACTAAACCATGAATGAGAAAATCAACATACAGGATTTGGCTACGCGGCTGGCTGAAAAAGAAGCAATTTCCAAAAAAGAAGCAGAATCTTTCCTTCGAGAATTTTTCGAAGTGGCAAGTGATGCTATCCTTTCTGATAAATTATTGAAAATAAAAGATTTAGGAACATTCAAGTTGTCGTCTGTAGAAAATCGCGAAAGTGTGGACGTCGTCACCGGCAAAAGGGTTTTGATTCCGGCACATTACAAGGTGGCCTTTTCTCCTGAGAAACAGCTGGCACAAGCGATTAATGAGCCTTTTTCTTTATTTGAACCAATTGAAATAGAAGAAAATATAAATATTGAAACGCTTGAAGAAATAGAAACCACGGAAGAAATTGAATCAGTTGAAGAAATTGAAAAGGCTGAAGAAATAGAAACAGTTGAAAAGATTGAAGAAATTGAAGAAAAGCAATCGGTGACGGTTTTGCCTGAATCTGCGAAATTTAAAGAAGAAAAACATTTTCCATTTTGGTTGATAGCGGTCTTTGTGATTGTCGTTGTGACAGGTATAGAGTTTGTTATCAATATGAATCCGTTTGGAGAGCCTGTACAAAAAGGCAGTAAACAAGAATATGTTTTGCAAGCGCCGGAGCAGGTATTGCCGGAACAGGAACCGCTACCGCAAGATACGATCGCAACTATTTTACCGGACGCAGGCGAAAAAAGAACAATTACACGTGGCGACCGCTTGGCTTCGATTGCATTAAAAAAATATGGCAACAGAGCTTTTTGGGTGTATATTTACGAGGAAAACAAAAATCACATCAAAAATCCGGACATACTACCGGAAGGATTGGAGATAATCATTCCTCCCGCTCAAAAATACGGCATTGATGCAGCGAGTGAGGAATCGGTTGGAAAAGCTAAAAATCTGGCGATTAGTTATAATAAACACTAAATTTGAGAACTTATAGATATAATTAATCATTTTTAACTGGAAAACTATTTCAATCACAATTTAACATTTATACTTTTGCAGAGTTTATTTTGAAATGATTTTAGAAATAATAATAAATATTTTTTATGAGTCAAACAGTTGATATTCGTGAGTTAAACGAAAGAATTGAAAGTAAAAGCGGTTTCGTCAATATGATTTTCAAGGGGATGGACCAAGTAATCGTAGGGCAGAAACATTTGCTTGAGTCTTTGTTGATAGGTCTTTTGTCGGATGGCCATATATTGCTGGAAGGCGTTCCGGGATTGGCAAAGACATTAGCTATTAAAACATTGGCTTCATTAATCGAAGCTAAATACAGTCGTATTCAATTTACGCCGGACTTACTGCCGGCCGATGTTGTAGGCACAATGATTTACAGTCAGAAGAATGAAGAATTTTTGGTGAAACATGGTCCTGTTTTTGCCAATTTTGTTTTGGCGGATGAAATCAACCGTGCTCCAGCCAAGGTACAAAGCGCCTTATTGGAAGCGATGCAAGAACGTCAGGTTACCATTGGTGAAAAAACGTACAAATTACCGGAGCCTTTTTTGGTAATGGCAACTCAGAATCCTATTGAGCAGGAAGGTACCTATCCGCTTCCGGAAGCTCAGGTAGACCGGTTTATGCTGAAAGTGGTAATCAATTATCCGAAAAAAGAAGAAGAAAAACTGATTATCCGTCAAAATATCAGCGGGACAAAAATCGAAATCAAACCGATTCTGAAAAAACAAGAAATAATGGAGGCTCGCAAAATTGTAAACGAGGTTTACTTAGACGAAAAAATCGAAAGATACATCGTAGACATTGTTTTTGCTACACGGTTTCCGCATGAACATGGTCTTCCTGATTTAAAAGGGATGATTTCTTTTGGCGCTTCGCCTCGTGCATCTATCAATCTGGCATTGGCGGCAAGGGCTTACGCCTTTATCAAAAGGAGAGGATATGTAATTCCCGAAGATATACGTGCCGTTTGTTTCGACGTCCTCCGTCACCGTATCGGATTGACTTATGAAGCGGAAGCCCGTAATCTTACATCAGAGGAGATTATCAGTGAGATATTGAATAAAGTTGAAGTACCCTAAGTAATTAAGAATTAGGAATTAAAAATTAGAAATTTCTTAACGCTTAGTTTTTAATTTTTAGTTTTTAGTTCTTAGTTTTTACTTCTTAGTTCTTATTATGGAGACAAACGAATTATTAAAAAAGGTACGGCAAATTGAGATTAAGACCAGGGGATTGTCGAGCAATATTTTTGCCGGACAATACCATTCGGCTTTCAAAGGGCGAGGTATGGCTTTTTCGGAAGTAAGGGAATATGAATTCGGCGACGACATTCGGGATATTGATTGGAATGTAACGGCAAGATATTCAAAACCATATATCAAGATTTTTGAAGAAGAACGTGAATTGACGGTGATGCTTTTGATTGACGTTTCCGGGAGTAGAGATTTCGGCACCAAGAGTATGTTGAAAAAAGATATGATAACGGAGATTGCCGCCACGCTTGCTTTTTCAGCTATTCAAAATAACGATAAAATCGGCGTTGTTTTTTTCTCAGACCGGATTGAAAAATTTATTCCACCGCAAAAAGGAAGAAAACACATCTTGTATATTATTCGGGAATTGATTAACTTTGAGCCGCAACATACGAATACCGATATTGCGCAAGTACTGAAATACCTGACAAATGCCATAAAAAAACGTTGTACTGCATTTCTTTTTTCCGACTATATCAACAAGGACGACTATCAGGATGCGCTGACTATTGCGAATAGAAAACATGATGTGGTCGCGATTCAGGTCTATGACGGACGGGAAACAGAAATACCGAAAATCGGTTTGGTGAAAATAAAAGACGCCGAAAGCGGACAGGAAAAATACATTGACACTTCTTCCTCAAAAGTGCGATTATCTTACAAGCATTGGTGGGAGAAACGCCAGACGGATATGAACAATGCTTTCAAAAAAAGTAGGGTAGACGCCATCTCCATTCGTACGGAAGACGATTATGTAAAGGCCTTGATGGGATTGTTTAATAAACGCAGTTGATCGAAAAATGAAAAAAAGCAGATACATTTTCAATAGCATCGTTTTTTGGGGAATAAGCGTTTGTAGTGTTTACGCCCAACAGATTTCCGTAAAGGCAAGCATAGATTCAACCCATATTCTGATTGGGGAACAGACTAAGATTCACTTGGAAATCGCAGCTGCCAAGGATCAGCCGCTCCAATTGCCTGTGTTTTCCGACACACTGATAACCGGCATAGAAATATTGGAAATATCGAAGATGGATACTACCGATATCGGTAACGATAGAATCCGGTTAAACTATGATTATTTGGTAACTTCTTTTGATTCCGCCGTGTATTTATTACCTCCTTTTCAAGTGGTGTTGAATACCGATACGGCTTATTCAGATGAACTTGCGCTGAAAGTATCTACGCTTCCGGTAGATACCGAATCCAAACAGTTTTATGATATCAAAGAAGTCAACAAACCGAAGTTTGTGTGGCTGGATTTTCTGCTGTCGGCGCTCCCGATACTGTACATTTTATTCGGTATTTTGCTGATTGCAGCGATTGCTTACATTGTTTATCGGGTATATTATAAAAAATCCTTATTGCCTTTCAAAAAGGAAGAACCCTTGCCGCCTCACATACGGGCTATTCAAGTATTAGACGCCATCAAAGCGCAAAAACTATGGCAACAGGGGAAAATTAAGGAATACCATTCCGATATAACAGATACTTTGCGCAGATACATTGAAGAACGTTTCGAAATAGGGGCGATGGAAATGACTTCCGGTGAAATTTTGGGTAAAATCAGGGGATACAGCGATGTGGATAATTCTTACGATAACCTGAAGCAAATACTTATTTTGGCCGATTTTGTCAAATTCGCCAAATATAATCCCTTGCCGGATGAAAATGAATTGAGTTTAATGAATGCTTATCTCTTTGTCAATATGACCAAACAGGAAGAAGTTTCGGTTGAGTTGAAAGAGACGGAGAAAATAAAGAATAATTCATAATTTATAAAAAATGGTTTTTGCAGATCCGATTTATTTTTTATTGTTGCTTTTACTTGTCCCGATGATAGGATGGTATATTTGGAAATTGCGTAAATCGCAAGCCAGTATTCGTTTGTCATCCTCCGAAGGATTTAAAAAAGCGCCTAATACCTATAAAGTTTATTTACGGCATTTCCCGTTTGTTTTGAGAATTGTGGCTTTTTCGTTTTTGGTAGCAGCCTTGGCTCGTCCACAGATGACAAATAGCATCAGTACTTCTACCACAGAGGGTATAGACATCATGATGAGTCTGGATATTTCGACTTCGATGTTGGCCATGGATTTAAATCCCAACCGGATTGAAGCGGCCAAAGATGTGGCGGCTTCCTTTATCAACGGCAGGCCCTACGACAATATCGGCTTGGTCGTCTTTGCCGGCGAAAGTTTTACCCAATGTCCGCTGACTACCGACCATACGGTTTTGCTGAATCTTATGAAAGATGTGCATTGTGGCATGATTGAAGACGGAACGGCCATTGGACACGGTTTGGCAACTGCCGTCAGTCGACTGAAAGACAGTAAAGCCAAATCAAAAGTAATTATCCTGTTGACGGATGGTTCCAACAACCGTGGAGAAATTGCGCCGGTGACAGCTGCTGAAATTGCCAAAACATTTGGCATAAGGGTATACACAATAGCCGTAGGTACTATGGGTGAAGCGCCGTATCCCATGCAAACAGCTTTCGGCGTGCAAACCCAGATGATGAAAGTCGAAATTGATGAAAAAACATTGACGCAAATTGCACAAATCACCGGCGGCTTATATTTCAGGGCTACCAATACCAAGGCGCTGAAAGAAATCTATCAGGAAATCGACCAGATGGAAAAAACAAAAATGAGCATACAGGAATACAGCAAAAAACAGGAAAAATATGTTTTTTTCGCCATGATAGGCCTGTTTTGCTTCCTGCTGGAACTTTTATTAAGATATACAATCGTAAAAAATATACCATAAATTATTATGTTTAGATTTGAACATCCGGATTATTTGTATCTGCTGTTAATATTACCGGCTTTGCTCCTGCTTTTTCTGTATTCCATGTATGTAAAAAAAAGGAACCTGAAGCGATTGGGCGATATGGCAATCATTCGGGGACTGATGCCCGATGTGGCGCTAAAAAAACAGTACCTGAAGTTTTGGCTATTATTCGTTTGTACAGCTTTATTTGTGCTGGTTATAGCAGGCCCTCAGTTTGGTGCAAAGTTAGAAACCGTTAAAAAACAAGGCATTGAAGTGATGGTTTGTTTAGACGTTTCCAACTCTATGCTTTCAACGGATATTTCTCCTAACCGTCTGGATAAATCCAAGCAAATTTTATCCAAACTTATCGACAATTTAGACAATGATAAAGTTGGGCTGATTGTCTTTGCAGGAGACGCCTTTATACAATTACCGATTACTTCGGATTATGTTTCGGCAAAAATGTTTTTGTCGTCTATCAATCCGGCAATGGTGCCGACACAAGGAACGGCTATCGGAGCGGCTATCAACTTAGCCATTCGCTCTTTTACGCCCAACGAACAAACGGAAAAAACAATTATCCTGATAACCGACGGCGAAAATCATGAAGACGATGCTTTAGGAGCGGCAAAAGCGGCTACAGACAAGAAAATTACGGTGCATGTGCTGGGAGTCGGTTCCGAACCGGGAGGCCCGATTCCGCTTTCCGGAAGCAGTAACGATTTTCAGCGAGATAACGAGGGTAATATGATTATCACCAAGTTGAATGAACAAATGTGTCAGGATATTGCGGCAGCCGGAAACGGGATGTACGCGAGAACCGATAATACCAATAATGCCTTGAAAGCGCTGCAAAAAGAGTTGGACAAACTCAGTAAATCAGAAGTGGAAAGTAGCATATATTCCGCTTATGACGAGAAATACCGGATTCCGGCATGGATATTGTTGTTCCTTTTGGTTGTGGAATTTTTTATCTTGGACAGGAGAAACCGGGTCTTGAGTAAAATTAAATTATTTGTAAATTAATAATGATATATACAATGGGAAGATATTGCTTTTTAACGTTGACTTTTCTTTTTGCTTTTTCAACAATTATTTTCTCTCAAAAGGAAGTAAGAACCGAATTGCGAAAAGGAAATAAAAATTATAAACAGGAAAAATATTCAGAAGCGGAAATTGATTATCGGAAAGCCTTGGAAGCCAATGCCCGATCAGCAGACGCCGCTTATAATTTAGGCAATTCATTATACAAACAAAGCAAGTTGCCTGAAGCTTTGGCGCAGTATGAGGCTGCTTCCGCCAATGAACCCGACAAAGAGAAATTGGCAAAAACATGGCATAATGCCGGTAATGTTTTTATGCAAAATGAGGATTATGCCAAAAGCATAGAAGCTTACAAACAATCGCTCCGAAAGAATCCGCATGACGACGAAACACGTTATAACCTGGCGCTGGCGCAGAAATTGCTGGAAAATCAACAACAACAGCAAGACCAGAATAAGCAGGATCAAAAAAATCAGGACCAGCAACAGCAAGATCAGCAGCAACAGCAACAGGATCAACAGCAAGATCAGCAGCAACAGCAAAATCCTGACCGGATGCAGCAACAGAACGCCGAACAAATATTAGACGCTATGATGCAAAACGAACGCGAAACGCAGGAAAAAGTCAAAGAGCAACAAAAGAAGCAGGTACGACAACAAAAATCAGGAAAAAATTGGTAACAATAATAATAAAATAAGATGAGAAAGTTCATATTCTTATGTACAGTACTCTTTCTGGGAAGTATACAGGTTTGGTCTCAGAAGAATATCACTTTCAAGGCAAGTTCGGAAAAAGTAGTGGCTGTCAACCAACAATTTCGCTTGACTTACACCCTGAATACCGAAGGAGAAATGGGTAAAGAATTTAAATTCCCCGATACAAAGGATTTTGAAGTTTTATTTAATACCCTTCAACAAGGTACTTCCGCTGTCTTTGACAATGGCGTGGCATCATCTCAATATTCGGAATCACACATTTTTGTATTATTGGCAAAAAATGAAGGCACCTTTACGATTCCACCGGCAACGATAAAAGTGGGCAATAGCGAATATAAATCGGAATCCTTGACAATCAAAGTATTGCCTGCGGATCAGACGCCTCCGGCCTCCTCTAATCAAGGAAATTCCGGCCAAACGGCCAATCCCTCCGGTTCTGCTGCTGTGGGAAATGAAGAAATTTTTGTAAGAATGCAAATATCCAAAAATTCTGTTTATGAAAATGAAGGCTTCTTAGTCACTTTCAAACTTTTTACCTTGGTGAATATTGCTAATTTTGAAAGCGCAAAATTTCCTGAGTTTGAAGGTTTTATTTCCCAAGAAATAGAACTGCCTAAAAATGCACAATTGAGTTTGGAAAGTTACAACGGACGCAATTACCAGACATTGGTTTTGAAACAAACTATTTTGTATCCGCAACATTCCGGAAAAATTCCTATTGGCGCCGGGAAATTTGAGGCAATTATACAGGTGCGTTCCCAACAAAGGGTGAGAAGTATTTTTGACATGTTTGATACTTATACGAATGTCAAAAAGACCTTGACTTCTTCGCCTTCCACAATTGATGTAAAACCGCTTCCTCCCGGCAAACCGGCCTCGTTTACCGGCGCTGTAGGGGATTATAAGATGACTTCTTCCATTAGTACAAGCAATTTAAAGTCGAATGACGCGCTTACCGTCAAAGTGACTATTTCCGGAAACGGGAATATCAAATTGGTCAAAAACCCTGAAATCCTATTCCCGAATGATTTTGATGTATTTGACCCGGTTGTGAATACAACACCTAAAGTTAGCGCTTCAGGCGTTAGCGGAACTAAAACGATTGAATACAATGCAATTCCCCGGTATGCGGGCGATTTTACCATCCCTCCGACCGAGTTTTCTTTCTTCGACTTGAAAACAGGGACATATAAAACTTTAAGAACCGACGAATATACGCTTCATGTAACGCAAGGTGAAGCAGGGAGCGGCGGCGCAGCGCCGATTATCAATTCCGGTAATAAACAGGACGTGCGTTTCTTAGGAAAAGATATTCGTTATATCCAAACGGAAAATTACCATTTTCATAAAGGAACTTTCTTCTATGGAACATTCAATTACGCACTGTTTTATATTATCCCGGCGCTGGTGTTTATCATTTTGTTTATTGTTTACCGTAAACAAGCAGCCGAAAATGCTAATATTGCGTTAGTCAGAACGAAAAAAGCGAATAAAGTAGCAGCCAAACGCTTAAAAACAGCTGCCAAATATCTGCGGGAAAATAAAAAAGAGGCTTTCTACGATGAAATACTGAAGGCGGTTTGGGGCTATCTGAGCGATAAACTGAACATTCCCGTTTCGGCGCTGACCAAAGACAATGTAGAAGATGACCTGACCCGCTACGGCGCCGAAGAGACGCTGATCAGTGATTTCAGGAATATTCTTGATACGGCGGAATTTGCACGGTTTGCACCTGCTCAGGGAAATGGAACAATGGATGAATTATATAATTCTACTGTTCAGGCGATTGATAAAATGGAAAGTACAATTAAAAAATAAGGAGGAAAATGATTATGAAACAGTTTTTCATTTTGATAACGGTTCTGTTCACAACGATTACCCTTTCGGCACAGGATATTTTGCAACAAGCAAATGAAGCGTACGGTAAAAACGATTTTTCAGGTGCGCTTCAGTTGTACGAGCAAGCCTTGAAAGACAAAGGCGTTTCTGCCGCCGTCTATTATAATATCGGTAACTGTTACTATAAACTAAATAAAATCGGCCCAAGTATCCTGAATTACGAACGTGCGCATTTACTTAATCCCGCCGATCGGGATATTCGTTTTAATTTGGAGATAGCACGCTTGAAAACCGTTGATAAAATAGAACCGGTAGGAGAATTTTTCCTCACGGAATGGTTTCAGAACTTGATGAACCTGATGAGTACGGACGATTGGAGTTATTTCAGTATTGTTTCGTTCATTTTGATGATTGCGGGCTTATTTCTCTTTTTCTTTTCTCGTAGAATCGGAATTAAAAAACTGGGATTCTATGCCGGTATCTGCTTATTGGTATTTGTCATTGTCGGAAATGTTTTTGCATACAGCCAAAAGAAGAAATTGACACAACGAAATACGGCAATTATTTATGTCCAGACCACCACTATAAAAAATTCGCCGGATAATAGCGGTACGGACTTATTTATTCTGCATGAAGGTACTAAGGTGCAAGTTGAAAGCAGTTTAGGCGAATGGAGCAAGATTGAAACGGCTGATGGTAATGTCGGATGGATCAAGAAAACAGAGATTGAAATTATCTAAGTGTTTCCCCAAATTCGGCTATGATTTTTGCAACCTCTTCCATCAACCATTTGGGGGTGGAAGTGGCTCCGCAGATTCCGACGGATGCTACATTTTCCAGCCAGCAGGTATCTATGTCGTCGGGACCTGAAATAAGGCGAGCATTGGGGTTGGCTTTTTTACATTCTCCGAACAGAACTTTGCCATTAGAACTTTTTTCTCCGGCCACAAAAAGGATCAGGTCGTGGCGGGAGGCAAATTCTCGGATATTTGGAATTCGATTGGCTACTTGCCGGCATATCGTATCAAAATATTCGAACCTGACTTCCGGATTTATCCTGCGCTGAATTTCTTCTACTATCGCACTGAAATCATCGACCGACATGGTAGTCTGGGAAAATAAATAAATATCTTTGTTGAAATCCAAGGATACCAAATCGGATTTTTTCTCAATTACAAGCGCTTTACCACCGGTTTGTCCAACCAAACCATTGACTTCGGCATGGCCGAGCTTTCCAAAAATTACAATTTGTGCAGTATCTTCTTCCGTATTTTTGAAATATTTCAATATCTTCTTTTGCAATTGCAACACAACAGGGCAAGTCGCGTCAATGATGCGGATATCGTTTTCAGCAGCCATTTCATAAGTGGACGGCGGTTCTCCATGCGCACGCAGCAACACTTTTTTATGATGCATGCCATTTAATTGCGCATGACTGATTGTGTGCAGGCCTTTTTTTTGCAAACGAGCCACTTCCTGACTGTTATGAACAATATCACCCAAACAGTAGAGTTCTTCTCCGGTTGCCAATTCTTTTTCAGCATGCGTTATGGCATTTACTACGCCAAAACAGAAGCCGGAACTTTGGTCTATTTCAATTATCCGCACAAATTTTGTATTTATCAGCTCATTTATAAACAGATACTAATACTTGCTCCGATAGTAAAAGGTTTCCCTTTTTGCGCATATTCTTTACCGCCTGTTTTAAAATAATAGGTGGTAAAATTTGTATCGGTCAGGTTTCTCGCCCAGACCGAAAGTGTAGCGATTCCTTTTGTGAGGGAGACTTTTCCGTTCAATTGTCCGTAATAGTCCTGAGAAACGGCATTGTCTTCGTTCCAGTAGAGGCGCCCGGCGCCGGTATAATTGAGATTTACCGACAAGCGGTCGATGGTCTTTCCGGTTAACGGGATTTGATAATCGCTTCCGGCTACAAATGTATGGGAAGGTACCAACGGCAGGTGTTTACCGGAGTAATCAAGCGTATCGTTTTTGTGTTCTATGAATACCGCACGTGTATACCCCCAATTGGAAAACAGTGTAAAACCGTCGAAAACAGTGGCTTGCAGGCTGACTTCAGCGCCTTTGCTTTCCGAACGTCCTGCATTCTTCAGCATTTGTCCTCTTCCGCTGGGAAGCGGTTGATAGATTTGCTGGTTTTTCCAGTCGATATAGAACAGACAGATTTCGGCTCTCAGCCGGTTTTCGAGGAATTGCAGTTTGGCGCCAACTTCGTAGTTCCAACTGTATTCCGGGTCGAATGAGCGGTCTTCATCCTGTTCAAAAGAGGAATTGAATCCGCCGGTCTTATACCCTTTGGAGGCGGAAGCATACAGTGTGTGCAAGTCCGGAAATGTATACTGCAAAGCTATTTTTGGCGTTAACTGGCCGAATTTCAGTTTGCTGAAAAACGCATCCGTCTGATCGTGCTGCGTTGCCGTATTCTTATAAGCCAGATAATCATTGGCAGATTTTTCGTAATCATATCTTATTCCCAACAAAAGAGAGAGTCGCTCCGTAAACAAGTCATTCAGTGTCGACTGATGATAAAAAGAGATACCGGAAGTAGGGATATCATATAGTTTCTGTGTTGAATAATTCTGCGTTTTATAATTCAGAATAACTTCATTGTCAATGGCTTGATGGAAAGCGAATGTTCCGAACAGCCATTTATACCTGCCATTACCAGCTGATTTTATATTTATTTCCTGTGAAACAGTCGATTGCGTTTGATTCTGGATGGCGAAATAGACGGAGGACGCTGAAAAATCCTGGTCTATTCCCTGTTCATCGGAAAGATATTGAAACGCCGTCTGGCTGTTCAGGCTAAAATGATTGGTCAGATAAGTCAATGTGGCTCCGGTGGAAGAAATCGTACGTTTATAGGAACTGAAATCGTCGTAATTGACATCTCCCGTTTGTTTGGTGACAGGGTCGACGAGGGCATACGGATAACCGCCCTGGTCTGAGTAATCCAGTGTACTCATTAGTTTCAGGATAAGGTTGTCTTTCAGGCGCCAGTCCAAGCGTACCCGCCCGCTGCCGGAGTCGGATTCATCGGATTTTTTCCCGGAGTAGCGATTTGTAAAATAGCCCCCCGAATGGTTGTAATTACCCGCGACGGCGTAACCGGAAGCGGCGTTAATTTTACCATAATGCGCAAAGGTAGCATTTCTGTTTGCATAATTTCCGAGAGAAGCGGAAAGTAAAGTTTCCCGGTAAACTAAGGGTGATTTGGTGTAGATATTGATAACTCCTCCCATGGTATTGCGGCCGAATAAGGTTCCTTGCGGCCCTCTGAGCACTTCTATATAATCTATCTCGTTCAGGTCGAAGTCGAAAGCGGATTTTTCGAAATACGGAATACCATCGACATATAAACCGACGGACGGTGCATTGATTTTGGAGCCGATTCCCCGGATATAAACCGGCGACGTCAGTTTAGAGCCATAGTCAGGCATGAACAGGTTGGGAACGAAAATACCGATGTCTTTTACGCCCGTGATATGTTGATTTTCGATTGTAAGCCGGTCGATAACAGAGACCGATACCGGAAGTGTGCGAATACCGGCGTCGTATTTGAATGACCGGATAACTACTTCGTCTAACAGTACCGGATTAGTTTTTAAAGTATCAAGCTCATTAGCAGACAGATTAATACACAGCAACGCAAAAATTCCCCAAAATATAGTCCTCATAAATAATGTCTTTTTTGTATTAAACCATGCAAAGATATAAAAAAATTGGAAAATATGTAGAAGAATATGATATTTTTGGTCGTCTTTCCATTTTCCTTGTGGGAGTTTCACCATCCGTTTGTTTTCCAGCGTCACCATCGGGGCAACTAAATATTTATTACCCAACGATGTTTGATTTGCGTATTCGACACAACATGAAAAAACAAAGGAATAAAATTTCTTTTTCTAAAACGCTCACCTTATTAATTTTTAGTTCCCCACTTCTTCCGTCCCACGAATAGCCATTGTGTCTGATGCGAATTTCATTCAGCAACTCTTCTTTGTTCATGGAAAGGTATTGGGCAACATCATCTAAATATTCCGTAAAGTTGCGCTCTAATTCTTCTTGCGTATAACCGCATATTGAAGCATATTTATAATTTAATGTGATATCATTCAGGCTATTCAAAGCCGAAAAGATCGAAAGCCCGGAAAATTTGGACACGCCGGTCATGAACACGAAACGGATATGTTCGTCGGCTGCTTTCAGCACCTGGTAGAAATCGTGGAGGATTTTTTGATTCGCTTTCATTGTCTCCGGATTCGACAAATGGTCAGTGATGGGTTTGTCGTATTCGTCAACCAAAACAACTACCTGCTGTCCTGTGGATTGATGCAGTTTTTCTATCAATTCGCCGAATTTATCAGGCAAAGCGGTCTTGCTTAATGACAAGTTGTGTTTTCCGGCTGCTCCGTCCATAAACTCAGTCAACGATACAATCAGTTCATCACTATTACTGTACGCAAGTCCGCTGAAATCCAACCGGATAACCGGATTTTGCTGCGTCCAGTCCCATTTATTTTGAATATTCCAAAAGAATCAATATCCTTCAAGGAAGAGGCTGTTCTATTTTTGGAGAACAGCCTCTTCTTCATTAGCGTTTAATTTAAATCACAGGGTCAATCGCCTGTTTTCACATAAGTTTCTTCCAATACATAACCATTGGAAGCAGGGAAGCTCCATTTAACCTTGAAAGTCAGGTTATCGGGATCTGCCGAACTTTCGATCACCGTGGTAGCGAGGGTAGAACCGCTATAAGCCGCAACCCCAATCGTATTATTGGGATAGAACGTATAGCGTGTCCATCCGCTGAACCAAACGCCAACGTATCTTGCTTCGACCACGCCCGGACCGGCAGTAGTGAGCGTAATTCCTGTTTCGTCGTATTCTTCGTCTGTGGTACCGTAACCGCCACCGGCATACCATTTATAATGTACGTTGTAGCTTCCTTCCCACGGACTTTTTACCGGAATGGAATATACGCCTGCGGAATAGTTTCCGCTAACCGTACCTGCGGTAGCGCCGACAATCTTTACGCCCAACGCATAAGACTTGGTAAGGTCAAAAAGCTTGGGTTTCAACTTAATGGTATAAGTGGCTTTTTTCTGCCCTTTCGGAATCGTTACAACATTGGAAGCCGGAAGTTCGTAGTAAGCTGCGGGTAAAACCGTGAGTCCTCCTCCGTAAGTAGAAATAATTGCATCGTCGATTGACAGGGTAACTTGTACATCTTGGGGAGCGCCGTTTACGCCGGTATAGTTTACAATGACCGGCAATTCGACGGCATCTTCCACTTCGATCACATTGGTTCTGACTGCATAAGCAGTTGAGGTAGTTCTTGCGGCAAGGTCTAATTCGACAATTCCGGCAGAACCCCCGTCTTCAAATACAGGGTCTCCATTCAAACAAGAGGTAAAACTTATTACCAAAATCGCAAATAAATAATATTGAATATTTTTCATTTTTTTGTCTAATTAAAAATTTATAAATTAATCTTTGTCCCAGAATATCGGATTTGAATAAGCATTCGTAATTTTGGGCACATTATCTCCGTTCAGGTTATATTCCGATTGCGGATAAACCAGCCTTACCGGAAGCCCGTCTGCGTGAGTGGATTGCGAATCAATGGACACAAAAGTATAAATAGGGTCTGTGCCGCTGCTGATTTTTGGGTAAGCCGTTCTTTTGAATTCATTCCATGCCTCATTGGAATCGAGGATATTCAGCGCTATATATTTTTGGGTGATAATAGCTTCTAACTTCTTCTCGTTCGAATCGGCCAAATCAATATTGACAAGGTAATTGCCTGCATTATCGTTCAGGTAAGTCTGCACATCGGCGCTAACATTGGACAGTGTGGTAGAGGTTCCGCTCAAGGCGAGGAAAGCAAAAGAAGCGGTGATACCTTTCTCAAAATTAGTCTTCACATCACCATCGAGCGCATGACCTGTCAATGCAGCTTCGGCAAGCAGAAAATAAATGTTGGCAGCGAAAAACAAAGGCGCAGGCGCCGAACGGCTTTTCAAAATTCCTTTTGCATCGGAAGAAGCAGTTCCGGTTCCGGTACCGATAAACCATATAGCACGCGTAGAAGCAGGATTATTGGTTTCGTCGGCTAACCGCCCGCTTGGCGTATTTGGAAATCCTTTATAGACCAAAGCTCCGCGGAAATTGTCGGTTAATTTTGCTCCGTTGTAGAACGAGAATACGTATTTCGACGGTATAAAATATTGGGCACTCTGAGGCGCCACACCAGCTACACTGCTGTGATAAAGCGTCCAATAGGGATTCTGCTGGGAATTTGCATTATAACCCGGATCGACAAAAACATCTTCTTTCAGAAATCCTTCCGCCGAAAATTTGGAAAAAGCATCCTGAACGAAAGAATCGATGTTCGAACCTTGCGCCCGGACTAATAAACGGAGTTTAATATTATTTGCAAACTGAATCCATTTGCTTAGGCTTCCGGCAAAAACAGGATCGTTTACGCCGGTTAAAGCAAGGACGCCGTCGCCCACTTTGTCTTGATTGGTTTTAATAATTGTGATCGCCTGATCCAATTCGGCAACCAAAGACTGATAGACATCCGAATCTTTGTCGTATTTGGGCGTGTAATTATCAGTGCCAAGCAATGCTTCGGAATAAGGCACATCGCCATAAGCATCGACCAGCAATTGATAGCTATATGCTTTCAAGATATGCGAAATACCCCCGAAGAGTGCATATTTAGTATCCTCCTCTGCTTTTTTGATGATGGTGTTATAATCTCTGAGACCTTCGAAGATATACGTCCAAGCTCCTGTAACAGAACTCGAAGTGTAGTTGTATGTGTATTGATCTCCGTAACCGGAAACACCGCTGCCCGGCACCTGAAAACCGGCAAAATAAGCGGACGCCGCGTATCCGTAATAAATCTGATTATAGACCGTGGAAGCAACCACTGCCGGAAAAGTCAAATCAGGCGTAATGACTGAAGAAGTTGCGCTATTAGGGTTCTCATTGATATCCAAATCACAAGCGCTCAACAGACCTGCAAAAATTAAGACTGTAAATAATTTTATTTTATAATACTTTTTCATATTCATATTCATTTATATTGATTTGTACCTTAGAATGTAAAAGAGATACTTCCGCCAAAATACCGGGTAGGCGGTGAAGAAGTGAGCGTAGAAACTCCGATAGCATTGTTATCGTTCGCGCTGTAATCGGGGTCGGTATATTCATTGCTTTTTGGCGTAAGGAGAAGCAAGTTTCGTCCCTGCACGCTGATCCTCGCAGCCTGAATCGTAGAGCTGGTAGTTTTCTTGAGGAAAGAAGCCGGAACATCATACGAAAGCGACAATTCTCTCCATTTCCAATAATCGCCCGAATAAACATAATTGCTATAAGTTCCACGGTTATAGGTCGAGTTAGTCCAAAAACCCGTACCTCCGTCTGAGATAGTTACGTTTGTATTTTCCTCATATTTGGGATTAGCAACCGTTCCGGTATTGATAACCGAGTTAGGAAAAACAAATCGTTCGCGATTGTAGTAAGCCGAACGGGCGGACGCTCCGGTAAAATCCAGGTTAGAACCCAAACTGATGGAAGCATAGTAATATCCGCCGCGGTATTCAAACACGTTGTTCAGGGTGAAGTCTTTGTATTTTACGCTGAAATCCACGCCCACACGGTGTTTCGGAATCGTATTCCCAATAATGGACGCTTCGACGGCGCGGGAAGGATAACCGGTGTTTTTATCGACAATCACCTTGCCAATCAGATTCTCCGGATTGCGGATTGTTTGCGCTTCATCGGCAAATTCAGGTACCCGGGCATAGTCAGGCACCGCAATGATATTGACAGGCTGACCTACCTGAGCGAAAACGACGCTACTGCCATTTACGCCAATTCGGTCAACGAGTAAATCTTTCAGCAGGTTTTCGTTGTGCGTATAGTTCGCGCCGATGCTGACTTTCCATTCTTTCGTTTTGACGGGGTTCAATCGGATAGAAGTTTCAATCCCTTTGTTGGTAACTTCACCTGAGTTCAACGTAAGCATTCGGGGAAGTACAGGGATATCCGGTTTTTCCGTATGTACTGTTTTTTGAGACAATGCAATTATCATGTAATTACCATGCAGAGTAAATGCAATATAAATGCATTGTAATT
>JAITQA010000125.1 GCA_031289145.1 Dysgonamonadaceae bacterium | reverse complement strand
AATTAATTCCGATCTGCACCGCCGTGCAGCTATTACAGCCAAACAGCACGGGTATACGCTTAATGCTTTTGTGAAAGAATCCATAGAGCGGAGATTAGAATATACGCATTGAATGCGTTTAACGATTGTTCAGGAGGTGTCTCCACTCCGCTTCGCTTCGGTCGACAGGACGTTCCGATTGATGGGGAAAAAGCGGGAAAGGGATAGAACCGGCGGCTTTGCCGCCGGTTCTATCCCTTTCCTCCTGTTTTTTCAACTGACCCGTCTGTCGACTAAGAGAGCGAAGTGAACGTATGGAGAAGACATCCCTAATATTTCAACTCTCCCGAAAAATCAGCGCTAACATCTTTTCCAGCCAAGCCGTCGGCAAAGCCTTTGTAAGCATGTTTGCGTGCATATTCAGCATCCCAGAGGCAGGGTGCGTCATTTTTCAACCAGTATTCGTGTTCATTTTCGCTGTCTGAAATGCCCCAAACGGTAATTCCGTAGCGTTGTGCTTCGGGAATGCATTTGCTGTACATTTCCGCGACAAAACGATACAAATTTGCCTGCTGTTCGTACTGTTCGGCTGTTGGCGAAACCGGTGATTCGGGATCCGACGAATTTGCTATCGCAATGTCTAATTCCGAAACTTTAATCAGTTTTCCTGTTGCTGCCAATTTTTCAAACATGGATTGAATGCCTAAAGTATCTGTCCAATTGATATTCAGATGCAATTGCGTACCGATTCCATGAACAGTGGCTCCTTGGCTTTCAATGTATTGCACGTATTTAATCAAGCCTTCTACTTTTGCGCCGCTAGGCGATTCAAGTCCATAGTCGTTGATAAAGAGCTTGGCATTGGGATCGGCTTCACGCGCCCATTTGAACGCTTTCACCGCATACTCCTGTCCCAGATAATATTGCCAGTAGAATACATCGGTCGCTTTCAGGTCTTCTTCGCCTGTGCGTACCGTTCCGTTGTCGTTCAAAGGCTCGTTCACAACATCCCACGCCGCAACTTTTCCTGCAAAATGTGAAGCCACATCGGTGACGTATTTTGTTAGAACAGACTCAATGATACTGACTTTTTCATCCCATGGCATTTCGATAATAATGGGCGCTCTTTGGATTTTTTGACGTGACGAGGCTGCTGCTGCGGGTTTTTCGATTACTTTTACATTATCTACAAAATAAGTAGCGCCCGCCACTTTTCCCAAGTCAAAACTGATTTTTACAGTATTAGCGCCTGCTTTGTATGCAGGAGTTATATCGAATGAAATTTGCTGCCAGGTAGCATTCGTAGTAAACAAAGCGCCTGCGCCACTGCCATCCCAATTTATCCATGGCCATTCGTTATCAAATCCGGGGAAAGAAATACGTCCTTTACCTTCAACATCGGATTTAATATAGAAAGACATTGTATAAGTTTTTGCGGGGTCAAGCATAATTTCAGGCGTTTGAAACTGCAAATCCCATTCGTTGGCTGAACTTGCGCTTGCAATTCCCTGCAAACCATAATTCCCTTCAAATTTGGCAGCAGCGGTAACGGTAATTCCACCGCCCGGATTAGCTGCTGTCCAATTTGTCAAGTCGCCTGTTTCAAAACCACCATTTTCTACAAAATTCACTTCAACAGGTGCGGCATCCAAGTCAATCACGCGAATAGTGTTGATATCCACATAATAGATACCGGGCACTTTTCCAAAATCAAAAGCCACTTTCATGGCGGAAGCCGTTGCTTCAAGGTCGGTATAGATGATTTGTGTCCAGCTGGCACTTGTTGTAAACAAAGCTCCGCCGTCGATCCATGGATAGTTATTTGACATTCCGGCAAACGACACACGGGCTTGCCCTGCATCTTCCGACTTCACATAAAAAGAAACTTCGTAATGGTGTCCTACAAACACAGGAAATTCGGGGCTTGTCAATTGCGTATCCCACTCATTGCCCGCTGTGGTAGTTTGCATACGCACGGCAGGGTCGCTGCTGCTTAATCCTGCACCTGCCACTACTGTAATGCCTGCGGCATTATTCCGGCTCCATCCTGTAAAAGAACCGTCTAATAAAGCCGTTACATCCAATAAACTCTCACCGGCAGGACCCGGAATAATCGTAGGTGCAATAAGCGAATTGAGATAGCTTGCTTTTTGCTGACTGTGCCACACAAGCGTATGCCCGTAAATCGTTAATCCTCTGGCTTTCAACGCATCAATCACAGGGTCGGCTTTTGAAAAATCCAAGGTTCCGTCTGTTTTCATCAACGAAGATTGTTTCAATTCATTGCCGGGCGTAATTTCCCTGAAGTTTTCATTGATAATTGTCTGATAGTTTTCATCGGACATATACAGATTAAAATCAATACCAACACCGAGTTTAAAATTGGTATAGGCAGTAAGCGCCTCATAGCGAGCGATTTTTTCCTGCAATTGCAAGGGTAATTCCGCAGCGCCGGGGTGCGTATAAGGGTCGCCCCATTCCATTTTCTCATCGTAACAGGCGTTAAGACCAAAAGTCAAAACAGCAAGTACTAAATATATTATTTTCTTCATATTATTTATCATTTATAATCTGTTATATTATTCTTCATCCGGGAAATCGCTGTAAGTAGGCGTTGTGAGCGGTACAAAGCGAATATTGTCGAAATATACCTTTTCGGTAGCAGGTACGGGGTCGAATACATCCGTGATGCCACTGTTTTCGAACCAAGGTCCTGCCTGTTTGTAACTGGCAGCCGACATGGAAGCTATCACATCATCCAAGGTTTTTCCCTCGTAATCGGCGCTCAAGCTGAACGGTAATGTAATGGTAAACCATGCGCCCGGATTTACAAAAGATTCTATGCTGTAAGTATTATTCACATAAACAGGTCGATACAGCATACAATATCTTGATGCGCCCGATCCGTCTGCCATCACCATACGGATAATTCCCGAGTTCCATACGCCTTCTACATAAATATCCATTTGTATACCACAATCGGCGGCAGCGGTAGCGCCGGGGATAAAGTTGGTGATACTTCCGAAAATAGCAGTGGAATTAAGCCAGAAACGTTGGTCGCTGTTTGCGGCAAGGCTTCCCGTTGGGTTGAATACCTGATAACCGCCCTGCGACTTTGGCAAATTACCCGACGCAGGAATTTGGGCTGTAAGAGCGGTATTATCAACACCTGAACCCCAGGAATAGTTTTGTACATTGTCGAAATCGTGTACCAGGCCTTCTCTGTAGTTGAAATAGGCGGGCGAATAGGCGCCGCCGTTGGCGCTGATTACCAAAACAGAGCCGCTTTGGGTAATTCCGGAAGGCACAGTTACTTTCACCCATACTCCCTCTTCATCATCGGAAGTAAAGATGGCTGCTGCAATATTTCCGGGAAAAATAACAGACGTAACACCTTGCAATCCCTTACCGGTAATGGTAATTTCGTCACCGGCTTGCGGCAGGGTGTGCGAAATGTCGGTAATAGACGGTGCGGCTGCACGGATTTCAAAAGAAAAAACAAAAGTATTACTTTCGCTTTTGACGAGTTTTATGGTATTGCGTACATCGTCGGGAGCTTCAACGGTAGGCACATCAGCAGAAATTTGAACGATCATCGACTGGTCGGTCACAAATACCGGATTGAAATAACAACTTTCACCGTTAATCAATACTTGTTTTACACCCACGAATCCGCTTCCTTGTAAACGAATCATTTGTCCGAGACGGGCAAAGTTACCAAACAGGGATAAATCGCGGTCGGGCATGGTCGATTGCGCATTTTCCAAAAACACTTTTTCTATTTTCACAGGTGTTGTTGATCCGTCATCGTTATCATCCGCACAGGAATTAAAGAGCAATACCGGAACAGACAATCCCACGAATAGAAACAAGGTCCAAAAATTTATATTTATTCTATTTTTCATACTGTTTCTTTTTTAATTGTTAAACAAATCGGTTATTCTATCTTCCGTAAACGTGTAAGGAACAGGCGTATCCCCCAATTTCGGATTTTGTATCAATTCCGATTCGGGATACGGTAACCGGAAAGTGGCTGCCGTTGCTGTGCCTACTGCCCGTGAACCCGGATCGCGATCCGGATCGACACGAAGATTACTCGGTGCATCAAACAGATATGGCGTTACAATGCCGCGATTTTGTGCATTCAGGTAGTTGATAACTTCCTGCTGTTTGTAATAAGCGCGTGCTACAAGTTCGTACCAGTATCGCCCTTCAAGGCAAAACTCTATACGGCGTTCGTGCCGCAGGTCTTCATAAGCGATTGCGGTTTTGGCGGGCATACCTGCACGGGTTCTTACTTTATTGAAATATTCGAGCGCCGTTGCATCGTTTGTTGAGGTATTGTTTCCCAAAATGGCTTCGGCATAATTCAAATACACCTCAGCCAGGCGCAACATGTAATTGTCCAAAGCCGAATTCATACGGCCGATTGCAGGGTTGTCCTTGTTCGATCCGGTAATTCCTTTTTTTACACTCAGCCAGCGGGGCGCTGCCGAAAATGTTGCCTCATCGTAAGTCAAACCGCCATTGGCCTTGTTGATTTCGGGGTAATGGTCACCATTGCCCATCCATGTTGCCTTGCGGCGAATGACGTCGCTGGTTTCATACTCCTTAATCATATCATAAGGACATCCGGTACCGCCGCCGCCCCATGCCGCATCATCGCCGGTAACTATCGAACCGAAAGCGAAATAGGCCTGATGCGAGTTGATAACGCCATAACCGGTTGAACTGTTCATGCCCGGTACCCATTGGAAAGCGAAGAGCGATTCGACATTGTTATTATTTTCAATTTTAAACAAATCGTCATAATTGGGCATTAATTTGTAAGCGTTGTTATTGATCACTTTTTCGGCTGCTTTTTTTGCCAAATCCAAATAGGCGGCGTCGCGCGTGCCGACATTCGGATTTTCGCCATAATTGGAAGCTACAAAACCGGAGTAATCCAGATACACTCTGGACAACATGCCGAAAGCGCTGTACTGCGTTACCCGTCCTGTTTCTCCTGCCGTTTCAGGTAAATATTTCGCTGCAAATTCCAAATCACGAATGGCAAATTCATATACGTCCTTTTTCGGATTGGTGTTTACTATCGGATTGGCTACCAACTCTTCCGGATCGGATACAATGATTGCATTGTGCCACAGTGAGGCCAGATACCAATAGGCCGTTCCGCGCATAAAACGCGCTTCGGCGATGTATTTGTCTTTTGCTGCTTGCGGTGCGCTGCTTGCCTCTACGGTTTTGATTATGCCGGTGGAATGTTGTACCACTTCATATAGCGAACCCCAGGCGCTGACAAGCGGACCGGTCAAACTGGTAACCGACAAGTCGCTGAATGGGTAAATATAGTCGGAGTAAGGCGCATTGAGATTGTAAGCCATGCCATCGCCCAGTCCGAAATAGAAATTACTGTTGAATCCCGACCAAGCCCTGTTATAGAGTTGCGAAGTGAGCATCGGCAGGTTTTCTTCAGTCAGCGTACTTCCTACGATATAATTGCTGGGTTCGTTATCCAAAAAACTGTCGCATGCATTCAATAACGTCATCATTGAAAGCAAAATTGGTAAAAATATATTTTTTGTTTTCATAATTTTTTTCGCATTTTAAAATGAAATATTCAGTCCAAAAGTATAAATACGCGGCGAGGGGTAACGTCCGTTGTCCACTCCTGTCAGCATACTTTGCTGGTATCCGTACGAAACACCTATTTCCGGATCAAATCCCTTGTATTTGGTGAATGTGTAAAGATTTTGCAAATTGGCATATACCTTAACGCTGGCTAAGCCAATTTTACGTGTCCATACTTTCGGTAGTGTGTATCCCAATGAAACATTTTGTATTCTTAAATAAGAGCCATCTTCTACAAAACGGTCTGAGAATGCAAAATCATGATCGGATGTTGCCGTTGATAGCGGTAGACGCGGTGAATGAGCGTCTCCTCCGACAATTTTTACATTCCGGTAGTCGTTAGGCCCATTCGGATCAATCAAATCAAGTCGTGCATAATCCAGCGCTGCTGTGAATAAGTTGGAGATATTGCGCCGCGGATTTTCCATGTAACGGCGGGAATAATTCACCACATCGTTCCCATAAACGCCTGTAAGTTGAATACTTAGATCTATGTTTTTGTAAGTGAATGTGTTTCCTATGCCATAAGTAAATTTCGGTTCGGGATTGCCTATAAAAACGCGGTCTTTTTCATCAATTTTACCATCATTATTCTGGTCGCGGTAAATATAGTCGCCAATCCAAACGCCACTGTTTTCGTCGATGGGTAAATCGGAAATTACCGGCGTGCGTACAATTTCGCCCTTGTCATTTGTGTAATAAAAATCAGTAGCCTTTTCAAAACGGCCGATTACCTGGTATCCGTAGAACTGACCGATAGGCTGCCCTTCAACGGTACGGTTGATAACCGTTTGACCCGTCATTCCCCAGGCATTGTCGTCGACCCGACCTACAAATTCACCCAATTCATTACCTATGTCTAATACTTTGTTCTTGTTTTGTGAAAAATTCAAGTTGGTTCGCCAATTGAAATTTTTATTTTCCACGTTTGTTGTATTGAAGGTAATCTCAAACCCTCTGTTTTGTAAGGAACCGTAGTTTCCCCAAGGGTTATTTCTTCCGGCGGAAACATATTCCGGCAGCGGCAATATCATCAACAAATCGTCGGTTTTTTTATTATACCAGTCCAGCACCACTTCAATTCGGTTTTTTAACAATGAAAAGTCCAAACCGATGTTTAGCGAATTGGTTGATTCCCATTTTACAAGTTCGTTTGAAATGTTATTGGGACGCAAGCCTGTTCCCCATGTAGTTGTAACCACGCCGTATCTCATCAAATAGGCGAAATGATCGGGTAAGTTTTGGTTACCTACGATACCCCAACCCAAACGTAATTTCACATTTGAGATACTTGGGCTATCCTGTAAGAAACTTTCCTCCGAAACGCGCCATGCAAAAGCCGCCGACGGGAATGTTCCCCATCTATGTCCATCGGCAAAATTGGATGAACCGTCGCGGCGCAAGGTTCCGGTGAACAAATATTTATCGGCATACGAATAGAAAATACGGCCGAAAATCCCGATAAACGGTGATTTGCCGCTGTATCCGTCGTTGGCGGCGGTTGTGGCATCTCCCAGCGTTAAATCTGTTGAACCGTTTGTCGGATAGCCGTTGCGTAAGCCCATCAGGTATGACCATGTAGAGTTTTGAAATTCTTCTCCAATCATCGCCGTCACTTTATGAATGCCGTTAAATGTACGGTCATAAGTCAAAGTATTGGCCCATGACCAATATTTGTTGTACTGTTTGGTGAAGCGGCCTTCGTTTGTTTCGTTGAATTGTGTTTGCGACAGGCGATAAGTCGGCTGGAAACGATAACCGTTTGACGTACTGTAATTGAAAGACAATTCGCTTCTGAATTTTAAGCCTATCTTACCGGGTGTAATTTCCGCGTAGGTATTTCCGCGAATACCGTAAGTTTCATTGTTGTTGTCTATCAACATTGCCATAGCCATTGGGTTGGTCGGCATAAATTGTTCGTCGGATGCGGCAAAAGTCCCATCTGCATTGCGTACCGGTACATCCGGAGTAGTACGAAGCGCTACCTGTACCAGCGATTGGTCGGAGACAGTTAATTTTTGGTCGGTGTTTGAAAATGCAAAATTTACGCCCGTTTTTAGCCATTCTTTTGTTTGCGCATCAAAATTACCCGACAAACTCATCCGTTTGAAGCCTGAACCGGTGGCAATACCATCCTGGTTCGATAGCCCTGCACCCAAACTGTAAGTGGTAATGTCGTTACCTCCTGCAATCGTTATGTTGTGACTGTGCATCATGGCTGAATTAAACAATTCAGCCTGCCAGTCTGTGCCTTCGCCCAAAAGATCGGGACGGACAAATGCGTTGTTGTAATTAATCAAGTTGTTGTCTGCCAATACATTCCGGTGTGCTGCATATTCTCTCAAATTCAACACATCCAATTTCTTTGGGATTTGCTGCCAACCTACATAGCCATTGTAACTTACTATCGCTGTGCCTTTTTCTCCGCGTCGCGTCGTAATCATTATTACTCCGTTTGCTGCGCGAGATCCGTAAATTGCTGTTGCAGAGGCATCTTTCAATATATCCATCGAAATAATATCCGCCGGATTGATTGCGATCAAAGGATTGGTACTTATACCGTTACTTGATCCACCTTCTATTACCACGCCGTCAATCACATAAATCGGGTCGGTTGATGCGTTCAACGAACTGATACCCCGAATACGGATAGAGGTGGTAGCGCCCGGCATACCGGAGTTTTGCTGTACCTGTACACCGGCTGCACGCCCTTGCAATACCTGGTCAAGCGATGTGGGTACGGATTTCTGAATCGCCTCGCTTTTTACAGACGCGACAGATCCGGTTAAATCGCTCTTTTTCATGGTACCGTAACCAACAACTACCACTTCTTCCAATAGATGTTGATCCTCTAATAGCGTTACATCAATAACACTGCGATCTCCAGCCGTTATTTCCTGCGTGACAAAGCCTAAATAGCTGAAAACAAGCACTGCTTTGCTGTCCGGAACGGAAAGAGAATAGTTTCCATTCACATCAGCGGAAGTTCCCAAGGAAGTTCCTTTCACTGCAACGCTTGCTCCTGCAAGGGATTCGCCATCTTTATCCCGAATAAGGCCTTTCACAGTAATATTCTGTGCCGAAAGCCATAACGGAATAAAAAGAAATAATAATAGAAATCTGATTGCTTTTAAATTAAAATTGTTTTTCATAAATTGTTTTTCATAAATTTTTTGACTTTTCACCATATTATTATTCGATTAATAGTTTTTTTCTTTGCGTTGTTTATCAATATTAATTTACGTTTCAAAGTTACAACAAACAAATTTAATTCGTAAAATTTAAGGTTTCAAACATTTTTCCACTTGTTACATAATTGTCCTATTTGTAACATCTATTTTTCCGCTTGTTACACCAGGAGCCATTCGAGCATAATTGCATTCAATGCTTAACGATTAGCAGAGGGTGTTTCCTTGCGTTCGCTTCGTTCACTTAGGTCGACAGGAGCGAAGACATTCCATCAAATAAAAGATGTATTGGCGTTTTTGAAAAGAATAGAAGTTATAAAAGACGAAGATAACAGGCTAAAACTTTTTTTGAGGCGCTATTCGCCTGAAAGGCGAAATTTTCATAACCGCAGGCAAGCGATAGCGTAGCCTGCGGAAGAAGTGAAAGTACAACCCACTGCCTGAAAGGCAGGACTTTTTGCACAAGTCCTGCCTTTCAGGCAGTGGTTGTTGTGTGGC
>JAITQA010000093.1 GCA_031289145.1 Dysgonamonadaceae bacterium | reverse complement strand
TTTTTGTTGCTTTTCCCAATAATTGATCGGATTATTGTCCCCTGCCTGCAACACGGCAGGGATTATTTTACATCGATAGTAAATTCCGTGAAGTACCGCAAATCTTCTATTTTATAGTTATCCGGCAATTGATAACCGTTTACCAAAATGGCAGGCGTTGCCCGTAACCGGCTTTTTTCTTTCCATGCGGCATGTTTTTGAAATTCGGTTTCAATAGCCGGATTGTCCATCTTGAGGTTCAACTCTTTGAAAAATGCTTCCTTCAAGGGATACCCTTTTTCAAACCAGTCGCTATATATTTGCCAGGTTTTCTCCATGCCTTTTTCCAGGTAAACGGCTATCAGGTATTGGTTGTGGATGTGCAGTTGTTTTTGAACCAATAGGTAGCTGGTATAGATGCCTGAAAGATTAAGGACTGTAAGGACTATTGGGACGGTGGGGACGGGGGTGGTGAATAGATTGTTTGTGATACAGGCTAAGACAAGTAATAAGGTGGTGACGGATAGTAAGCGGTATTGTTGTGTGGCGTGCAGCAGTTCTTTTTTCCGGTTTGCTTTGTAGTTGGGTTCGCCGGCATTTTCGGACGGTTCTGCCAAAAGGATAATGCCCGACCAGGCATTCAGGAAATCAGGAATGGTGTTTGTTGTGTCTTTGCCTCTCCAGATATACTCGTTGAAGTACCGGTCGGAAAATGTCTTTGTGTGCTTTACTTTTAGCAATGCAAGGAATGAAGTGAAAGTATTGTTTCCTTTCTCCAAATGGAAAGAGCTTGCTGATTTTCAGTAACTTCAGGATAAAATGTTCCAATGCAATGTTCAGGTTCGTCCGTAATATCCCAACACGGGTATATTTTCCCAAATGGATCCAGAACATAGGTATTACACGCTAATGGTTGAATTTTTAATAAAAATATTATGCATGCTTTGTCTCATTTTATTTTATTTTGGATTAAAAAAAGTTTTAAATTTTCAATATAACTATCAGATTCTTGTAATAATCCATAGCAATGATCGCCGGATAATTGCAAGAAAAAATTTGGATTATTGGCATTATCATATAAAATTTTTCCCATGAAAAACGGGCAAACTTTATCATTTATACTATGCGCTATAAAAACGGGAAGATGAATGTCTTTAATGAATTTTTCGGATGGATAAGGAGATTGGATTAATTTTGCAGTCCATTTTAATAACTTGGGTGCAACCACATAAGCAATGTTCCGATGAGATGTAAATGCGCCTTCTATAACTAATACATCAATCTTAGATTGATTTTCAAATGCTAATTTAACTGCTAAATTGCCTCCCAAAGAGAATCCCCACACTAATAAATTTTCATTGTTTTTTTTATTGGCTGTCACATAATCCAACACCATTTGAGCGTCTTTCAAAACATTCGTATTGTCCGCCTTCCCTTCTGACTCTCCATATCCCTCATAATCAAATAAATAAGCATCATAGCCCGCATTAATCAACGGTTGTATCAATTTCGCCAGAATACTTGAATTGCCCCCATTAGGAGGGATAAAAAGTATTGTAACATCAGTATGGTTCTCGCTTGTAGACAAAATATGTGTTATCGAAATCTTTTTATTTTCACTGTTATTTAAAAAAGTTTTTGTGACAATTGCACTATCCACAGCAATCGCTGTAAGTTGTTTATTAGGCCTGTAAAAGTATTTGCTTCCTGAACAAGAAAAGAACAAACAGAGTGAAGTCATTATAAGAAAAATTGTTTTTTTCATTTTTTGCATTGATTGAATATAAAGGGATACTGTTAAAGTAGAATTAAGTATTTATATCTGTTTCATATCTATTTTTTTGTATACATTAATCTTACAAAAGTAATCATAATAAATAAACTATCCGCACTTTTTCAAAAAAAATATCTGTCACTCATCGTTATTCCCAACATGCCACCCTCCATAATAATTCCCATTGGGAGAAAATTCCTTGAAAGCGACTAAAACTTTTTTTGAGTTCATGTGTTTTTGCAAAATAAATTTTACCGGAATTTTTATTTGTCTGTGTGTAATTCAATTATTTCATGTAAATTTGCAAGATAATTTTTAAAAGAGAAAAAATGGGACTTATCAAGGCAATCGCGGGTGCAATAGGAGGCGTACTCGCAGATCAATGGAAAGAATACTTCTATTGTGAGACATTGAGTGCGAATGTGCTCGTCGCAAAAGGGAAAAAACGTACATCGGAACGCTCCTCCAACACTAGTGGGGAACAAAACATCATCAGTAACGGCGCCATGATTGCCGTTGCGGACGGACAGTGCATGATCATTGTCGAACAGGGCAAGGTCGTGGAAGTATGCGCAGAACCCGGTGAATTTAAGTATGACACTTCCACCGAACCGAGTATTTTTGAAGGAAGTCTCGGTACAGGTATCAAAGAATTTTTCCTGAAAATCGGCAAGCGCTTTACCTACGGCGGCGACACGGGCAAGGATCAGCGTGTGTATTACTTCAATACCAAGGAAATACTTGGTAACAAGTATGGTACGCCAACCCCTGTTCCGTTCCGTGTGGTGGACAAAAATATCGGGCTGGATATCGATATTGCTATCCGTTGCAACGGCGAATATTCCTATAAGTTGACCAATCCGATTCTGTTCTACACCAATGTGTGCGGCAACGTGACGGATGAATACCGGCGCGAAGAGATTGACAGTATGCTCAAGACTGAGTTGCTGACCGCCTTGCAACCGGCGTTTGCGAAGATTTCCGAAATGGGCGTCCGCTATTCGGCCTTGCCCGGTCACACGATGGAACTTTCCAATGCGTTGAATGCTATCCTTTCGGAAAAGTGGAAAGACCTTCGCGGACTTGAAATCGCTTCTTTTGGCGTGAACTCCGTCACTGCTTCCAAGGAAGACGAAGATATGATTAAACAGTTGCAAAAAAGCGCTGTCATGCGCGACCCGACCATGGCTGCCGCAGCGCTTGTCAGTGCACAGGCACAGGCTATGCAGGATGCTGCCAAGAACGAAGGTCAAGGAGGGGCATTTATGGCGTTTGCCGGCATGAATATGGCGCAGAATGCCGGTGGAATGAATGCCGGAAATCTCTTTCAGATGGGACAGCAGCAACAGGCTGCACAATCACCGCAGGCGACAGGCTGGATGTGCTCCTGCGGCGCGACCGGCAATACAGGTAAATTCTGCAACGAGTGCGGCAAGCCGAAACCTGCCGACGCAAACGGCTGGACCTGTTCTTGCGGTGCGGTAAGCAAAGGAAAATTCTGTTCGGAATGTGGTAAGCCAAAACCTGCGGATGCACCACTTTACAAGTGCGATAAATGCGGCTGGGAGCCGGAAGACCCTGCAAATCCCCCAAAATTCTGCCCCGAATGTGGCGACCCGTTTGATGATAACGATAAAAAGTAGCATTTTATGGCGGATTTGATGGAATACAAATGTCCGTGTTGCGGCGGTGCGATTCGGTTTGACAGTGCAAACCAGAAAATGAAATGCCCGTATTGTAACACGACATTTGAAATGGACGCCTTAAAATCCTACGATGACGTGCTGAAAGAAGAACAGCCCTCAGAAATGGATTGGCAAACGTCGACCGAAGAATTTCAGCCCGGTGAATGTGACGACATGATGACATATAACTGCAATTCCTGTGGCGGCGAAATTGTCGGAGATGCAAATCTGGCGGCAACAAGCTGCCCCTATTGCGGTAATCCGGTAATTATGACCGGACAACTTTCCGGAACGTTGCGTCCGGATTATGTGATTCCGTTCAAATTAGATAAAAAAGCGGCAAAAGAGGCCTTGCAAAATCACATCAAAGGCAAACCATTGGTACCTAAAATTTTCAAGGATGAGAATCACATTGATGAAATCAAGGGAATCTATGTTCCTTTCTGGTTGTTTGATGCTGATGTGGAAGCAAATATTCGCTATCGGGCAACCAAAAAAAGAAGAGCAGGAAGTGACAGTAATTACGATTATTTTGAAACGAACCATTATCTTGTTATGCGTCAAGGAACAATCAGCTTTGACCATGTTCCGGTAGATGCTTCCTCCAAAATGGCGGACGATCTGATGGAATCCATTGAACCGTTTGATTTCAACGACGCAGTAGATTTTCAGACGGCATATCTTGCCGGGTATCTCGCCGATAAATACGACGTTGACAAAGAAACTACGCTTACCCGCGCCAATCAACGGATTAAAGAAAGTACGGAAAGCGCTTTTGCGGCTACCATGACTGGTTTTGAGTCTGTTAAAACGGAAAATTGTAGCATTCGTCTCTTAAAAGGGCAGGCAAAATACGCGCTGTTTCCTGTTTGGCTTTTGAATACTTCATGGAACGGCAACAAATACACCTTTGCCATGAACGGACAGACGGGCAAATTTGTTGGACATCTTCCGGCGGATAAAGGCGCATACCTCAAATGGTTTTTTGGTTTAACAGCAATTGCAACAGCCGTATTATTCGGACTGTACTGGCTGTATTATTTAATCTAAGGAGGATAATGAAAATGAAAAAAAATATTTCGATTTTACTGCTCGTACTTCTTTTCTGCATTCCATTTGCCGCCCCCGCCGCGGAAATTCCCGAAGTCAGACAACTCGACCGTTTGACGGATCGTGCCGGTTTATTGACGGACAGCGAGGAAGCGTCGCTTCTGAATCAACTGGATGAAATCAGCGAACGACAGCGTTGCGATGTTGTCATCGTCACCGTTAACTCGCTTGAGGGTAAAAGCCCAACCGAATATGCCGACGACTTCTTTGATTACAACGGTTATGGTATGGGAGAGTATAAGGATGGCATCCTCTTTCTCATCAGTATGGAAGAGCGCGATTGGGCGATTTCCACGCACGGATACGGCATTACGGCGTTTACCGATGCAGGGCAGGAATACTTATTTGGAAAAATAAAATCCGACCTCGGTAACAATGATTACAGCACGGCATTTGTCAAATTTTCTACCCAGTGCGACGAATTTATTACACAGGCAAAAAACGGCGAACCCTATAATTCGGGAAATCTTCCGAAAGAAAAACCGAATTTCGGCGATTTCTTAATCTCGCTCTTCTGTAGTCTGATTTTTGGAGTGAGTGTACCCGGGGTGATGAAAGCAAAGATGAATACGGTGCAGTTGAAAAGCGCTGCTACCGAATACGTACGTAAAGGCAGTCTGAACATTAGCGGCGTCGGTCGAATGGATAACAACAGTAGCCTGAACTTTGCCGGATTGCGCGAGTCTCTCTTGTACGTCACAAGGTCCAAAGTAGCACGTGTAACTAAAAGCAGCGGCACGGTCGGCAGCAGTACGCACACCAGTTTCTCCGGCAGAACACATGGCGGCAGCAGCGGAAAGTTTTGAGTTTATGTGTAAGGATTTTATCCATCTGCTTGGCGCCTTTTTTATTCAAATATCGTTGTAAAATTATTCTGTCGAATTTTACACTTTTTTCTTCATTCCTTAAAATATTCCTGTGTCCCGTTTGTCTTCAACAATAGAGAACATATTATTCAATCAATTCATTAAATACAATAGACAATGAAACAGTTCTTTTTAATCCTGTTTCTATACGGAACAATTTTTATCACAGCAGGACAGGAAAAACCTGGTTATCCGTTGCAAATGACTTTAGAACAGTGTATCGACTTTGCGTTAAGCAACAACTATTCCCGCGAATCGGTGAAGTTGAATGAAAAGGCGGCACAAGACCGCTATAATCAATCCAACATGGAACGTCTGCCGGATTTATCCGCCCAGGTTGCCGAAAACCTGAACCACTCAAAAGACAATTCCGCTGCATGGATGGGCAACTACGGGCTTAATTCGTCTCTCGTTCTTTACCAGGGAGGCAACATCAGCGAAAACATAAAAAAAAGCAAATTGTCGGCTGAACAAACTGAATATCTAAGCAAGCAGTATGACAACAAATTGGTTATTCAGATTTTACAGACCTTCCTTTCGGCATTGGGTAACGAAGAATTACTGAAATACCAGCAATCGCTGTTGGCATCAAGCGAAGAGCAGGTAAAGCTTGGCAGTGAGCGTTTTCGTTGGGGGGAAATCCTTGAGAGTGACTATCTGCTACTGCAATCGCAGTATGCCACCGATAAAAACAATATAACCGAAACGACTATTCAGCGCGAAAACAGTTTGCTGGCGCTGAAGAGTTTGCTTTCCATTGAGCCCTTACAAGCCTTGGAAATTGTGTATCCCGATACGGAAGCCATTGAATGGATGACTTTGTTGCCCAACGAAGAAACCGTGTTGGAAAGCGCTTTGGCCAACTTGCCCGACCTTCGTATCAGCCGCTACGATGTGGATATTGCCGGTGCAGGCGTGAAAATCGCGAAATCAGGCCATTATCCGACCGT
>JAITQA010000143.1 GCA_031289145.1 Dysgonamonadaceae bacterium | reverse complement strand
AATGGCTTGATTGGCACAGATGGCTACCATTTTATAGATGTCGTCTGTTGAGCAACCGCGAGATAAATCGTTGACGGGAGCAGCCATTCCTTGCAAAATCGGACCGACAGCTTCTGCATTTCCCAAGCGTTGAACCAATTTGTAAGAAATATTGCCACATTCCAGATTGGGGAATATCAGGACATTGGCTTTTCCGGCGACAAGACTTCCGGGCGCTTTGCTGTTTCCTACGAAAGGAATCAAAGCGGCATCGGCTTGTAACTCGCCGTCTATCAACAGGTCGGGAGCCATTTCTTTGGCAAGCCGGGTGGCTTCAATCACTTTGTCGGCAAGTTCGTGCTTTGCGCTTCCTTTCGTGGAAAAGCTCAGCATGGCTACTCGCGGCTCTACTCCGACAATTGCATGGGTGGTACGTGCGGTTGTTACCGCAATTTCCGCCAATTCTTTTGCATTGGGATTGGGCATAACGGCACAATCGGAAAAGACCAGACCGCCATCTTCGCCATACGCCTTGTCTTGGACAAACATCAGGAAAGCGCCCGAAACGACACTGATTCCCGGACTTGTCCGGATGATTTGCAACGCCGGACGCAAAACATCGCCCGTTGTATTTTTTGCTCCCGCAATTTCGCCATCGGCATCGCCGTTCTTGATCATCAAACAGCCCAGATACAAAGGGTCTTCCACCAAGCGGGCGGCTTGTTCCCAAGTCATTCCCTTGCTTTTCCTCAAATCAACGAGCAATTGGGTATATTCCATTTTTTTATCGTGATTGAGCGGGTCGATGATTACCGCTTCCCCGATATGGGGAAGAGCGTACTGATTGGCTAACGACTGTATTTCCGAAGGATTTCCTATTAAGATAAGGTTTGCCACCTTATCGTTGATTAAGCGGTCGGCTGCACGCAACGTCCGTTCTTCCGTTCCTTCCGGAAGCACAATCCGCTGTTTATTCGCTTTCGCTCTTGCTATAATAGCTTGCATTAAGTCCATGATGAAGTAATAAAGATTTAATCATTAATTATTTTCAGCTGCAAATTTACAAAAAATTCCTTTTCAATCCTCTAAAAAACATTTTTTTGCTCAAAAGAAAAGTATAAATGGGTAACGATTTGGAAACGAGCGAAATTTTCTCGGTTGCTGTGTTTTGCAGTCAACCTAAATCAGGAACTGACAGTTTAGCCCATATAAGAACGGAGAAGAAACAGCGGTTCAAGACAGTCGCGATAATTCGTCCGTTCAAAATAGGGACAATCCTCCTTCTCCGAAAACAGCGAACCGCAATCCGGATCAACCTCCCCATCAAGCGGGAGATTCCTTATTTTTAAAGGATGGGCGAACCAATACGGTTGTCGTGTTGGAAATTACGCCCGAAATTGTTAAGTACCGGGATTTTGACAATCCGGCAGGTCCCGTCTATTCGATTTACAAATCGGAAGTCACACAAATCAGATTACAAAATGGCAAGATAGAAACATTTTCGGCAAAATTCAAATAACGGGCGCTTACGACCTCGGAATGTGCGAGTCGATCAATGCAAAGGTATGGGGAACGACTCAAGGGGTAGATGGTATTCCAGAGCTTCGTACCCGCAATTTGAAAATATCGTTGGGGTATTTTTTCTGAGCCGTTACACACCATAACAAACGTTCAAATTACATTGCGAACCTACGGCACGCTCTTATCCTTTCTACCAACATATCGTCCTGATGGGACGAAAATCAATGTTCCTCGGGACAGGCGCAATGCACAAAACCATGCCGCGTGAAATAAAAAACTAAAAACTAAAAGTTGGCTAACGCCTGTTATGACGCTTCGCGCAACTCTTAGTTTTCCGATTATTTCACCACAAATTTGGAAGTACTCACTCCTGCCTTGGTTTGAACTGTGATAAAATAGAATCCGGAAGCTAAATTACTTGTATTCAACTTGTGTTCGGATTTATTTACCTTGGAGTTCTGATAAACCACTGCTCCGGAGGCATTGTGAACGGAAATTCGTTTTATCTTTTGGTTCGCCACGCTGACCGAAAGTACATCGCTTACCGGATTCGGGTAAAGTTTCACCTGCGGATCAGAAACTTTAACATTGACAAGACCGGTCACTCCTCCTTTTCCGAAGTTGGGACGAACATGGATGTATCCGAATCCGTAACCCGAACCGATTAATTCCAATGGTTCTCCATTTCCCCAATTACCATAGAAATAGCCGGTTGGATCCTGATCAAAAGCAATGGCGATATTGTTTCTTGCTAATTGTTGTACTTCAAAGAAATATTTCCCCGGATCTAATTCGGTATCAGGCACATCGAAAGTAACCGAACTTCCCGCATTGCGTGCATATACCTGTGTGAAATAAGGCGTACCGAGAACGAAATCATCATCAACCGGATAAACGGCAATCCCAAAATCATCCGTCTGCCCAAAACCGAAAAGACCGACATTGATACTGGTCAGCACGTCTTTCTTTCCCAGTTCATAAATAAGACCAAATGCGCCGACTTGCCCATTTAAGCCAATGCCATCCTGAAAGTCGGAATCAATGGAATCCCATACATAAGTTGAATCGGAAACGTATTTTGCAATTTGTATGGAGTTATCGCCCGGAGTCGCATCGGTATCCGTGATTGTAGCCTTAAACTGCAAGTTCAACGGACCTACCGGCAACGAAGCAATGTCAGCATTGACCGGTACGGTCTTCGTTTCATTGGCAGAAGAAAGATTAAAATCAACAAGCGCTAACAGGTCATTATTCAATTTGAATTCTATGGTACCTGTTTCTGCATTCTTACCGCGGTTATGAACAATTGCATTGAATGTCTTAAATCCGTTTAATTGATATTTGGGCGTTTGGCGAGCGAAGGAAGCAGGCGATTCGATGCCTTTAATCCGAACGTCATGTTCCGGTAGAATCGCAACAGAAGTGTTGTAAATAGCCAAATCACCATGACGTGTTGAAACGATAGCTATCTCGTATTCTCCGGCTTGAGTAACATGCAGGATAATATCATCGCTAACCGGACTGTTGACGCCGCCTGTGCTATTATCAAAATATTCTTTTACAGGCGTCCAAGTCATCGGGTCAGAGCCAGATGGACCATAAGCGATATAAAAATCATCGGTGAATGTCATGGAGTATGAAAATCCGGATGAATAGGTGAGAGAGAAACGGTAATCGCCCGGCAGAAGAGTAATACATCTTGACAGCAAAGGGATATTTTCTCCATTGGGATAATAGCAACTATAATAGTTGTTCATTCCCCAGCCGCCATATACAGTTGAATTCCAATTTTTAATATCAGCCGGATTGAAAAAATTACTTTCAAACGGAAGGTTTGTAACAGGAGCAAAATGCGAAACTTCAGCTTCTGTCTGATTGTTGCTTGTGTTCACTTCATTCGGAGTGGCAGCCGTCAGTAGAATCGTATAATTTCCGATTTCCGAAAAATCCGCTTTTTGAGTAAACTCAACCGTTTTTGACTCATTAGTATCTAACAACACGTTAAATGTCTGAGAAACAACCGGATTGTCATTCACCTTGTAAGTCAATTTGAATTCGGAAATCGGTTCGCTACCCTGATTTTTGACCGTAGCAGACAAGGTATTGCCGGAAGAAAGGGTGCAGGAAGAAGTGGGCACAATTGTATTCGGAATCGTAATATCCGGAACCCCAACAAATGTACCTTGAGCAATGTTCACATTGTCCAAATCAATCGCACTGCCTATTGCCGCATTGGAGTAGTAATGGAAAGCGAAATAATAATTTCCGGGAACGCTTATCTCGAAATTTTTAGCGAAAAGCGGCCAATTGGAGTTCCTGCTTAAAGCAGGATAATCTACCAATACATCCATTTCTTCCGGATTTGAGGAGGCGCCGTAAAGTATCCGGAAAGATTCAGTACTAAATATATATAGTTGAAATGTAATGTTATAAGCGCCTTTAGCAGGAAAAATCAACGGATCGCTTACCAAATAATCATCAGGTACCCCGTTACCGACGTCGAAAGTATTCACTTGCAATGCGCCAATACCGCCGTCTGCATCCGGATTAAAAGAATCGTAATGCCAAGTGGAACCGCCATTTGCATTAATGATTGTCCAATTGGCTGCCAATTCCTCTTTGAAATCGAACTTGCTGACAAAAGGCAAAGCCAAGGGCGCCGGATGTTTGGTCTGTCCGCTTACTCTGTTGTTTACAGGATTCATATCATTCGAATAAGTCACCCAAGCCGTTACGTTATAAAAACCTTCGGCAGAGAAATCCGCTTTTGTATTGAAAGTATAAGTAAGGTTTTCTCCCGGGTTTAGCGTTCCCGTATACGTTTCCGTAACAACATTGCCGTCATTTACCTGATAAGAGAGGTCAACGGATGAAAAAGCGTGTTCGCCCGGATTCGATAAGGTGACGATCACCGGCTCACTGTTGGTAAGATTTATAGAAATCAAAGGTAAAACCATGCCTGAGAGCGCAGCATCATATTCCGGATAATATTCGACATAACCGCCGAATTCAAATATAAAAGTGTAGGTAAATCCGGATTTGAAAACAAAATCATCTCCCAAAGCCGGAGAACCATCGGAAGCCCATTGGGTAATCCATATTCTTCCGTTGTTTGGATCCGGATTGAGGAAAAGAATATCATACGTACCTCCGGGAACCGTTATGCTGACCTCGTCGTCAAACACAACGATCGGATTAGTCAAATCGGAAGTCGCTCCTTCGGGAATTTTATACTCACTCATAGCATAAAGTTCATCAAAAGTAGCCGTACTCGGATCCATGACATGGTCGGCGTCCAAAAGCATTTGGAAGCCGGTTCCATCACCCCAGGGATTTCCGATTACCTTCAATGTAATCGTTGCGCCGGCATCAGAAGCCGATTTGGTTACACTTGAATAAGCTCGGCGAGGGATTGCTTTGAACGCTTCTTTTTCTGCCGATGGTCTTGTCCGGAATAATTCGTGGTTCACTTTTCCTTTAGGAGTCAGGATCGTTTCCCCATTTTCCCTACTCATTGTAACTTCCCGTTGTCCTTTTTCCTTGCTTCTTTCGAAGAATTGAGGATCGACCGGATTTGTTGACAAGTTTTTCTTTTGATTCAAACTTGTTTCCGTACCATTTACGCTCAATAAATAAGCGCTTGATTTTGAATTTTGGGCTGTGAGGGTTCCTCCAAAAACAACAGCCACCATCAAAAGAATAATTAAACGTTTCATAAATATGGGAATATAATTCCAATATCTGAAATACGCATCCGAAAATGAGGTATTCGGCACAAATATCCCCATCAGAAAGAGAACGGCGATTGGACAAAATAGTTTTGCTTTCATTATGTATATAATTTGTTTTTTAAAGGTCATATAGAATCCTTCAATTTACTATAAAGATGCAAATAACTACTAAAACGTTGCATCGAGGCTGAACAATTAACTGCATTTAACAATTTTTCATGTTGTTCCATTGAGACCTTAAAAAAGTAGAACTATATAAAGTTGGAAAACCTGCGATTTTTTCAAATGTTAAAAATACGCCTTTTGTCCTACCTAACCGAAACAAACCGAAGGCAAGCACTGCCAACTGCCAAATTTGCTTTATTTCCAAACACATCAAAGCATCTGCCGTTCGTGAATTTGTAAATAAAAATGGTTTCGAGCATTGGGATAGAAAACAACTTTTTGCTCAAAAGAAAAGTATAAATGGGTAACGATTTTAGGAACCTCATTGTCGGGTTTTCGTACAATCATATCCTTGTAATTGTTGAATGTATAACACAGTCCCTCCTTATCTTCCACAAGCGGAAAAAACCAACGATAACGGACATTCAAGAGCTTGCAGGCAGTCATTACGCTCAACGCTCTTGCGGAAGTAGAGCAGTCCACTTTCGGATAATTGTCAAAAGTAATACCTTATGATACCAACAATATTATTTTCACTGACTGGCGGCTCCTTGTCACAACTTGCAAACAATGCAATGGACGAAGAGAAAATCATTAGCACTTGATTCGTTTCTAATTTTTTTGGCATCTTCATCATGCAAAGATAAATTTTTTTTAATCCCGTAAAACAGGATTCACCAAATAAAGCAAATAAATCGTATCTTTGCAGTCAAATTTTCTTTTTAACATTCAAACATGAATAAAACATTCAAAAGAACACTGATTACATCCGCTTTGCCTTATGCCAACGGGCCTGTTCACATCGGCCATCTTGCCGGCGTCTACGTCCCGGCTGATATTTACGCCCGTTACCTTCGTTTGAAAGGCGAGGAAGTTTTATTTATCGGCGGCTCCGACGAGCACGGCGTTCCTATCGCATTGAAAGCTAAAGCGGAAGGACTTACACCTCAGGAAATCGTTGACCGTTACCACTATATCATCAAAAAATCGTTTGAAGATTTCGGGATTACATTCGATATCTACTCCCGCACTTCTTCTGCTATCCATAAAGAAACCGCCGCCGGTTTTTTCAGAAAGCTCTATGACAAAGGCGAGTTTCTCGAAAAAACATCCGAGCAATACTACGACGAAGAAGCCGGACAATTCTTGGCCGACCGGTACATCACCGGAAAATGCCCGCATTGTGGAAACGAAAAGGCTTACGGCGACCAATGCGAAGCCTGCGGCACTTCGTTAAGCCCGCTTGATTTGATTAACCCAAAATCGGCCGTCAGCGGTAGCGTTCCCGTACTGAGAGAAACCAAACATTGGTTTTTACCTTTGGACAAGCACGAAGCCTGGTTGAAAAAATGGATACTGGAAGACCATAAAGAATGGAAATCCAATGTTTACGGACAATGTAAATCATGGTTGGATATGGGATTGCAGCCCCGCGCCGTGAGTCGCGACTTGGATTGGGGCGTTCCGGTTCCCATAGAAGGCGCTGCTGGGAAAGTCCTCTATGTCTGGTTCGATGCACCTGTCGGCTATATTTCCAACACCATCGAATACAGTCCGGATGACTGGGAAAAATGGTGGAAAGACCCGGAAACCAAATTGATACATTTCATAGGCAAAGACAATATCGTATTCCATTGCATCGTTTTTCCGGCCATGCTGAAAGCTGACGGAACTTATATTTTACCCGAAAACGTGCCGGCCAATGAATTTCTCAACTTAGAAGGCGATAAAATTTCAACTTCCCGCAACTGGGCGGTCTGGCTGCACGAATACTTGGAAAATTTTCCCGGTAAACAGGACATACTGCGTTATGTATTAACGGCCAATGCCCCGGAAACCAAAGACAATGATTTTACATGGAAAGATTTCCAAGCCAGAAACAACAACGAATTAGTCGCCATACTCGGTAATTTCGTAAACCGGGCTATGGTGCTTACCCATAAATATTTTGACGGAAAAATTCCAGCAATCAGCGAACTGACGGATTATGACAAGGAGACTTTGGCGGAGTTTGCACACGTCAAGGAAGAAGTAGAGAATTATTTAACCGTTTTCCGTTTCCGCGACGCCTTGAAGGAAGCCATGAATCTGGCGCGTATCGGGAATAAATACCTCGCAGATACGGAACCATGGAAAACGGCGAAAAACGATTTGGCACGCACGGCAACGATATTGAATATCAGCATGCAGATAACAGCCAATCTGGCCATTGTTTTTGAACCTTTCCTGCCGTTTACTTCAGCAAAAATCAAAAAACTGATAAATCAGGAAAACCTGAAATGGGCCGATTTGGGAAGCATCCTTCTCTTGGAAAACGGTCATGTTCTTCATACACCGGAATTATTATTCGAGAAAATCGACGACGAAGTCATCCAAGAACAAGTTCAAAAACTGGAGGATACAAAAAAAACCAACGAATTGAAAGAAAACAAAGCCAATCCGCAAAGACCGAATGTTTCTTTCGATGATTTCAGTAAATTGGATATTCGTACCGGTAAAGTGCTGGAATGTACCAAGGTTCCCAAAGCCGACAAACTATTGCAATTCAAAATCGACGACGGTTTGGGTGGACGTACCATCCTTTCGGGGATAGCCGCACACTACAAGCCCGAAGACTTAACCGGCAAAAATGTTTGCTTTATCGCCAACCTCGAACCCCGGAAAATAAAAGGCATTGTATCGCAAGGTATGATTTTATCAGCCGAAAATGCCGACGGAAGCCTGTCGGTGATAATGCCGGAAAAAGAAGTAAAGCCCGGAAGTGAAGTGAAGTAAATTTTAAAATGTAATTCTATTGAAAATACAATGATACAACCGAATACAAAAAAGCCATCTGTTTCAAGCGTGCTATATGCGACTGTTATCGGATTCTGTTTGTCCGTTTCTGCGGTTGGGGCGCAACAACACAAAGTTTCTACGAAAGATATCCCATGGAAAACCTACATGGCCGGTCACGATATGGTCTGGAACCGGATTACGGACGATTATTATGCCGGAGCCATCATGGGAAACGGTTTGCTGGGTACAAACTTCTACAAATCAGGAGAAAACGCCTATCGTTTGAACATCGGCCGCGTTGATATAACCGAAGGTAGGGGAGAGATGCCGGATGATATCTATCCAAAAACTTCTATTCTGTATGATGAAGCCCGTTTGCCTGTCGGCTATTTTACCCTTACACCCCATGGCGCCGTGGAGGCTGAAAATATGCGCTTATCCTTATACGACGCCGTCACAGCCGGACATATCCGTACGGCAAAAGGCGCTATCGACTTCACAACCTACGTACATGCACAGAAAAACTATATCCTTTTTGAAACAAAAGCCCAGGGCGACGAAAAAGATTACACCTGGACTTGGATTCCCCTGCAAGCAATAAGTCCTCGCCTGAATACAGGTTCCAAAGGAGACGCCAAGGAAAGCTATACTGCCAATCCCAATCCGGAAGTAACGGTAAAAAAAGAGGGTAACTATCACTTGTCCATCCAAAAACTGTTCAGCGGAAAAGTGTATGTCGTTGCCTGGCGTGAAATAAAATCGGGTGATAAGCGGCGCTTTGTTATTACCGTTTCTCAGGAGAAAGACAGTTTACAGGCAGTCACAACGGCAAAAAAAACAATAGACGAATGTCTTGCAACTCGAAAAAACGCTTTGGAAAACAGCCATAAAGACTGGTGGCATGCTTATTACCCGGCTTCCTTTGTTAGTTTCGGGGACAGTAAAATGGAAAGTTTCTACTGGGCGCAACAATACAAATTCGCTTGTGCCACACGCAAAGACAAATATATTGTCGACCTTCAAGGCCCTTGGCCGCGGGAGAATACGCCATGGCCGGCAGTCTGGCTAAATCTGAATATCCAATTGACCTATTCATGGCAGAACACAGCAAACCGGCCGGAACTAACCGAACCGCTCTGGAACTCCCTGAATGATAACCTGCAAAATCTAATCGACAATGTACACGAACCGGCTTGGCAGACAGATGCAGCGGTCCTCGGCAGAGCGTCATCCTACAATTTGAAAAGAAGACTTGACCCGGAGCTGGCTTTGGTCAATCAATATGAGACCGGTAATCTGACGTGGATACTTTTTTATTATCTGCAATATTGTTCCTGTAACAATAAAACCGACGAGCTACTGAATCGGTTTTATCCCTTATTAAAACGAAGTATAGCTTATTACAGCCATTTACGAATAAAAGAAGCAGACGGAAAATACCATCTTCCGCTGACTGCATCGCCCGAATATAAACCGGCTGAAGACTGCAACTACGACCTTTCGCTGCTTCGTTGGGGATTAAATACCTTGCTATCAGTCAATGAAAAATATCAATTAAATGAACCCTTGAAAGCGCATTGGCAAGATTTTCTGGAAAACCTGACGCCTTATCCCGAAGATACGGAACAAGGTTTTATGATTGGCCGTGATGTAAAGTTGGAATCTTCCCACCGGCATTATTCGCATTTACTGATGATTTATCCCTTATATTCAGTCAATTGGGAACAAACAGACCAACAGGAAACGATACGCAAAAGCATTGCACACTGGATGAGTATGCCTGCCTATTTACAGGGTTATTCCTATACCGGTTCGGCAGCCATGTATGCAAGCATGGGTGATGGCGAAAAGGCTTTTGTGCAATTGCAAACCTTGATAAACAAATACATCCAACCCAATACATTGTACAGAGAATCCGGACCTGTTATTGAAACGCCGTTGGCCGCCGTGGCCTCGCTTCAGGATTTGTATTTACAATCATGGGGCGACAAAATCCGGATATTTCCCGCTGTTCCGGAAGCTTGGCAGGAAAGTTCATTTATTAATTTCCGTACGGAAGGCGCTTTTTTGGTCAGCGCTACACGTTATGCAGGCAAAACCGTGTTCATACAGATAGAAAGCGAAGCCGATGGATTGTGCCGTTTGCAAACAGGTATGGATACCGGGGAAATTGATGTTCGAAATCTTTCCGGAAAAACGGTTGCATACGAAGTTAAAGACACCGCTAAAGGTTTGATAGAAATTGAAACCCATGCCGGAGACATATTCCAGATAAGTTGCAAGGCACAACCGGCAGTTTATCCGGCGCCGGTAAGGCGCTCTGAGGAAGCAGTTAATCCTTTTGGAATAAGATAAGCGCCTGTCCGGCAGTAAATTTTAAATGTATTGCCGGACAATATACCTGAGATTCAACCCCTGAACGCCACTGTTGCTGTTGCCTGACGGGTCGGCATGACCAAGACTTCCGCTACCTGCACATGTGCAGGCGCTGAAACGACAAAGCTGACCGTTTCTGCAATATCCTCCCCGGTCAAGGGCTTCAGGCCTGCATAAACGGCGTCTGCCTTGGATTTGTCGCCTTTGTAACGGGTAATAGAAAAATGGGTTTCTACCATGCCCGGTTTGATATTGCTTACCCGCAAAGGCGTATCTACCAAATCTATCCGAAGTCCGTCAGAGAGCGCTTTTACGGCCGATTTCGTTGCACAGTAAACGCTGCCTCCCGCATAAGCCGCATCGCCGGCGATAGAACCGATATTGACAATATGTCCTTTCCCGCGTTCTACCATTCCGGGAACGACCAAACGGGTGACTGTCAACAAGCCCTTGATATTCGTATCAATAACTGTATCCCAGTCATCCAAATCACCTTCAAATTCCTTGTCTGTTCCCAATACCAATCCTGCATTGTTAATTAAAACAGCAATGGATTTCCATTCAGGGGACAATCCGCTGATTGCTTTTTGGGCAGCTTTTCTATCGCGAACATCAAAAGGCAAGACAAGCACATCCACCCCCCATTCCTTTACCAATGCATTCCGCAAAACATTCAGTTTGTCGGTATCTCTCCCATTCAGAATCAAATGAGCGCCTTGCGATGCGAATCTCCATGCGCAAGCCTCTCCTATTCCACTGGTGGAACCTGTGATAAATACGGTTCCTACATTCTCGTCCGCAGCATCTCTCCATGCTACATTATCATACTTTTCCATTTGAATAATTTTTATTAGTTATGTGAAACGCTCTCTGTATCCATTCCGGGATAATTTAGTGTATCGTACAAAGGTACTATTTTTTTCAATTATTTTTATAAAAAATATTATCCTGAAAATCAACAAAACTAACCGATTTGTTAGTTTATTCCCTTTTTGTTCGTTCTTGTACGATTAAATTATTAACCCTACCTTTGTACACATAAAGTTATTATTAACTATTTTAAACTATGAAAAAATGGATGATAGAAGATAATCTTTATTTCGCACAAATGGAGAATACCATTTCGATGTTTACACCGGAATTTTCGAAAGTGCTAAAATAATAAAAATAACTTGACTAAATTTTACTGTTTTTCGTGGTTCCGCCGGATAATTCCTGTAGCCATACCTTTATTCCGGCGGAACTTTCTTTATTACAATAAGAAGATAAAATTGCTTTTATGAAAAGAAAAAACCGTTCAACCAGAGGAAAATACAGATATAAATTAATGCGGGAAGCATGTTCAATACAGGCAGTTTCTTAATATTCAGAATATCTAAAGCCAAACCAATCAAAAGAATTCCACCGACAGCTGTAATTTCGTTGATAAAATTATCCGGAATATTGCTTCCAATAAGTTGTGTCAGCAAAGCGATACCTCCCTGGTAGATCACCAATGGAATAACGGAAAACAAAACGCCGATTCCCAAGGCAGAAGCCAGCAGGATGGAAGAGAACCCATCCATCAGGGATTTGGTTTTTAACAGGTCTGAAACTTGTCCTGTAAGGCCTTCTTCTACAGGACCTAATATCGACATTGATCCCATACAGTACAGTAGAAAAGCCGTTGTAAAACCGGCAGTGAAATTTTTATTGCCGAATTTGAATTTATTTTTCAAATAATTACTGAACTTGTCCATTTGCTTTTCTAATTTCAAAAATTCTCCGGTCAGACCTCCGGCAATCATACTGAGCACAACCGACAAAGGCGCTGTTATTTTTAATGCCATTTGAATCCCCAGCGTCAGGGTAAATAATCCGACTGCCTGAAAATAGATGGTGACATATCTTTCAGACAGACCTCTTTTCAGTAATAAACCTAAGCTGCTACCGATAATAACTGCTATTGCGTTGATAAGGGTTCCTAACATATTATTTCAAAACTTTAAAAGAAATCACAATAAAAATCCAATGTTTCTTCTATTTCTGCCCGATTTGCTGTTTGATTGATTGCAATCTCTCCGACTGCTTTCATCAGGGTGAAGTTGATAAGCCCGGCTTCGTTTTTTTTGTCATGCTGCATCAACTCGTACAAGCGGGGATACTGATTGCATCCATAAGCAAAAGAACCGTAGTTCTCTTTCACAAATCCGGCAATTTTTGTCAAACTGTCTTTATCGAAGCCTAATTTCACATACGAGAGATACAGTTCGCAAATGAGACCCCAGGCAACGGCATAACCGTGCGGAACCGGTCGGCTTGTTTCGTAGGAGAAACTTTCAAAGGCGTGGCCGAAAGTGTGTCCCAAATTCAACGCTTTGCGGAGGCCTTGTTCAGTAGGGTCTTGTGCTACAATTTTTTCCTTTACGCATACCGATTCGAACAATAATTCATTCAATTTCCGGTAATCGGGATTATCCCAATCGAAGCGGAGTATTTCGTTTAATGCTGTCCGGGAACTTAACAGGGCATGTTTCAGCATTTCGGCATAACCTGAAAGGAGATTGGTCGAGTCGATGGTTTTAAAAAACTGCGAATCAATCATCACCGCAATAGCCGGACAAAAAGCGCCTATCTCATTTTTCAATCCCATGAAATTGATACCGGTTTTTCCGCCTACCGCAGCATCAACTGCACCCAAAAGGGTGGTGGGAAGATTAATAAAGCGGATACCTCTTTTGAATGTTGCCGCTGCGAATCCACCGAGGTCGGTCAACATCCCACCTCCCAGATTGATAAGCAAAGACTTCCGGTTGGCGCCGTTTAGAGAGAGAAATTCCCAAACGGTAGACAAAGTGGTGATGTTTTTGTTTTCGTCCCCTGCCGGAATAATGATCTGTTTGGCTTCCCTGATTTCAGGGATAGCGTTGATGAGCGGCAAACAGTATTTATCGGTATTCTCATCGGTAAGTATAAACAGTCCGTTATATTTCAAACCTTTGAGGAATAGAGATAAATCTTCTTTAATGCACTCACAACGAATGATTTGCCCTTGCATACCTTTACAATCTATTTTTTGATGTATAAAACATTATTTAATAAATATCTCCACTTGCTCCGCGACCTTGTAGCGACAACGGATGAAGCGAGTGGAGATATTTTTGATAGCATAAAAGGCTTATCCTAAGAATCCTAACAGGATTCCGGCTGCTACAGCCGAACCGATTACACCGGCTACGTTCGGACCCATGGCGTGCATCAACAGGTAGTTGGACGGGTCGTATTCCAGACCGACCGATTGTGAAATACGTGCGGAGTCAGGCACTGCCGATACACCGGAATTACCGATCAACGGATTGATTTGGTTGTCTTTTTTCAGGAAGAGGTTGAAAAGTTTGACAAACAATATACCGGCTGTGGTAGCGATAATGAATGACAAAGCGCCCAATCCGAAAATCTTGATGGAATCCCATGTCAGGAACTGGGTTGCCTGCGTAGACGCGCCTACGGTTATTCCCAACAGAATGGTAATCGTATCAATCAGCGGGCCGCGGGCGGTTTCTGCCAAACGGCGGGTCACACCCGATTCTTTCAACAGGTTGCCGAAAAACAACATCCCCAACAGCGGAAGCCCCGAAGGAACCAAGAAACAGGTTAATAACAAACCGAATATCGGGAACAGGATTTTTTCCGTCTGGGAAACAACGCGGGGCGGTTTCATCCGGATTACCCTTTCTTTCTTCGAGGTGAGCAGACGCATAATCGGTGGCTGAATGACAGGCACCAAAGCCATATAGGAATAAGCTGAAATAGCAATGGCTCCCATCAGGTTCGGCGCTAACTTCGAAGACAGGAAGATAGCCGTCGGGCCATCAGCTCCGCCGATGATACCGATAGCTCCCGCCTGATTCGGTTCGAAACCGATGGCCAAAGCCAGCACATAAGCGCCGAAAATACCAAACTGAGCGGCAGCGCCGATCAACATGAGTTTCGGGTTGGATATCAGGGCGGAAAAATCGGTCATCGCGCCTATTCCGAGGAATATCAAGGGCGGATACCAACCGGAGGTAACACCCTGATACAAAATATTCAATACCGAGCCTTCTTCGTAAATCCCCAACTGTAAACCGGCGTCTTTGAAAGGAATGTTTCCGATCAAAATACCGAATCCGATAGGAATCAAAAGCATAGGCTCAAATTCTTTCGCAATTGCCAGATAGATGAAAGTCAAGCCCACAAGGAGCATGATTCCATGTCCGACAGTGATATTGGCAAAAGCAGTATACGTCCAGAATGTGGCAAGATTGTCACCTAAAAATGAAATGAAATCCATAACCTTTATTCTATTATGATCAAATCCGCACCTTCCAGTACGGAGTCGCCTTTGTTTACTTTCACTTCTTTTATCACGCCATCACGGTCTGCATTGATTACATTTTCCATTTTCATGGCTTCCAATACCAACACTTTCTGGCCTTTTTTAACCGTGTCGCCCACCTTGCAGACAATTTCCAGGATGATGCCCGGTAGCGGAGAACGCAAGGCGCTGGCGCCATTGCTTGTTTGCGGACGGGATACAGGTGGAGGCGTAGTGGTCTGTGCCGGACGATTAATCGTAACTACTTGTTTTTGGGCAGGTTTATTCATTTCTACCTTATAAGGCGTACCATTTACTTCCACATCGGCAGTGGTATCCTCAATTCTGTTTATAACAACTTTATAAACGTTTCCGTTGATTGTATATTTGAAACTTTTCATATTAATATTTTTATCTATTTTTTTTGTCTGCTACCGTTTGGGCGCCTCTCTTAATGTGTAAATTTTAGAACTCCAGGGAGAATAATTGCGTGCAGTATTCTTAATCGTAAGAATGGTATTCTCCTCATCATGCAATTCAGTAGCCTCATAGATAGCCATAGCGATTGCAGCATAAATATCTCCGGATTGGCCGGTAATGTCTTTTGCTTGTTCTTTGGTTACGCCGGAGGCTTTCATTACACGCCGGTGGCTCAGATTAACCGCAATGTTGCCAATCGATTTGAATATCAGGTACAAAATAATTAATCCTGCAAATACAACACCCATAGCAGTCATTGTCATGCCTGCACCTACGCTGTCGTTTTCCTTGAAATTTTCTATTTTTTCGTTGGTATCCAAAATTTTATTATTGGAACTCGGCGTTACTTTTTCCCAGTAAATCCAAAGCCGGTCGCCGTGCTTGTCCTTATAGTTTGCATTCAGGCGAAGTTCTTCGTTCAAACGTTTTTGATCCCATCCGTCTTCTATCAATCCGTAACTGATATCCGTTTGTTGTCCGGCGGGAACCGTGACCGAATCAATCAATGTGATTCCATCGGAATCGAACAGTGCAATAAAGTTCGGTTCTTCCGGATTCAACGAGAAATTCACGTGAAACGTTCCGCGGGTAGGCATTTTATCCGCCCAAAACAGTGCGTGTTGGCGTGGTCTGATCCGCGTCAAGACATCACCCTTGGGCACCATATACATTTTGGGTTTGTTTATATCATTGGTCAGAAAACAACCGGCAATATTTACCGTTCCCGGAGATGAATTGTAAATTTCAATCCAAGGGAACCGTTTCCCATAGTCATCAACGAAGTTGTCTTCGTTAATTACCAGGACTTCGTTAATTCTGAGAGCGGTTGTTCGCTGCGCCTGAACACTGCAAACAATGCTCAACAGGAGGAACAAAAGCCCTAATCTTATTTTTTGTTTCATCATGCTTTATGAATTAAAAACTATAAATGAGGCGATGGTTGTTGTTGCGCTTTGCACATTCATAATCCATAATTTATAATTCATAATTATTTATAATGGTAAATTATCGTGTTTTTTAGCCGGATTATTTTGTTTCTTTGTTGCTAATTGCTGCAAAGCGCGGATAATGCGGAAACGGGTATTACGCGGTTCAATCACATCGTCAATGTAACCGTATTTGGCGGCATTGTACGGGTTGGCAAAAGCTTTGTTGTATTCCGCTTCTTTTTCTGCCAGTACTTTGGCCGGATCATCCGCTTCTTTTGCATCTCTTGCATAAAGAACTTCTACTGCACCAGCTCCTCCCATTACAGCAATTTCAGCTGTCGGCCATGCATAGTTCATGTCTCCGCGGAGTTGTTTACAACTCATCACGATATGAGCGCCTCCGTATGATTTACGCAGGGTAACGGTTACTTTAGGCACTGTGGCTTCTCCGTAAGCATACAATAATTTGGCTCCGTGAACGATTACGCCGCCGTATTCCTGACCGGTTCCCGGAAGGAATCCCGGAACGTCAACAAGTGTAACGATAGGAATATTGAAAGCATCGCAGAAACGGACGAAACGGGCTGCTTTGCGGGAAGCATTGATGTCCAGAACGCCTGCCAGCGTTTTGGGCTGATTGGCGACAATACCGACTGAACGGCCATTGAAACGGGCGAAACCGATGATGATATTTTTGGCATAATCGGCATGTATTTCAAGGAATTCTCCGTCATCAATAATGCCGCCGATGATTTCGTACATATCATACGGTTTGTTGGGGCTGTCGGGAATGATTTCATTCAATGAATCTTCCAAGCGGTCGATAGGGTCATTGGTGCTGTGAACAGGCGGCTCTTCCAAATTATTCTGAGGAAGATAGCTCAACAAACGGCGAATAAGGGCGATACCTTCATCTCCGGAATCCACGGCAAAATGCGTAACTCCCGAACGGCTGGCATGAACATCGGCGCCACCTAATTGTTCTTGGGTCACATCTTCTCCGGTTACCGTTTTTACTACTTTTGGCCCGGTGAGGAACATATAGCTCATTCCTCTTGCCATGATGGTAAAGTCGGTTAAGGCGGGAGAATACACGGCGCCTCCGGCACAGGGGCCGAAAATACCTGAAATCTGAGGAATTACCCCGGAAGCAAGGATGTTGCGTTGGAAAATTTCGGCATAACCGGCCAAAGCATTGATACCTTCTTGAATACGGGCGCCTCCGGAGTCGTTTAACCCGATAACGGGCGCTCCCATCAGCATGGCCAAATCCATTACCTTGCAGATTTTTTTCGCCATGGTCTCCGACAAAGAACCTCCGATAACCGTGAAATCCTGTGCAAACAGGTATATCAAGCGTCCTTCAATGGTTCCGTAACCGGTAACCACACCGTCACCCAAGAATTTTTTCTTTTCCATACCGAAATTGGTACAACGATGTTCGACAAACATATCCAATTCTTCGAAACTACCTTCGTCTACCAACATGGCAATGCGTTCACGGGCGGTATATTTACCCCCTGCATGTTGTTTCTCAATGGCTTTTTCTCCACCGCCCAAACGAGCTTGCGCCCGCAGGTCGATAAGTTCTCTTACTTTTTCTAATTGATTGCTCATAAATTTATTGAAATTTCTATTGACATAATTCGGTTAAAACACTACCCGTTGATTTAGGATGGAGGAAAGCGATTTGCAAACCTTCGGCGCCGCCACGAGGCGCTTTATCAATCAACTGTACGCCTTTTGATTCTACATCGGCCAATGATTCGACCACATCAGAGACTGCAAAAGCGATATGGTGCACGCCTTCACCTTTCTTCTCAATAAATTTAGCAATCGTAGAGTCTTCAGCGGTAGGTTCAAGCAATTCGATTTTTGTCTGGCCTACCTTGAAAAAAGCTGTCTTTACTTTCTGGTCTGTTACTTCTTCGATGTTGTAGCATTTCAGACCCAGTACGTTTTCATAATAGGGAAGGCTGTTTTCAATGCTTTTCACAGCTATCCCGATGTGTTCAATGTGTGAGATATTCATATTCTTAATACCATTAAAATGTAATTAAAATTAAGGGTACAAAGGTACTACCTTATATTCAAATAAACAAGAAAACTTGCTTTTAATGTTGCGGAATAATACATCGTATTTTAATATTTGGCTAATTAAGTAGGTGAAATAACAAATTAACAGGGAAATTTTCATATTCATCCTATCGGATAGCGGTAATACTATATATTTGCCAATAAAAACAACCGAAATGACAGAAAATTAGGTATATTACCTCTAATTTTGTATCGAAAAATAGAGATATACACTTTATTTGGATAATTAATTAATATAAAAACAGATGAAAAGAAAATTAAAATTAAGGAGATTGTTTAGAAAGTTTTTTTTGCTGGTGATTATTTTACTGTTTTCAGCTGTGATGGCTACGTTTTATTTCGCTTATCAGCACCTGAATTTTTTTTGACATTTTGAGGAAGTAGTTTTTACAGAAGTGCATTTCAAATTGTCGTATCATCATTGCTTCGCTCCGCGCGTAATGACGATACGGCAATTTTTAGTTTTTATCTCTCATATTGTATTATCAACTAAAATTTTCCCCATATCGTAATACTTTTCCGCAAAGGTACTCGCCCGAATTTTGCCATTTGTTGGCTACTGTTACCTTTTTGCTGCTTGAGCGAATAGACTTTTACAGGAACAAAACCGATTTGTTCGGCTAATTCGGTTGAGATAAAATCAACCGGAATGACTTCGCCGCCATACCTTACATTATCATTAACAAAAGCAACCTTTGCTCCGGATTTACATAAACGGAATATTTCAGCATAAATAAAAGTCAGTTCTGTAAAATAACTGTTTACCATGCGTAACACACCTTTATTGTTTATATCGCCGTTGTCACTTCGTTCTAACAATGATTTATTCACTTCATTCAAGGCATCGTTCGTTTGTGCAATTTTCAATATTCTGTCGAAGTCACTTTGCTTGCCTAAAGAAGTATAATGCTCTTTTAGATATTCCAATTTAGGCTTATTTTCCACTGTACACGATAATAAGTCTTGCCGAAGTTGTTTTATCGTCTCATCGGTAATGCCCAAATATGCCAGTTCCAAAGCATAAGTACGCGTATAATCGTAACGGTTACAATATGGAGGAGAGGTAATAACGCCATTGATAATACTGTCTTCAAACTTAGGTAATTCAAATAATGCGCTACTTTCTACAAATTGAATATTCGATTCAAGAGGATACATTGTATGTTGGCGGATTGAAAGAATGTCCGAAAATACGCTTTTTAGTTCGCCTAATAATGTTTGTTTCAAACTTGGTAATATTCCTTTGTCTAATCGAATAACCAATGGCGTTTTGCCGTTTTTGCTTCTATATTCTGTAGCCTCAAGCATTTTCTTACTTCTGTAATCCCAACGAAGAAATTGACCGTCTTTTGAGGTATAACTCACTTTCTCCAACGAGTTTAATATGCAGAGGGTTATCAGGTTTTTTGCAGCATCTGAATAGTGTGAATTTCTATTCCAGTCGGTAAAAAAAGCTATTTCTTTTTCCGTTTTTTCGGGATAAGCCCCTTCCGTGATGGTAATATATTCAGCCTTTCTTTCACAATTTTCCGGTACAGACAAATTTTCTATCTCGCTTATTAATTGCTTCAGCTCTGTAACATCGTAATCAAATGCAGATTGCTTTGCGTTAATTGAAATTTTCGACATCGGTAAAATATCAAATCCAATGCTGTTAATTCCTTGCATCTTACACACTAAGGCAGTTGTTCCTGAACCCATAAATGGGTCCAATATCGTATCGCCTTGCTTTGTTCCAAACTCGTTTAATAGCCGTTTTACCAAATCAGCGGAAAAACCTTCTTTATATTTTAACCAACGGTGCAGGCAATCATTCTTGCTCAATTGATAACTTACCGTTTGCCGGTTAAAATCGCTTGAAATTACGGTTATATCAATTAGCTTTTGTTCAAGATTCAAACGTGCGGTCTGTTCTCCAAAGTTATCTGCGGAAAAGTTACCAGTCTGCCATCTGTCCGTAGCCGGTGTAATATCGAATAAACTTAATTGTCTCATCATTTAAGTTTTAATAGCCAATCGCAATAATTGACCAATTGTAAATCTATGGTTAAATTAGCTGCATAAGAAAGCGTTTTATTTTGTAGCTGAGTGAAAATTTCAACCGCCATTTTCTTTTCAATAGCTGCTGCGACAAAAGAAGTCTGAATTTTTAGATTGTTTTTAGCAAAGGCGTCTCGGATTCTGTTTAATGCTGTGTTTCCGGTTTTCCAATGCTCATCGGCTCCGGCAGGATCAATACCACCTTTCAATTCACCTAACATTAATATACTTTCAGGCGTATCAACAATGCTTCCATCGTTATACTCATCTGTATTCGCACTAAATAAGCATATATCAATGTTATTTTTAACAATAGGTATATTTAGATTGAAAGCCAAGGTGCGATACATTCCTTTTGGATTAGTCCAAGTTAAGGCTTTCAGTTGTTCTTCAATGGCATAATCGGCTATGGGTTTATCTTCCCATTTCTTAGTTTTATTACACAGCCATTGATAATCTATCCCTGCTATTGAAAGATTTGACAAAAGAGTTCTGATTAATTTCTGTTGTGCAAGTACTCCCACAATATTTCGCATTGAACCACCTAACGAATCGCCTTTGATTAATAAATACCTGTAAACGACCTCATCTACAAAATATTTACCGGCAGGTTCAAGAAAATTCTCAATCAAACCCAAAATAGCTTTGTCTTTATCATCTTCTGAAAAGTAATTTAATGCTTTGTCGGATAATCCTGCTGCTGTCAGCATTGCAGGTCGTATTTCTGCAATTTTCAACAATGCTTTTGCTGTTTTTGCATTGGAAGCTAATACCTTGAAAGATTTCGCGCTTTCAATGATCGGTGTTGACCTTCTATTTTTTTCTAATGCAAAAGAAATGAATCCTGCTCGTGTTTGTTCACGAGAAGTAACCAAATCTTCCGGTTTTTTAATGAAATTCTTCATTTTATTTCTTTTTTCGTTTATACATCACAATGTTTTCCGCTACAATATTCAATGCTTTATCAGCCTGTTCTTCGTCTTTAATCACACAGTAAACTCGGTCGGCAAGCCATAAGGCAAGTAAATCATCCTGGTCGGCTTGCAGGAGGTTGGCAAGAATAATAATTTGCTCGCGCCTTGCCCGACGGTCTCCCCGTTCAATTTTGCAATAGGTAGCCGTATCAATTTCCAAAGCTGCCGCCAATTGTCGTTGTGGCAGCTGGCGAATTTCTCTTAATTTTTTAATTCTTTCTGTAAACATCATATTGAATCAATATTGTCTTGACAACATTTGGCAAATGTACGAATAGTTTGTGGTTTTACATGCAATAGTCTCAAAAAGTTATCAACATTTTTACACATCTACATTCTAACTCCCTTATCCTTATTTACTTCCGGTTTTTTTGTATAGATTAAGCTTCTGTTGAACTTCCTGATACTTAAGATTGAACCATTCTAAAACATCCATCCCATTGAGATTCAATCGCAAGACCAAATATGCCTCTTTATTTTCCGACGAAACATCAGAATCTAAGATTTCCAATATAAGCCTCTCAATCTATCACAATTAAGAGTAAGTAACCGTATTTGTCAATTAATCAACTTATTTCATATCATTGTTACGAATTTTCCGTTTACTTTCTTTTACCTTGATATCCCCGCCGAATTTGTACCTGACAGTTATTTCAACCAATAATTGGTGGTTTGCAGATTTGCTTTCGAACTGAAAATTATCTGCGTTCATTTCCGTTTTTGTTCTGTTTATCGGATTGAATACATTGTTTGCGGAGAGTGAAAAACTCCATTTGGAAGAGGGGGTATAGTTGGCGGTATACCTATCATGAAGACTGTTCATTTTTATATTAGCTTGAAACTGAACAAGATTTGTAATTCCGTTCAGACTTGTGGCAAAACTCGTTTTAGGGTTCAGGGTATACGTAAGCGATGTATTGTAAAAATATTCAAACCCACTTGTTTTTTCTCCGGTGAGGCTGTTTTTCATCATAACATAAGAAGGTGAAAACAAAGCGCTTATTCGAAGTTTCCTGTTGAACAGATTCAAATTTTCAAAAGTAGTAAAGGTGATTTTTCTACTGTTTTCCGCATTGGAATAGGACTGGTGATAGATACTGTCTTCCGACAGCATGTTGTAATAAACAATTCCATCTACTGTGTTCGTATAGGAAAGCGTATTGGAAGTGATAAAGGTCGCCATGCCGAACATCCGGTCGTATATTAACTGGAAAGCATGACTTTTCATGGGTTTTATATTCGGATTGCCGTAGCTGATTGATTTTTCACCGGTCTTCAAGACTGTTGGATTCATTTGATTGAGAGCGGGTTTATACGAGTTCATCGTATAACCGAAAGTAAATTTACCTCCATTTTTCAGCTGGTAAACCAATGATGCATTGGGAACAATTTTGAAATAATTTTTCGAAAACCGGTCTGTCGATTTATCTGAAAAAGCAGCGTGGGAATATTCGGTACGGCCGCCTGCATCAAACAGCCATTGAGTGGCATGCCAACGGAAAGAAAGATAGGCCGTTGCCACATGTTCGTCCCGTTGAGAATAATTTGTCATATCCGCTATTATCACCGGCGGGTTGTTTTCGCTCAACAGATGGGCTTGTATGTCATCTGTTCCTTTGCGGAATATATATTTCAGGCCGCCGTCTATCTGCGCCGATTTTTTGATGGGATGCACATAATCCGCCTGAACGGTCTGATTGAACGAACGGCCGTTATTGTATCTTTCTTCCGCTCTGTCGGCATAATTGATAAGGCCCTCGACCGAATAGTCCTTGACAGATAGCTGTCCCGACCGGTGCGCATCGTACGAAAAAGTCAACAACTTGTCGGCATTGTCTTTGAATGTGTATTGATAATCAAATTTATCACGCCGGAACTTCCGTATTTAGCCGAAGGAAGCGCTATTATCTCTACCTGCTTAATCAGGGAAGCAGGCTGGCTGCTTAAATAATCAGCCAACTGACTCTTCAGCATGGGATACTCTTTATTATTTATCAATACTGTAGCAGGCAAGCCGTTCAGCAGTACAGCTTTATCATTATTTATCAATTGTACCATCGGGGTGTTTTTCAGCACATCGAATGCCGTTTTATTTTTGTTCAAGGGGTCTATCGAAGCATTATACAGGGTCTTATCTATCATAATCTCTATTAATTTCTGCGGCTTTGCGATTACGATTTCCTGCAAAGCAATTTCAATGGGCGTCAAAGAAAATACACCTGCATTCCGGATACTGTCTTCACTTTCATTGTAAGTGTCCGGTATCCCACACAAGATACAATTAAGGACAAACCGTTTTTCGCATTATGTATTGTGAAAAAGCCGGCGCTGTCGCATATTGCCCCTCCGAGACTGTTCAGGCCATCGGCAGAGAGGGATACACTTGCGTTGGGAATGGGTTTCGTACTGGTGCCGTCGATTATTTGCCCGCTTATTGGTAAATCTTGGGCATACAAGACAATGCTGGATAAAAAAAACAATAGTGTAATTCCGAATTTCATATATAGTATTTTGGGACAAAAATACATCATCCGATTTTAAAAAATAACAGGTAGTAAACCAAGTTTAATTATTTTTTGGTTTTAAAATTCAGCAATAAATTTTACGTTGATTTGTCTTCCGGTAAGTTTGTCCGGAACCGCGTGCCGGAAATTATTAATGTCCGAGAACCAGGAATAGGAACTTATATTTTTAATATCAAACAAGTTAAAAATATCTGCTCCTATCCATATTTTTTTGAAATTCCTCCAAAAATAGGCCTGTTTTAATGGGTCGTTTTCCCCAAAGATAAGGTAAGTGAGGCCAATATCGGCTCTTCTATAATTCGGCGTGCGGATACCGTTTTGGTATTCCCGACCGGGAACGCTGAATGGGATTCCATCGGCCCAAATAAGTTTTATACTACCCTGAACCCTCTCGTAACCAAGCAAATAATCGTTGAGATAAAAGGTAAAATTGTATAATTGGTCGGTAGGCATAGGGACTTTTTTCCCATCTATATTTTGTTTGGCCTCCATCAGGGAAAAACTCAACCAAGAGTCGGTTCCGGGGACGAATTGTCCTGCAAGTTTCAAGTCGATTCCCTGTGTGTGGCCATCGGAAACATTTTCTCCATAATACTGAATTTTGACATTGTTGACGGTATATGGAACCAGCTTGTCCAATTTTTTATAATAAATTTCTGTGGTAAATTTGAATGGCCGGTTGTCAAAATTAAAATTATAATCCCCTCCCAGCACCAAATGGACGGAACGCTGCGATTCGATATCCCGATTCAGGTCAACGTATTGGTTTCCGTTCGGGTTGTCTTCAATCATCCGAAATTCTTTGTAAAAAGGAGCCTGGTAATAAAGACCCGTCGCAAAGCGAAACGTAAAATTCTGGTTACGTGAAGGCAGAAATCGCACAGAAGCGCGGGGACTGATAATCAGTTCCTTGTTGAAATCCCAATATGCGCCGCGGACACCTGCGGTTATCGAAAAAATACCGCTTTCAATACGCATCCGGTAGGTATCCTGCAAATAGCCGGAGATTCTTCCGGAAACAATATCGTTCTGCGAGGAAAGATTGCGGTAAAGCCTGAGTTCATCTTCTTTGTACGGAAGCGAATAACCCATGGAATCTCGTAATTCCCACTCCCTGATTCTGTCGTTTACCGCTTCTTGCTGGTAGGTTGCCGACCAACGCACTGTGTGTTGGTTCAGCCCTATATTTCCGGTTAAGGCTATATTCGCTACATTGGATTTCAAATAGTTGCGGGCGTGTTCGTGAAATTTTCCGATTCCGGTTATTTCTCTGTCTTCACCTGAAACATTGCTTATCCAGTATTCACCGTCTATATCATATTTTTCCTGTTCCGTTGATTGAAAAGCAGATACTTGCAGGGCTATATCCGCGTTAGCGGTGATGTTGTATTTTAAAATTGCCGCTCCGAATAAGGTCTGAAAACGGTCTCGCTCTATAGAACCGTCATAATCAACGAAAAAATGCTTGACATCATTCATCGTTCCATAGGACGTTTCGCGTTCTGTGGGATTAAAATCATAGATATTATCGGAATAGTACCCCATGAAATTCAGCGTGAATTCAGGCGTAAATTTGTACGTCATAAAAGTTTGCAAATCTATAGCGGAAGGATTGTAATCTCCTTTGGTATCCAAGGTTTTCAGTAAGGTTGTGCCGCTTTTGTAACGGAATCCTGAAATTTGAGTGAATTTTCCGGAAGTATTTCCTATATAGACATTTCCGCCCAGCATACTTCCCGTTACCCCGCCTTCCAGATTTTTGGGTTTTTTGTAAGTCACATCCAATACGGACGACATTTTGTCGCCATACCGGGCGTCGAACCCACCGGAAGAGAAGCTCACTCGGTCGGTCAGGTCGGGATTGATAAAACTCAGACCTTCTTGTTGTCCGCTCCTGATTAAGACAGGGCGGTAGACTTCTATCCCATTCACATAAACAATGTTCTCGTTGTAGTTACCTCCCCGCACAGAGTACTGTGTACTGAGTTCATTGGTGGACGACACTCCGGTTCCGGTTGCTATCACAATTGATTCGATACTGCCCCCGGTAGCGTCCACCGCCAGACGATTCTGTTCCGTCGAGATATGTTCCATCGTGTTGCCCGGTTGTACACGGGTGCCGGTTATGGTTACTTCTCCTATGGTATATATGGTGGTACGCATCCTGACATTGATTGTCATATCTCCCGTCACTTCGGGAACAATCCGTTGGGTCTTGTTGTATCCTAAACAGGAATAAACCAAGACGCAAGAATCACCGGCAGCAACAGTCAAAGAATATTTTCCCTTTTCGTCCGTAAATGTTCCGTTGGCCGTACCATCTACCTTAACGGTTGCCAACTCAACAGGCAAACCATCGGAATCGGTTACAAAACCGGATATTTTAGCGTTTTGTGCAAAACCGGATACAAAAACCAAGGTGAAAAATCCAAGCAATAGTTTTTTAATCATTTGTTATTTTTCGAACGATTATTATCTATTAACGGAAAATATCGGATTTACGTATATCCGAAGGCGTAATTGGCAGATACCTTTATGCCAATACGGCCAGCGCTTTTTTTACCCTGCGCATGGCTTCCGTCAACTGGTCGTCGGAAGTGGCATAAGAAAACCGGATACAGTCCGGAGCGCCGAATGCCAGACCGCCTACGGCTGCCACATGCGCTTCTTCCAGGAGATACATGGCTAATTCGGCCGAATTGGCAATAACTTTTCCTTTGAATGATTTGCCGAGATAGGCGCTGCAATCGGGGAAAAGATAGAAAGCGCCCTTGGGTTTTCTCACTTTCAATCCGGGAATATCCGATGCTAATTGTACGATTAAATCGCGGCGGCGTTCGAATGCTTGCCGCATGGTTTCGATGCAATCCTGGGAACCGAGATAAGCGGCTTCAGCTGCTTTCTGGGCGATATTACTGGGACTGGAAGTATACTGTCCCTGCAATTTGTTACAGGCGGATGCTATCCATTGCGGAGCGGCAATCCATCCCAAACGCCAACCCGTCATGGCATAAGCCTTGGAAACGCCGTTCACGATAACCGTCCGGTCTCGGATGTTTTCGAATTGGGCAATGCTTTCGTGTTTGCCGATGTAGTTGATGTGTTCGTAAATCTCATCGGCGATAATGATTATCTGAGGGTATTTAGCCAGGACGTCCGCCAAACCTTTCAGTTCCGCTTGGGTGTAAACGCTTCCGGTCGGGTTGGAGGGAGAACAGAGGATAAGGGCTTTGGTTTGCGGGGTAATAGCCGCTTCCAACTGTTGAGGGGTAATCTTGAAATCCTGTTCGATTCCGGCTGTGACAATCACATTGGCGCCGCCTGCCAATTTCACCATTTCCACGTAGCTGACCCAATAAGGAGCCGGAACGATGACTTCATCGCCCCTACCGACAACCGACAACAAAACATTGCAGACCGATTGTTTAGCGCCGTTTGAACAGACTATTTGCTCCGGACTGAAATCCAGTTTGTTTTCTCGTTTCAGCTTCTCTACGATGGCTTTCCGCAGGGAAAGAAATCCCGGCACCGGAGCATAAAATGAAAAATTTTCGTCAATTGCCTGTTTGGCTGCTTCCTTGATGGAGTCGGGTGTGAAAAAATCCGGTTCACCCACACTCAGGTTGATTACATCAATGCCTTGCGCTTTCAATTCATTACTTTTTTGCGACATGGCTAATGTCTCGGAAGGAGACAATGCCGCTATCCGTTCGGAAACTTGTAACATATTTGTATTATTTTATTTTTTCGTTTATTCAAAAAACAACTTGCAAAATTAATAAAAAAACGGCAACACGCAACGCCTTATTTCAAATTCTTCAGGATATGTCCCATTCTTTCCTTTTTTGTCTTCATATAGAACTCATTGTGTGGATTAGGCGTGATTTCTATCGGGACATTTTCAACTATTTCCAGGCCATAACCTTCCAAAGCAGCTCTTTTGATGGGATTGTTGGTAATCAGTCTCATCTTGGTAATTCCCAAATCGCGGAGTATCTGAGCGCCTACGCCATATTCCCTTTCATCCGAATCATGTCCGAGGTGCAGATTGGCGTCGACCGTATCCAAGCCCTGTTCCTGCAGTTTATACGCTTTCATTTTTTCCATCAGTCCGATTCCCCGGCCTTCCTGTATCAGGTATACAACGGCCCCTTTGCCTGCTTTGTCTATCATTTCCATAGAGGCATGCAACTGGTCGCCACATTCGCAACGCAGGGAACCAAAAGCGTCGCCGGTTATGCAGGAAGAGTGCATCCTCACCAAGATGGGTTCGTCTTTTTCCCATTCCCCTTTAATCAGGGCGATATGCTCCAGTCCATTCGATTTCTGGCGGAAAGGAATAATTTTGAAATGACCGAACTGGGTCGGTAAATTCACGGTTTCTCCTTTTTCAACCAAAGATTCATATTTCAGTCGGTAAGCTATCAGGTCTTTGATACAGATGATTTTGATACCAAATTTTTTAGCGACTTCAAACAATTCGGGCAAACGTGCCATGGTTCCGTCCGGATTGATGATTTCTATTAAAGCGCCGGCCGGATAAAGTCCTGCCAAGCGTGCCATATCCACGGTGGCTTCGGTATGACCGGCCCGTTTTAATACGCCTTTGGAACGGGCGCGAAGCGGACTGATATGACCCGGTCTGCCTAAATCGGAGGGATTGGTATTTTTATCGGCCAGCGCCCTGATGGTTTCGCAGCGGTCGTACATGGAAACGCCGGTCGTACATCCTCCGCCCAATTTATCGACCGTTACGGTAAACGGGGTATCATAGATAGAGGTATTTTTGGAAACCTGCATTTCCAATTCCAATTCTGTGCAACGTTCTTCGGTAATCGGGGCGCAAAGAAGCCCCCGTCCGTACGTCATCATGAAATTTATTTTTTCCGGCGTAACTTTCTCGGCCGCTATAATAAAATCTCCTTCATTTTCTCGGTCTTCATCATCCGCTACAATTAAAAATTCGCCTGCGTGAAAATCCACAATCGCTTCCTCGATACTGTTAAATTTATAATTTATCATCATTTTATAGATTATTTTTACTGATATTTACAATTGCTTTTCTCAATTCGTCATTTACTTTAATGGCGATTTTGAGGTCATTATTAATCTGTTTCTGTTTGAATGCGTACAATGTATAAATAATTATTCCAAAGGGAAATAACACGGCACAAGTCCAACGGGGGGTCGACTTGTTCAGAAAGTTCAGGTTCAGCGGATTGATAACCGGATAATCCATCAATTTGCCGATAATCAGGTTCTCATCCGCATTTTGCAAGTCTTCTATCCAGTGATTCATCGAAGCAATCAAGTGCTTCAGTTGTCTGTCCCGTAAATCCTGTTGCCAAAAAGTAAGATAGAAAGGGAGTTTTTGGTTTTTATCTACATATAAATTGGCTTCCATATCCCAATTTTCCGTCATCAAAATATCTTTCTGATAATCGGGAGGCGTCATGATAACTTCTTTGCGGCTGTAATTTCTCAGTTCTCTTTTCCCGATGAAGCGCAACAAAGCATCCCGCCACGCATCCGGGCTTGTTATAACCGAATCATTAACAGCTTTGTATGTAAAAAATACACCCAAAGACGCCAATAATGCCGTACTCATCCACATGCCTTCCCAAACCTGCCAAACACCTTGTCTCGCTAATTTTAGACCAAAGGTATCCACAATATAATACAAAATAAACAAGAATACCGAAATGACAGCCGGTAAACCCAGTCCTCCTTTCCGGATAATGGCGCCCAACGAAGCGCCGATAAAGAAAAACAAGATGCAAGCCAGAGACAGCGTAAACCGCCTGTGATATTCCACCTGGTGTTCTCTGATTTGCCTGAGCACGTCGGACTGCTGTCCCATTTTCCATCTGTAATCATTCTCTACTCTATCGGTTCTTGATTTGGCGTTTTCCAATGCGGCTAATTTTTGTGCGAATGCGGCATTTTCGTAAAACGATTTAAAATCTTTTGTTTGTATCGTATCAATTTGCGAACCGGCAGAATGCACACCCTCCCGGCTGAATGTTAGGGAATAGATTTGTTTGACAAACATGGGGGCTAATTCCCTTGATACACTGTCATTTTCTACGCCGACCGAATCAACAAAAGTATGTAATTCGTGCATGTTTTTGCTGATATATCGATTTTGCATAATCGATTCATCGGCCATATTGAAATTACTGTCAAATTCAATCAGTACATTCCGTCTGCTGAATGTCTCCCGTAAGTAAGGGATATGTTCTTGGTTGTATGCAGATTCCCGCATATTTGCATTGCCAAACGATTCGCCATTGTACAAACTAAGAATCAGGAATTTTTTGTCATCGGAAATATGCAGTCTGCCCGAATCGGCTACAGTCACTTCTACTTTGTTAAACCCTTTTGAATAATCGTAAATGGTCATATTCCGGAGCAATCCGTCTTTATCTTTCTTTTGTACATACACATTATACCCCGGAATACCTTTGTAAAACGACCCTTCGGGAATCTCTAACTCCGGTGAATTTTGCCGGAGTGAAGACACAATTGTCCACAATTTGACTTGTGCAGGTGGCAAAATTGTATTTTGAAAAAAGAAAGCAAATACGCAAATAACGATTATCAGCATAATCAAAGGTTTCATAATCCGGATTAAGGAAATACCCGACGCTTTCATCGCTAAAAGTTCAAAATGTTCGCCTAAATTTCCAAAAGCCATCAATGAAGCCAACAGAATGGCCAAAGGAAGCGTCATCGGAACCAGACTGTTTGCCGCGTAAAAGAACATTTGCACCAATACTTTCATTTCCACGCCTTTCCCCACCATATCGTTGACATATTTCCATAGAAATTGCATCAACAAAACGAAAAGGCAAAAGCTGAACGTTGCCAGCAAGAGCGGTAAAAAAGTCCCCAGTATAAAAGAATAAAGCCTTTTTATGTGAAACATATCACTATTCATTTGAGCCTGCAAAGTTAGTACATTATGAATAGAACGTAAAATAATCGGGTTTATTTATTTGAAGATTCGTTAAAAAAATACGTCTGTATTCTCTTTTGAGCCTATTTATACGCCCAAAATCCGCTTCAAAATTTTGATTTGTGATTCCCATAAAGATTTTGTATCTTCCTGTTCTTCATCCTCGGCGAAGTCTATAATTTCGAGTGTCGTTTCGCCTGTCAGTTCTACTTTGTGCAGGCGAAATTCAAAATAAGTAAGGGGATCCTCCTCATCCAACCAATGGAAACGGATATAGTTATTTGCATTTATTCCAATTATTTCGGCTTCATTGGAATATTTGCTCCATGTAAACGTATAGATATTCCCATTGACCGAAACATTATCCGCAAACCATTCCGCCAAACCTGTCGGTGCAGAAATATAATTCCAAAGACTGGTTTTACTTACCTTGTCGAATACATACTCAATATGAAATTTCTCTTTTTTCACCATTTTCTGTAAATTGTTGGACAAGATACAACACTTTTTTTAGAAAAACAAATTTTTCAGCTAATTTTATCAAAAATTACTGAATCGGCTGTCAAAACCACTGAAAATAACCAAAAGCCCTTAAAGATTTTCCAACATTCGTTTCAATACGACTTGACAGGATATTTCCCGATTGGCTGCCTCTTGAATCACGATTGATTTCGGACTTTCGATAACATCGTCGGTGACAATCATGTTGCGGCGAACGGGGAGGCAATGCATAAAAAAGGCATCGTTTGTCAAAGCCATTTTGGCGGTATCGACTGTCCATGAGCGGTCTTTGCTGATAATTTGTCCATAATCGGCATCTTCGAATACCGACCAGTTCTTGGCGTAAATAAAGTCGGCGCCGATGAAGGCTTTTCTCTGGTCATACTCAATTTTGGCGCCCCGTACAAATTTTGGGTCTAATTCGTAACCTTCCGGATGGCTTATCACAAAATCCACATCGGCCTCGTTCATGAAATCGGCAAATGAATTGGGTACGGCCTGCGGCAAAGCTTTCGGATGAGGCGCCCATGTCAACACCACTTTTGGACGCTCCTTGGTTTTAAATTCTTCTATGGTAATCAAATCGGCAAAAGCTTGCAAGGGATGCGTAGTAGCTCCCTCCATACTGAAAACCGGCCGACCGGCGTAACGAATAAACTGGTTGAGTATCTTTTCGCTGTAATCGTCTTGCTTGTTTTCGAATTGAGCGAAAGACCGGACACCGATAATGTCACAATAGGAAGCCATTACAGGAATCGCTTCCAAAATATGCTCCGATTTATCACCATCCATCACAACGCCACGCTCGGTTTCCAAACGCCATGCGCCTTGGTTGACGTCTAAGACTATCACATTCATTCCCAAATTCATGGCTGCTTTCTGTGTACTCAGCCGGGTACGCAAACTCGAATTGAAAAACACGGCCAAAAGGGTTTTGTTTTCTCCCAAAGCCTTGTAGGCAAAACGGTTTTTCTTCACCTCAAACGCCTCTTTCAGGGCGGCGTTCAAATCCCCTAAATCCTTTACGGTTGTAAATACTCTCATACTTATATTTTATTTTCTAATCTGTCCTTTTCCTCTCACAATCCATTTATAGCTCGTCAGCTCTTCCAAAGCCATCGGGCCGCGAGCATGGAGTTTCTGCGTACTGATTCCGATTTCCGCTCCCAGACCGAACTGTGCGCCATCGGTGAAAGCCGTTGATACATTTTCATATACGCAGGCGGCATCTACTTTGTTCAGGAACGATTCTACCACAACTGGATTTTCCGAGATGATACATTCGCTGTGCCCTGAACTGTAACGGGCGATATGTGTCAGCGCCTCATCCAGGCAGGCAACCGTTTTGACGCTCATCTTATAGTCCAAAAATTCCGTTCCGAAACTGTCTTCTCCTGCATGTTGCAACAAATCGGCCTGATAAACGCCTGCTAAATGCCGGTAAGCCTCATTATCGGCATAGATGATAACCTTGCTTTCCTGTAACAGACTGCAAAGATAAAATAAATCTTGTAATCTGCCCTCATGAATTACCAGACAATCCAAGGCATTGCAAACGCCGACCCGCCGCGTTTTGGCATTATTGATAAGCGCCCGGCCTATTTCTTTGTCTCCGTCTTTGTCGAAATAAGTATGGCAAATGCCTGCACCGGTTTCAATAACCGGAATTTTCGCATTTTTTCTGACAAAATCTATCAGCCCCCGATTGCCGCGCGGAATAACCAAATCGACCCATCCTTCGGCGTGTAGCAAAGCGGTAGTCGCTTCCCTTTCAGGCGGCAACAAGGTACAACAAGCCGGAGGAACCCGGTATGCTTCCAACACCTCCCGGATATTCTCCACGATGGCCGGATTGGAAAACGCTGCATCCGAGCCGCCTTTCAGGATGCAAGCATTCCCGGATTTGAAACAGAGGGAAAAGACGTCCAGACTTACATTGGGGCGGGCTTCGTAAATAATGCCTATCAAACCGAACGGAACGCTGATTTTGCTAATCTTCATGCCATTGGGACGGACTGTCTCTTTCAAGACCCGCCCCACAGGCGATGGCAATTCCGCTACGCTACGCAAATCGGCAACTATTCCTTCGATACGTTCCGGCGTCAGTCTCAGTCTGTCGTACTTTGGGTCGGCAGGAGACATACGGTCTAAATCCTTTTTGTTTTCGGAAAGGATGTAATCCGTTTTTTCTATGATTTTCTCTCCGACAGAAAGCAATATTTCATTTATTTTCTTATCGGATACAGTAACTAAAAAAGCGCCGGCTTCTTTTGCTTTTTCAAAATATTCGGAATAAAACTTCATAATCAGCTCAATTTTTATGCAAATTTACTATATTTTCTCTTAAATAATTTTTATTTTAAAATATTATGCTATTTTTGTAGCGTAAATGTATTACTAATTTCAGTTTTTGAAAAAAAATTGATTATTAATTAGTAGGAGTGCCGATGCCATCATTTTAAGTAGGCGTGTGTTTTTTACAAATTAATTAATTCATTATGAAAAAAAATTTCATCTTAAGGGTTTTTATGGTTGTTGTCTTGTGCCTCAGTTTTAGTTTTGGAACTTTTGCGCAAGATGTCTTTAACAAAGGTGACAAAGTTGTTAACCTGGGTATCGGAATAGGTACTTATCTTGGTTATACCGGCTATTCTAATAGCCTTTTACCTATTTCCGGTTCGTTTGAATACGGAATTATTGACAATCTGATCAATGGGAAAGCCGGCATCGGAGTAGGCGGTTATATGGCTTACACTTCCTGGGAAAATAAGATTTTATCGAATGAGACGGTCAGTGATTTTATTCTTGGCGCAAGGGGTAGTTTTCACTATCAGTTTGTGGATAAATTAGATACATACGTCGGTGTTATGCTTGGTTATGATATTGTCAGTTATTCTCATACGGATGCAAATTTGAGTGGAAGCGGTGTTTCATTTTCCACTTATGTCGGTGGAAGGTATTACCTCACAGACAATATTGCCGTTTTCGGTGAACTTGGGTACGGAATAGCTGCCTTAGAATTAGGTGTTTCTTTCAAATTCTAACTTATATTCATTTAAATCTGACTGTCTCAGACAATGTTTGGGACAGTTTTTTATATATGCATAAAAACCATGTGTAAACAAATTTGTTTTCTTTATTTTCTGTTGTGTTGTTGTCTGTTTCCTTGTAAGAGTAATGGACAGGATTATGCATCTTTGGTAAATCCGTTTATAGGAACAGGCGGGCATGGTCACACCTATCCGGGCGCTGTTGTGCCTCACGGTCTTGTACAACTTAGTCCGGATACCAGAAACGAAGCTTGGGATGCCTGTTCCGGTTATCATTACACGGACAATTATCTAATCGGATTTAGTCATACCCATTTGAGTGGAACCGGAATAGGTGATTTAGGCGATATCCTTTTCCTGCCCTATTCGGGACAACTGAAAGAAGCTATTGGCGCAGACAAAAAAGTCCGTTTCGGTTCCGCTTTTTCGCATGAGAAGGAAAAAGCTTCTCCGGCTTATTACAGCGTTCACCTTGACGATTATGATATAGAGGTGGAACTTACAGCAAGCCTTCATGCCGGATTCCACCGCTATACCTTTCCGCAATCCGAGAATCCCGGTTTGTTTATCGATTTGACACGAACCATTCACGATCGGGAGCTGGTACATTCCGAATTACAGGCAGTCAGCGCGTATGAAATACAAGGCATGAAGCAAGTAAGAGGGTGGGCGCCTGATCGTTATGTATACTTCTATGCACAGTTTTCCGAACCATTTACCGCTACCATTGAAGAGAATGCAACAGCATACCTGAAATTTGAGAAAACGAATAAAGGGAAACAAATTCTGGTAAAGGTAGGCGTCTCTTTTGTAGACATAGACGGCGCCAAAAATAACCTGCAAACAGAGATTGCAGACTGGGATTTCGATAAGATAAGAGAAGACGGCCACAAGGCATGGAATGTGGAACTGTCTAAAATAGAAGCTACAACATCCGACAAGAAAAATCTTAGGATATTCTACACCGCCTTGTATCATTCGGCTTTGGAGCCTATCGTCAGTTCGGATATCGATGGAAGATACCGGACAATGGATAACCGGATTGCCGAAGATAAAAATTATACAAATTATTCGGTTTTCTCCCTTTGGGATACCTTCAGGGCTTTGCACCCTTTGAACACCATTATTTCGCCGACCGACAATCAGGCCATGATTCGCTCACTGATTCGCAAATACGAAGAAGGCGGACTTTTGCCGATGTGGGAACTTATCTCCAACTATACCGGCTGTATGATTGGTTATCATGCCGTATCCCTTATCGTGGATTCTTATGTAAAGGGCGAGCGGGATTTTGATATTGAGAAGGCTTATCAGGCTTGTGAAAAATCTTCCGTTTACGATGTGGTTAATGTTTCGCCGACCATTAACAGGAGCATCCTGCACAACAACCTGATGCCGATCGGCAAAGCCTACAAAAATACAATAGGCTATATTCCGGCTGAAATAGAAAAACAGTCGGTTGCCAGAGGCTTGGAATATGCTTATAACGATTGGCTTATTGCTTTACTGGCAAAAGAGTTGGGACATGAAGACGAATACCAGTATTATTCGGAATTGGGAAAAAACTATAAAAACTATTACGATGCGTCTACCGGCTTCATGCGCGGTAAAATGAAAGACGGTTCGTGGAGAACGCCTTTCGACCCTCGTCATTCCGACCACAACAACGACGATTATTGCGAGGGCAATGCGTGGCAATGGACATGGTTTGTGCCCCACGATGTGGAAGGCTTAGTCGAACTGATGGGTGGACAAACGGCTTTTGTGCAAAAATTGGATTCGCTGTTCAGCATCTCTTCCGAAGTGACGGGGGAAAATGCTTCCGGTGATATCTCCGGCATGATCGGACAATATGCACATGGAAACGAGCCAAGCCATCAGACCATTCATCTTTACAACCGGATCGGACAGCCTAAAAAAACCCAGCGATTGACGGACGAAGTTTTGCAAACACTTTATTTCGACGATCCGAACGGTCTGTCGGGCAACGAAGACTGCGGAGAAATGTCGGCATGGTATGTGTTGAACAGTATGGGTTTCTATTCCTATTGTCCGGGTATACCCGAATATTCCATCGGTCGGCCCTTGTTCGATGAGGTGAAAATACATTTGGAAAACGGGAAAATATTTACCATCCGTACCGTCAACAACAGCGCCGTCAACAAATATGTCGAATCGGCAAGATTGAACGGCAAAAAATTGGCAACTTTATTTTTCTCCCACAAAGAATTAATGGAGGGTGGCGTATTGGAAATAACGATGACCGACAGATAGATTTCTCACCTGGAAGGTGCTAAAAATTAGACTAATAGCATAAAGAAATGAAAGCAAAAGCATTCGCCATTGGCGAAATGATTAAAGAAGAGCGAAAAGTGGCTAATCTTACGCAAGAAGACCTTGCTAAGAAAATAGGTGCAAAGAAAAGTTTTATATCGCGAATCGAAAATGGTCATAGCGATATTCAACTTTCTACATTATATAGATTGATAGAAGTGGGTCTTAATCGAAGAGTAAGTTTAGTTATTCAATAAGTCATTTATCAGATTTACCAATAGCTTGCCGGGTATCGGGTCTGTTTGCGCTTTTTCCAGCGACAGGGTAGATAAAGTTACAAAACCGGTATCCCTTATTTTCACAATATTCGCTCCCCGCATGGATTTCACCCGTTCCGAACGGGCATCCATTTCGCCGCTTATATATCCGTGTATTTTGGTTTGGGAAGTTAATTCTTCCAGATTCGGATGGCGGTTCACGCTCAGTGTCGAATGACATACCGTCGGGACTTCTCTCCGATTGTTATTGAAATAACGCAAATCCATCGGTTCTATTCCTTCAAATACGTTGGATTCGGGAATTTCCAGGTTAACAATATCTCCTTCTGTTGGCATAATCCATCCGGTAATGTATTCGGGATACATGGTTTTAGCAGCTTCGTTGCTGTCTAACAGCAATATTTTTCCGCCTTTTTTCACATATTCCCGCAGCCGGTTCAATTCTTGTCCGGTAGTGTTTTTGTTGTCCAAGCCTGAAAA
>JAITQA010000139.1 GCA_031289145.1 Dysgonamonadaceae bacterium | reverse complement strand
GAGCGATGCAAACCTAACGGCTTGCATTTCCAAAGAAAACAATCTTTTACAGGTTATTTATTTTTTATTACTAAAATAAAAAAGTCTTTCACTGTATTGTCTATTATGTTTTCACGGGCTAGACGCAGGCGTAGGCAAAGCCCGTGGAAACTGTACAAAAGGTGTATTTAGCTATTTAATTAAAAATATAACGAACCCCAACCTGTAATTTCCAAGTCTGGTCAACATTGTTATAAGATGTAAATGTTTCGCTTATCGGGTCGGTAGAGAAGAACGAGAAATTAGGAACATTATTTGCATCTTTTCCGTTATACTTCAGAATTTGGCCGTTTTTAACCGCATTCATATTTTTATAAACGCCCCAAGTATTATTCAACAAATTACCAAAATTCAGAATATCCAAACTTACTTGTAAGGTATTCTTTGTTTTACCGGCTTTTACCGTAAAGTTTTGAGCTATCCGGAGGTCGAAACGATTTACCCAAGGAGCATTTACAGCGAAAGCGCCTGCATATTCTCCTTTGTGGCTGCTCAGGTACTTATCTTGTTCGAGGAAATCCCAGAAAAGATTTCCATCTTCCGGCGTAGCCCACTGAATTTCATCTTTTGTTGCGGGAATATAAATCAAATCATTATTAATACCGTCGCCATTCATGTCGGTCGAATAAGTATAACTGTATTTATAAGGAGTAAATCCATTATAGAAAATACCTATTTCGGTAGAAGTATAATCTTTTTTCAAATAATGAAAATGATAGTTCAACGCAGCAATTACTCTGTTAGGCGTTACATATTGCGAGCGTTCCAATCCTCCGAAATTCGGTCCGTTTATCGCCGGAACGTTATTCCATGCTGAAGTAGCCGCAGAACCGGGCATGCCACTGATTTCCTTCGATTCGGTATATGTGTAAGCCAGCATCAAATTCAAATCTTTGACTGGTTCGACATTTACGGTAATATTTCCGGTATAACCCCAGCCTTCATCGGTATTTGTAAGCACACAAACGGCGGCAGCTGTTGATTGATATCTGTAATCGGACGGATAGATATAACGGTCGTCAGGTCCGTTGAAATGCGCCCAATTGTTTGCTTCCGGGTCTTTGATGTTATAATTTATCAAACGAACCGCATCAATGTCTTTGGTAAACATACCTTCCACAGTGACTGTCAAAGGAAACGAAACCGGCAACTGATAATCTACGCCGATAGAACTTTTCCATACTTGCGGCATTTTAAAATCAGCATCAATTCCCGCGATATCACCTCCTTGAAATACGCCCTGTTCGGGAGTAATGGTTTTTTGTAAACCAAGCCGATTGATCATTTCATTGACATCGGTAATGATTGGTCCGGCTAAATCGTCCAAGCGAGGATCGCGTGAGTTAATAGAACCATCCGTTTTATATTTAGTGGTAATAACATTCCTTATGTTACCTTGTATCATGCCTGAATTTTGGGGTATATTCGTAAAGAATACCAATGGAAGACGACCGATAAAAAGCCCTGTCCCGCCGCGTACTTTCAATGTTTTATCGTTTAACACGTCCCACGTAAATCCTACGCGAGGAGAGAATTGAACTTTTGAATCCGGCCATTTACCCGTATCAACATGCTTACCACCGAAATCAAGGTCGTAAACAGCATTATTACGCATAATATCATTCAAAAACAGGGTATTGTCCAAACGCAATCCTGCCGTCAGTTTGAAATTATCCAGCAAATTCCATTCGTCTTGAACATAAAGTGCCAACTGTCCGAACGCCACTTTTCCCGCAGGATTTTCTTCACCATTGTAGCCATAATCGAGGGCAAACGCTTCCGGCGCTTTTTGGTCTTTGAAATCTTGGAAACTTGCATAGCGGTAATAACCGGTTCCATTGCGCATATATGAATTTAATGCGGTTTGATATTCGTAACTTAAACCGGCAGTAATTTTATGGCTACCGAGATAATAAGTATAGTTGTCGGTAATGCTGAACACATCGTTTTTTACGCCGTTGTTCCATGTAAATAATTCATAACCGGCAGACATATAAGGCGAAAAAGTCTGGCTGTTATAAGGATCAGCCACATTGTCGCCGTTCATTATTTCAATAAAAGGGAAAGGCGAAGAATTACTGCCGCGCATGTCGTTGATACTGGTATAAGTTAACAGGAATTGATTACTCATTGCATCATTGATACGGGTATTCAATTCGGTGGTAAACGAATTTACCGTATTTCGTAACGAATAAGTTGAATTCATAAACGACATGGCATCCGGTCCGATACGGTAAGTATTATTGAGCCGAAAGCCGGTATCGCCTGAATTTCCATTGGGTTCAACCCAATCATCGTTTTGCGTATGATTATAACGCAAGCTCAATTTGTTAGCATTGTTGATATTCCAGTCGATACGTCCCAAAATTTTAAAGTTTGATACGCCGCCCGGAAAATCGGTCGATGAGCCTGTATCGTATCCGTAACGATCTTTCAAAAGTTTGGAAAACTCATCCAAGTCGGATTGTTTTACGCGCGAAACCATATTATCTATGTCTGCCACTCCATTTTGAGAAGCGCGCCATTGGGTGATTTGCTCCGGACTGTTTTCGTATTCCACATTTGCAAAGAAAAATAATTTGTCTTTAATGATGGGACCTCCGAGTGTGAATCCGTAGATATTCCTCCCTTCTTTATCGCGGTCGCCTAAATCAATATCGCCGATTTTGTTTCCGCGCATTTTTTCATTGTTCATATAAGTATAAGCAGTCCCTTTGAACGTGTTGGTTCCCGATTTGGTAATGGCATTGATACCACCGCCGATAAAATTTGATTGACGTACGTCGTAAGGAGCGATTACCACTTGGATTTCTTCAATCGCATCCAGCGAAATAGGATTACCGCCGCCGGGAAGGTCGGAAGAAAGTCCGAAATTATTGTTCAGTTTTGCACCGTCCACCGTAAAGTTGTTGGAACGTCCGTCGCGACCGGCAAAACTGTTTCCCGATGCGTAAGGCGATAAACGTGTAAAATCGCTGATGTTCCGGTTAATGGTTGGGAGTAATCTGATTTGCTCGTTCGTAATATTGGTTGAAGCGCCTGTTTTCTCTGTTGTAAACTTGGATGCGCTACCCGTAATAAGTACTTCTTCTAAAATCTGTTCCGACTCCGACAATTTGGCGTTGAGAACGTAAGTTTCTCCCAATTGCAAAGAAATATTGCTTTGAGAAAAATTCTTGAATCCAAGATAAATAATTTCAACCTTATAAGGTCCTCCTGTCCTCATCCCTTGGATAGAGAACCGCCCTTCTACGTTTGTTACTGTACCATAACTTGTACCCGAAGGCTCATGAATCGCTCTGACTGTCGCTCCAACCAATACTTCGTTCTCGTCGGTGACTCGTCCGCTGATGCTTGAGGTCGTCACTTGCGCATAAGACAATGCACTTACAAAAAGGAGTATTGCGACTAATAGATGTCTAACTTTCTTCATACCTGATAATTTTAAATAATACAATCTTTTTTTGATTAATACCGCACAAAATTAGTTATTATATTGAAAATATTTATTACCGATTAAAAAAAAGTTATCAACAATTTATACTTATTTTAATTCTTTGACTTTTTCGATTGTCCGGTGAGTAGCTATTTTTATTCGCCAAACCAAGCTTGTGCTTGCTAACGGATTTATTAAATGAGAAGTTTGCGATAAAAAATATCTAATTAGTTGGAATACAAATCATAGACATGCGGTTAATAAAATATCGTCCCATTAAGTCAAGTGAAAGGACTGAAAAGCGAAATAGCATCTCAAAAAAAGTTTTGCCATATTTGCCATTATTAAATGAATTTTGCATATTCTCAAAAATAAAGTAACTTTGTCCACGTATTATTTGAAACGATAGTAAAACGGAGCAGAGCAAAGCAGTTCGCTCATTTCTATATCGTTATCTATTGCATTTTTCTTTTCTTAAAATTTGATTATGGCATGGAATAAGAATTTGTCCAGGTCTTCCCTCAGAATTGTATTCATGGGAACCCCTGATTTCGCTGTCGAAAGTCTCCTGGCTTTGGTCGAGGGCGGTTATCATGTAGTGGGTGTTATCACGATGCCCGACAAACCGGCCGGTCGTGGCTATCTACTACAGGTTTCGCCGGTTAAGGAATATGCATTGTCGCAAAACCTGCCTTTGCTACAGCCTGAAAAGCTGAAAGACCCGGAATTTTTGGCACAACTGCAAGCATGGAATGTCGATTTACAAATTGTAGTCGCTTTCCGGATGTTGCCCGAAGTGGTATGGGGTCTGCCGCCCTTGGGTACTTTCAATCTGCATGCCTCCCTGCTTCCGCACTACCGGGGAGCGGCGCCGATTAATTGGGCGATTATCAACGGAGAAAAGGAAACCGGAGTCACCACTTTTTTCCTTACCCACGAAATAGACACAGGTAAAATCATCGCACAGGAACGAATCCCTATCGAAGATACCGATAACGCCGGGATTATCCACGACAAACTGATGCGAACCGGCGCCCGCTTAGTCGTGAAAACCGTCGACGATATCATCTCCGACAATATTCATCCGGTAGAACAGGAGGAAATAGCAAGCAATGAACAAGTATTAAAATCTGCACCCAAAATTTTCAAGGAAACCTGCAGGATTGACTGGCATAAACCGACTAAGGAAATTTATGATTTCATTCGTGGGTTATCGCCCTATCCGGCGGCCTGGACGGAATTGGCAACCCAGCAGGGAGAAACGCTCAACCTCAAGGTTTTTGTGGCCGAAAAAGTGATTGAATCCCACAATTTTCCTACAGGTGTGATTGTTACCGATGGGAAGAAACAACTGAGTGTAACTGCTTCCGATGGCTTTATCCGCCTGAAAGATATCCAGCAAGCCGGTAAAAGGCGCATGTCGGCGGAAGATTTCCTGAGAGGAAACGTCCGGCTCTTATTTTAAAAACACATCCTTGTTTTACAGAAAAATCGTATCTTTGCAAATAAATTTTTTTATACACATGAAACCTACATTATTTGTGCTGGCTGCCGGAATGGGTAGCCGTTATGGTGGGCTGAAACAATTGGATGGACTTGGCCCCAGCGGTGAGACAATCATGGACTATTCCATTTACGATGCCGTCAGAGCAGGATTCGGAAAAGTCGTTTTTGTTATCAGGGAATCGTTTGCAGTGGATTTTCGTGAAAAAATCCTGAAAAAATACGCAGATATTATTCCGATAGAGACGGTATTTCAGGAATTGGACAAACTTCCTGCAGGATTCGAACTGAATCCGGAACGGGTAAAACCGTGGGGAACCAACCATGCCGTCCTGATGGGGAAAGACGTGATTAAAGAACCGTTTATGGTCATCAATGCCGATGATTTCTATGGCCGGGAAAGTTTTAAAATTATGGCAGACTTTCTGACATCCATTGAAAATAAAGAAAATATATACTGCATGGTAGGTTACCGCGTCGGCAATACCCTCTCTGAAAGCGGCTCTGTTGCCCGTGGCGTTTGTTCGACGGATAAAGACGGTTTTCTGACTTCGGTCGTTGAGCGAACTTATGTCATACGGGATACCGACGGAAAAATAAAATACAGGGACGAGGAAGGAAACTTAGTTGAAACAGCCGAAAACACACCTGTTTCCATGAACATGTGGGGATTTACATCGGAATATTTCGGTTATTCGGAGCAACTATTTGCTGATTTTCTGTCCGAAAACCAAGACAATCCGAAAGCGGAATTTTTTATCCCCTGGGCTATTGACCGTCTGATTGTGAACGGACAAATCAAAGTAAAAGTATTGGATAGTCCATCCAAATGGTTTGGTGTGACTTATGCAGAAGACAGAGCCTCTGTCGTTGAGAAAATCAACCAATTGGTAGCAAAAGGCGATTACCCCGGAAAGTTATTTTAAACACACATATTCAATTAATTATGGACAGACGAAATTTTATAAGGAAAAGCACAATTGTCGGCGCTACTGCATTGTTTCTGCCGGAAATCGTGAAGGCAGCCATGCCGGAGTCTGCAACCGTAGCAGGAAGCGAATGGCATTATCTGGCGAAAGGCGAAACTGTTTTGTTTCAAGGTGATTCCATCACCGATTCCGGAAGAAGTCGTAAAGATGAAGACACCCCCAATCATCAAAAACAATTGGGAGGCGGATACCCGCTTTTTACCGCATCGCATATTCTGGCAAATAATCCGGAAAAAGAACTGAAAATCTATAACCGGGGAATTTCGGGAAACAAAGTGTTTCAATTAGCCGAACGCTGGGAAAAAGATTGTATTGCACTCAAACCGGATGTTGTAAGTATTCTGATTGGCGTCAATGATTTTTGGCATACAAAAACAGGTGGATACACCGGCACCATAACGACCTATATAGCTGATTACAACAAATTGATTGCCGATACGCTAAAAGCCCTTCCGAATGTCAAAATCGTTATCTTGGAACCATTTATCATTCAAGGAGGCAACGCATTGGATAACACTTGGGAAAGCGGTTTCGCCCCTTACCGCGATGCAGCTAAGAAAGTGGCAAAAGATTACGACCTGAGTTTTGTGCCGCTACAATCGGTTTTCAATGAAGCGCTTAAAAAAGCCCCGGCTGCTTATTGGGGTCCTGATGGCGTCCATCCGTCTTTTGCGGGCGCTCAATTAATAGCGCAAGCCTGGTCAACATGTATTCAATAGAAAATTTGACGGTTTCTTTTGGCGGATTCACTCTTTTGGATGAAATCGGTTTCGTAGTTGATAAAAAAGACAGAATCGCTTTAGTAGGTAAAAACGGCGCGGGGAAAAGTACACTTCTGAAAATCTTTGCCGGGCTGCAAGAGCCTACAAAGGGCAGGGTTTCTATGCCTAAAGACGTCACCATCGGTTATTTACCGCAACAAATGCAGTTTTCGACCAACCGTTCCGTCAGAGAGGAAGCTTCCCTGGCTTTTGCGCAGGTATTAGCAATGGAGGCGGATTTGGAAAAGCTGAATCTGGAACTGATGCACCGGGAAGATTACGAATCGGAATCCTATCACAAACTCATCGACCGGATTGCCTTTCTCAACGAACGCTTAGCGATAGAAGGCGCGGTAAATATTGATGCGGACATCGAAAAAACACTCTTCGGATTGGGTTTTTCAAGAACCGATTTCGAACGCCCGACCAACGAATTCAGCGGGGGATGGCGCATGCGTATCGAATTGGCTAAAATCCTGTTGCAAAAACCCGACATACTCCTGTTAGACGAGCCGACCAATCATTTGGATATCGAATCCATCCAATGGTTGGAGAATTTCCTGTCCACACAGGCCAATGCCGTCATCCTCGTTTCGCACGACCGGGCTTTTATCGACAACGTATGCCAGCGAACCATCGAAATTTCTTTGGGAAAAGTCTACGACTATCGCGTCAATTATTCCAAATACGTAGCATTGAGAAAAGAACGTCGCGAACAACAATTGCGTGCTTACGAAAATCAACGGAAACAAATCGAAGATACAGAAGATTTTATAGAACGCTTCCGATACAAAGCCACTAAATCCGTACAGGTACAAAGCCGTATCAAACAATTGGGTAAATTGGAACGAATCGAAGTAGACGAGGAAGACAACTCCGCGCTACACTTGAAATTTCCACCATCACCCCGTTCGGGTTCTTTCCCGATTATCATGGAAAATGTCGGTAAATCATATAACGAACAGCTGGTTTTTGAGCATGCAACGCTAACCATCAACAGGGGAGATAAAGTGGCGTTTGTCGGTAAAAACGGTGAGGGCAAATCGACTTTGGTCAAATGCATCATGGGACAAATCCCTTATGAAGGAAGTCTGCAATTAGGCCATAATGTAAAAATAGGTTACTTCGCCCAGAACCAAGCCGATTTGATGGACGAAAAACTTTCGGTTTTTGAAACCATTGATTATGCAGCCGTAGGCGATATCCGCACTAAAATCCGCGATATCCTCGGCGCATTCATGTTTGGCGGAGAGGCTTCGGACAAAAAAGTTTCCGTGCTGTCGGGCGGTGAACGTACCCGGTTGGCGATGATTAAACTGCTGCTCGAACCGGTCAACCTGCTTATCCTGGATGAGCCGACCAATCATCTGGATATGCGTTCAAAAGATGTATTGAAAGAGGCCTTGAAAGAATTTGACGGAACCGCTATCATCGTATCCCACGACCGGGAGTTCTTAGACGGATTGGTCGATAAAGTCTATGAGTTCGGCAACAAGACAGTAAAAGAACATCTCAGCGGAATTTACGAATTTTTAGAAAGAAAAAAAATAGAGAGCCTCAACGAACTGAATACTACCGCTATTCCTAAATCAAATCCAGCGCCATCTCAGGCGTCTGCACACTCCTCTTCCCTGGGAGGGAACAAAGGGGAAGTCTGGGAAATCCGCAAGGAACAGCAACGTCAAATCAAACGCTTGGAAAAAGCCGTTGCCGATTACGAAAAAAAAATCGGACAGTTGGAAACGGAAATCAAAGCAATGGAGGCAATATTAGTTACCCCGGAAGGCGCTTCTAATGTAGACTTGCTCTGGAAACATGCGGAAGCTGAGAAAAAACTATCTGCCGCCATGGAGAGTTGGACGGAAGCCGGGTTGGAATTGGAAAGCAAATGCCACACAACCAAAGCGAAAATACCTATCCGGCAAACCGTTTGAAAGAAGCGATAGAAAATTATAACCCATAATTTATTCGGTAAAAACCCTTATGTAAATTTTATCAGATAAAAAGAATAATGCGATGACACAGGAAACAGCCATTAAACCGTTTGAAGACAAAAAATTCGTACACATTGGGATGAAGCATCCGGAGAATGGTTCTATTTTCATCTAAAAAATGCTTACCTTTGTACCCTCATAATAAACGAACCATTATGCTCACATTAAAAGTTATTACAGAAAATACAAATGGCGTGATTGATAAATTAGCAAAGAAGCATTACGATGCCGAAGCGATTATCAATGAAGTGATTGAAACGGATAAAAAAAGAAAGGCTTCCCAGCAATTATTGGATAATAACCTGGCGGAACTGAATCTGCTGTCAAAGTCCATAGGACAATGGATGAAAGCAGGCGACCTGGAAGCTGCCGAAACAGCCCGCCGGAAGGTAGCTGTCCTGAAAGAGCACAACAAACAATTGGAAACCGACCGGAAAGAGGCGGAAAAGAGACTGACCGAACTCCTGTATCAGATTCCCAATCTTCCTTCCGATGAAGTCCCCGAAGGAAAAGAAGCCGGAGACAATATGGTAGAAAAAACAGGCGGCCTGATTCCGGTTTTGCATGAGGGAGCGCTTCCGCACTGGGAATTAGCCAAAAAATACGATTTAATTGATTTCGAACTGGGTGTAAAAATTGCCGGAGCCGGTTTCCCGGTATACAAACAAAAGGGCGCCCGCCTGCAAAGGGCGCTGATTAATTTCTTCTTAGATAACGCCATGGAAGCCGGATACATCGAAATACAACCGCCTTATGTAGTCAATCCGGATTCGGGCTACGGAACGGGCAATTTACCGGACAAAGAAGGCCAGATGTATCATTGCACGGCCGATGATTTGTACCTGATTCCGACGGCAGAAATTCCGGTCACCAATATTTACAGGGATGTAATTTTGGAAGAGAAAGACTTGCCTGTAAAAAACACGGCCTATTCGGCCTGTTTCCGCCGGGAAGCCGGTTCTTACGGGAAAGACGTACGCGGATTGAACCGTTTGCACCAGTTTGACAAAGTGGAAATAGTCCGTATCGACAAGCCGGAAAATTCCTATCAATCGCTACAGGAAATGGTCGATTATGTCCGTTCTTTGGTGGAAAAATTGGAATTACCCTGGCGAATCCTTCGTCTTTGCGGAGGAGACATGAGTTTTACTTCCGCCCTGACTTTTGATTTCGAAGTCTTTTCAGCCGCTCAGGAACGTTGGTTGGAAGTAAGTTCGGTTTCAAATTTCGAGAGCTACCAAGCCAATCGCCTGAAATGCCGGTACCGGGGAGAAGACAAGAAAGTACAATTGTGCCATACCTTGAATGGAAGCGCTTTGGCTTTACCAAGGATTGTGGCAGCTTTGCTGGAAAACAACCAAACTCCCGAAGGAATACAGATTCCGAAAGCCCTGATTCCTTACACCGGGTTTGAAATAATAAATTGATAAACGCTCAATTTCAATCCCTCCCCTACCCTCGTTTTCAGCGCTGCTGTAACAATTTCGTGTCTGAAAGAGATGCGTAACGACCCAGTATGATACCCTTGCCAATGACATAGAACATAGGCGTGGCCAGGATGGCGTAATTGACGAAGTTTTCACCCATAAAGCCTTTGTAATCGCATAGTTTATCCGACCATGGAAATGATTGGGCGTGGAAGTTGAATACACGTTCATCAAGGTCGGCGGCAATGGAAATAACTTGTATGCCGCTGTCGTGAAGGTAAGCATATTGACGGCTCAACTCTTCCAACTGTGTTTGACAATTGGCGCAGCCCGATTCATAAAACAACACAATGGATATTCCCTGCGGCAATCCGCCTGCCAATCCTTTTATTTCAGGAGCCGGAGCGCCGGGTTTGGTTTTATAAGCCGAGAGTATCCGTTTCAAATTCCCGTTGCGGGCTTCTATTGCTATTCCGTTTGTAAGTATATAGGAGAGAATACTGTCTTTGGCAGCATCCCAGCCTATTTTCTCACATTCGCTGTAAGTGGTTTCCAACAGGGAAGAACGTACCGGCTCTTGCACTTGTCCGAACAGGGAAGAAAGGTCGGCCGCATATCGCATCTCTTTTTCTATCAGCGATAAAGAAGGATTTTCAAGGTCAAACAAGTGAATATAATATTCCTGAATAAGTCCCCAGAATTGACCGGCGGTATAGAGCGTTTCCCAATCCATTGCCTGATGCAGGTAGTCTTTTATTTTTTGAATAGCAGAAGCTTCCGGATGGTTTAAGGCGGTGTACATCTCTTGCGTAAACGCGATCAATCGCATCAGTCGAGAGGCATATAAATCCGTATCCGCTATTTGTTTGGCGATGGCAGAAGCTTGTTGTTCAATCGACGGCTCTTCCTGTTCCAACATTTTATACACATCCGTTCCTTGCGGATAAAGTTGCTTGCCGAATTGCACCCACGACCGGCGACCGGCGTTCAAACTTTGTTCATCCAACAGGCGGTAGAAAAAGTTGTTTTCATTTGAGTCGGGAAAACGCACATTGTCTTTTTCTATATGGCTTGCGTCGCTTTCGATGCTTAACAAAGGTTCGCCTCCTATACATTCGACAACGCCGCTACCGGAAATGGATAATTGGATAAATCCTTTGTAGCCTGTGGGCAAATGAGTAGTTGTTTTTCCTTTGCTATCAAGGACGAGCAACAGAGAATCCAACTGATGACCTTTGGTATAATAGATAACAGCCGACCTGTCCGGAAGGGATGGGAAAGACAACTCAACTTGTTGAGCCGCTACCCATCCCTGACAGAAAAGCAATAAAATACCCGGTATATATTGTTTTATATGCACAACTTAATAGTTAATCGTTTTTACACACCGGATGCGCATGTCTTTAATCAACATTCCTTTTGATAGATAAAAGATAAAATAATCTCCGGTATAATAGGATTCGACAGACGTATTTCTAAGTCCGGGTATTTCCGAACTGCTGAAATAACGTGTAGGCGACACTGTACTCATCAAATCATAACCATGGAACCGTCCGTGCAAATGGTTAGCCAATTCCATGATATTCGGCAAACGCCAACCGCTGCGGTTGTCTAATTCTTCGCATTGTTGCATAGCATTTTCCCATGTACTCTTCAATGACGGCAAATTCGTTTTGTAAACACAAAGCGCCGCATTCGGTATAGGCTTATATACTCTCTGAAGCTCGGGCAGATACGCTGCAAGCGTATTCCTTACTTGAGCATCAAGCTCATCAATTCCTTCATAAGCGGCGTCGGCAAGAATGAAAGCAAGGTCTAAGGGGCAGCAGGAGCAATCTTGTACGGTAATTATCAATTCCGTATAATAATATATGCCTCCTTTCATAAAAACAACCTGAAGAGTGGCTGTCGATTTATGCGTTCGTTCCACAATGTTGTTGATATCATCCGAAAAGGTGACGGAAAAAGTCTCTTTCTTACTTAGCTGACCTGTCTTGGCGCCGCCAACGGACTTTATGATACCATCCGCATCGCCGACAACAGTAGGTATTAAATCACTGATATCTGTGTTATCTTTTAAAGTGAAAACATACGCTCTTGTTCGCAAAGAAGGATTCGAGTCGGGAAATGCCTGCCTGCGTTCTATGAAATCTCCACATGCCACCGATTCCGTCATCGCTACATCGTAGCAGGTAGGGCCTTGGATCAGTCCGTTATTATCCATATCCGGAGCAGAATTGATAACGACAATACGCTTGCTTTCCGGGTCGCTGACACCGCAATCATTTTTGGCTCTTACCTGTATTGTATGACTGCTTGTCGCAACACTGACTAATGTAATGAAATTAGTAGTGGAAGAACCGATTAAGTTGTCGGATAAAGTCCACTCATACGAGGTCGCTCCGGGCACAGGGCTTACATACGCGACGAACGGTTCATTCGTTTCGGGTATTCCTTTTGTAAGCGAAATCACCTGAGGCTTGGATGGCGCTTCCGTACAAGACATCGTCGGAGAGCCGAAAGGAATCCATCGGTTGTCCATCCATACGTATGCTCCAACTCCGCTTAAATTGTTTGCGGTTGTATTGTGGGTATTGAATACAACCATCCCTTCCGTCGCTACTCCTTTCAGCGGTTGCCATACGGATGCCGAAGTAAGGCTGACTTTCGGCAATAACAGTCCGCCTTTACTGACGGCATTGGAAACCAGTTCCAATGACGCTCCCGCATATACTCCTTTAACTTCTTTTCCAATAGCGACTTGCGCCTGCATGTTCCATAAAGGCAAAGCCCACACCAAACAGATAATATACCATACGTTCTTTTTCATACAGAATCAATTGGTAACGGTTACACTTTTTGTTTGATAAGTCCCTGTGCCTTGAGAATTGATGGCTTTAACCCGGATGGTATAAGCGCCGGCGTTAATCCCTACCAAACTGATTACATTGGTATTTGAAAAGCCAAGTAATCCTGTCGGAATATCCCATTCATAATACTGTGCACCGGGAATAGCCGGTACGGAAGCGGTGAAAATTTTGTTTTTACCGATAGTTTCAGAAGGAGAAAGTGCAATATTTTCCAATGTAAGCGGCATATCGGAAAAAATACCTTGCGCCAGATGCCATTTCGCATCATTCAACCAGATGTAAATACCTTTACCATTCAAGCCATTGGCAAAAGTTACCGATTCGTTAAACACCAGCATGCCTTCTACCGCACTACCGGTCAATCCCCAACTTGCAATACTCGTCAAACTGACTTTTGGTAATAAAAATCCATAGTTGTCGTTCGATTCCAATTCTAATATGGCGCCCGGATGGGGGGTTCTGTTGGCGCCGATGATTACTTGGGCTTGTACACAATAAAAACTCATTGATGAGAGTACAAATAAAATGCAAAATTGTTTTTGCTTCTTTACGAATAACTTAATAAATTTTTTCATTTTAATAGTTAAAATTACTGAATTGTTGATAATAATATACTCAATGGAGTATCTGTATTACTATTTTTATATACAATACTTCCGCTGCAAATGTACATATATAAAAATATTTACATCAAACAATACAGGACAATTTTCTTTATTTTGTTCAAAATAATTATTATTTTAAGATAATAAAAATATTATTTTATCTAATAAATAACAAAATAAGAGCAGTACCAATGCTATTTCCTTATTTATTGTCGAAAAAAGTTTATTTATTGCCACTAATGACAATACCCATTTCGTAAAAATCCTCAAAAATGGGCTAAAACTAAGAACTGAGAAGTAAAAAATAAACATGCCGTCATAGCGAGGCCCTATAAAAATTTTAAACAAGGGGAAATGACGATATAGGCAGAACACGCAGTGTTCAATGTGAATAACCCCCAGTGAAGCGAAGCGACTGGGGGTCAGAGAAATACATCACATCCTCTCAACCCCGTAGTGGGTTGAATAAAAACGAACCCAATCATTCAACCCTCCGGGTTGCGGTGTGGGCGGCATTCCTTTACCCCCAATCGCTTCGCTTCATTGGGGGTTATTCAGCTTGAACACTTCGTGTTCTTTTTTGCTCTCATTTTTAATTAGTTGTATAGAAAACCGTCCCTGCGAAGTACACCAACCTCATTTTTACCTAATTTCCCCTTAACAAAACAACCTTAGTAGCAGCAAGATACAGCCGATAACACCAAACCACAAAATACCTATTGCGATTAACGATTAGCATGGGATGTCTCCACTCCGCTTCGCTCCAGTCGACATGACGACAACATATTTTGAGAGAAGGAAGAGTAGGATTGAAAGAATGGCGGCAAATCCGCCATTCTTTCAATCCTACTCTTCCCCGTTTTTTCCTCAACCGACCCGTCATGTCGACTAAGTGAGCGAAGCGAACGCATGGAGACATCTCATGATAAGCGTTAATTTCTTTTTTGATAATTGGTTTATTATGATTATTTTAGCCCAAAAATGGGCGTCAGAATTATTCTATTTTAAACACAGGGTTTTTACCGGTGTTCCCTTATCTTCAGTTCTTTTTTCAGAAATTGTGCCGTATAGCTTTTTTTCGATTTTATCAGCTGTTCGGGAGCGCCGGCAAACAATATTTCACCGCCGGCTTTACCGCCTTCGGGGCCCATATCAATAATGTAATCGGCACATTTAATGACATCCAAGTTGTGTTCAATGACAATCATGGTATTTCCCTTATCAACCAGACGATTGATAACTTCGAGCAAGACTTTGATATCGTCGAAATGCAGGCCGGTAGTAGGTTCATCAAGAATGTAGAGGGTTTTTCCGGTATCGCGTTTTGACAGTTCGGCGGCTAATTTCACCCGCTGGCTTTCCCCACCGGAGAGGGTTGTGGAGGATTGGCCTAATTTGATATATCCCATACCGACATCCTGCAATACTTTTATTTTGTAGTAGATAGTCGGTATATTTTCAAAAAATTCGACAGCCATATTAATGGTCATGTCCAAGACATCGGCAATAGATTTTCCCTTGTAACGCACCTCAAGGGTTTCACGGTTGTAACGTTTCCCATGACAAGTTTCGCAGGGCACCATCACATCCGGGAGGAAATTCATTTCGATGGATTTATATCCGTTGCCACTGCAAGTTTCACAGCGACCATTCGCAACATTAAAGGAAAATCGTCCGGGTTTATAGCCACGAATTTTCGATTCGGGCATTTCCACAAACAAATTCCGGATATCGGAAAAGATTCCGGTGTAGGTGGCCGGATTCGAACGGGGCGTCCGCCCGATTGGCGACTGGTCTACATTGACCACTTTATCAATATGTTCCAGACCTTCGATAGATTTGAAAGGCAAAGGGTCTTGGATGGAACGGTACAGTTGTTGGCTGATCAGCGGTTGTAGTGTATCGTTGATTAAAGATGATTTCCCGCTTCCGGAAACACCTGTGACACAAATAAATTTACCCAAAGGCAAGCGAACGGTCACATCTTTCAGGTTATTTCCCGTCGCGCCTTTCAACACGATTTCCCGGCCGTTTCCTTCTCTTCTTTTTTCGGGAACCGGGATACTTTCTTTCCCATTGAGGTAAGACGAGGTCAATGTATCGGCTTTCAACAAGGCAGCCGGTGTTCCGGAAAAGACGATTTCCCCACCTTTCCGTCCGGCGCGCGGACCTAAATCCACCACATAGTCGGCGTTGAGCATCATATCTTTATCGTGCTCCACGACAATAATCGAATTGCCTGTGTCGCGCAATTGTTTCAGGGAATCAATCAGACGTGAATTATCGCGCTGGTGCAGGCCTATACTCGGTTCGTCGAGAATATAAAGGACATTTACCAATTGCGAACCGATTTGGGTAGCCAGGCGTATCCGCTGACTTTCCCCACCGGACAGACTTACGGACGAACGGTTCAGGGAGAGATATTCCAGACCGACATCCAATAAAAACCGAATCCGCGAACGGATTTCTTTCAATATTTCTACGGCTATCTGCTTTTGTTTTTCCGACAAATGTTCGTCTAAATCGCTCAGCCAGACATTGAGTTCGGAAATATCCATTTCAGCCAGTTCGACAATATTTTTTCCATTAATATAATAATGAAGGGCTTCTTTGTTCAGCCGCCTCCCGTTACATTCGGGACAGAGAGCCGTGCGGATAAACTGATCCGCCCATTTCTGTGCGGCAGCCGAAGTATCCTGTTCTTGCTGTATAACGATATATTTGCTGACCCCTTCGAAAGAAAGGAAATAATTGGAATTTCCAAGCGCTTCGTTTTTGATATGCAGGCGTTCTTCCGTACCGTTCATGATTTCGTCCAGCGCTCCTTCCGGAACTTCTCCCAAAGGTGTTTTCAGATTGACGCCATATTTGTCTAAGATAGCTTCTACTTGCCAAAATATCAATACATTGCGATATTTTCCCAAAGGCATGATGCCTCCCTGATAAATATTCTGTTTGGGGTCGGGAATAATTTTCTGCATATCTATCCGGTTCACGACGCCGAGTCCTTTGCATTTCGGACAAGCGCCGAGCGGTGTATTGAATGAAAAATTATGTGGAGCCGGATCGCTGTACGATAATCCGGTAGAAGGACACATCAACCGACGACTGAAATGGCGGACTTCTGTGGTTTCAAAATCAAGCACAAGCAACAAGCCGTCTCCTTGCCGCATGGCGGTTTTTACGCTTTCCTTGATTCTTTTTTCGTCCTTAGCCTGAATAAGTAATTTATCGACAACGACTTCCACCGAATGGTTCTTGTAGCGGTCTAATTTCATTCCGGGTATGATTTCCCGCAATTCTCCGTCTGTACGAACATTGAGGAAGCCTTTTTTACGCAATTGTTCGAACAATTCCTTGTAGTGCCCTTTTCGGTTGCGCACCACCGGAGCGAGAATATAGACTTTTTTCCCTTCATAGCGATTCATAATCAGGTCAATAACCTGTTCTTCGGTATATTTGACCATTTTTTCGCCGGTCAGGTAAGAATAAGCTTCTCCGGCACGGGCATAAAGCAGGCGAAGGAAATCATAAATCTCTGTGGTAGTGCCTACGGTAGAACGTGGACTCCGGTTGGTCGTTTTCTGTTCGATAGAAATAACCGGACTTAAGCCGGTTATCTTGTCGACATCCGGACGTTCCAAATTTCCCAAGAACGAGCGAGCGTAAGCCGAGAAAGTTTCGATATAACGCCGCTGGCCTTCGGCAAAAATGGTGTCGAAAGCCAAAGAAGATTTGCCGCTACCGCTCAATCCGGTAATGACGGTAAATCTGTTCCGCGGAATTTTTACGTCAATATTTTTCAGATTGTGGACGCGAGCGCCTTGAACGTCAACAACGTCTTCGTAAGGTGTATTTGTATTTTCTTTTGCCTCCAATTTTTTATGCCGTTTTAAAGTGCAAAGATACGGATTTTATTTGATTGTTTGCATCGTGAAATGCACCCTGAATCATTAATATGGATATCTGGACTTTTAATAATAAGCCCGATATTTATCATTAATTGTTGTGTTTCAGAACACAATGAGTTTATTAATTCCACATTGTTAGAAAGAAGACAACATATTTCTACGGATGGACCGTATATCATTAGCGACAAAGAAAATAATTATCGGGTAATAGCGGTTGACAGTAATTTCAAAATAAAAGATTACCTTACTTCGGAAAGAAAATTTGAGGTTAATGTTTATTCTTTTCATCCGTCTGTAAGTGGAAATTTTACGGTGGAACTTAAAGATGCTATCAAAATTCCTCGGAGTGAATATGATTTATATTCGGATATTCTTGTTATTTCCGACATTGAGGGGAATTGGCACTCTTTCAAAAAATTGTTGCAAAATGGTAAGGTGATGGATGAAAATTTCAATTGGATTTTTGGAAAAGGGCATTTGGTATTGCTGGGGGATTTTATGGATAGAGGATTAAATGTTACACAAATACTTTGGTTGATTTATAAATTAGAAGATGAGGCTGAGAAACAAGGGGAAAGGTGCATTTCATACTTGGTAATCATGAAATTATGAATTTAGTGGGAATGACTTACCATGTCAGAAGCAAATACAAAAGACTTTCCAAAAAATTGAAAGTAGATTATTCCAATTATTTGTATGGCAAAAATTCGGAATTAGGAAAATGGCTCAGAAGCAAGAATACAATTGAGCGAATAGGAGATTATTTATTTGTTCATGGCGGAATTAGCCCCGGAATGTATAAAAAACAATTAAATATGGATACCATTAATGAAAGGGTAAGAAATTATAACAAAATTACAGATGAGGAGGAAAAGGATGAGTTGCGGTTCGGTAATGAAAGTCCTTTATGGCATAGAGGATATGTCCGTGATAGAGAAGATAATATAAAAGAATATATTGATTCCGTTTTGGTGTATTACCATGTCAAAAAAATTATTGTCGGACATACATGCAGGTCTAATATTAAGTATTCCGTAAACAATAGAGTAATTGATGTAGATGTCCATTTTCCACAAGATAGTAAAGATGAACATATCGGTCAATGTCTGCTAATAACGAATGGGGATTTTTGGGTTATAGATACGCAGAATAATAAAGTTTCCTTGAAATAAAAAATGCGGAAAATAGACGCCCAACTTAAATCCAACGATTGCGGAATAAGCGCCGTAAAAACCATTTTCAATATATTACGGTCGCGATATTAGTCGGAAGTATATTGAAAACCATATTTCATTGGAAGAAAAAGGCTCGCGGATTTCAGATTTAAAAGACTTTCTCAATTCACAAACCAACTGCTCATTGATGAAGTACTACCGTCTTGCAATTTAGGTACATTATTAGTGTTTACGCTCGGATTAGGTATTTATAAATTTGTTTTTTAGGGGGTTGAAAAAGAATTTTTCGTAAATTTGGAATTGTTACATCTGCTGTTGCTGATAGCGTACGCTGACGGCGAAATTGTTCTGTCGGAAGAAAGTCTCATCGAACGAATTGCCGCCGCGCTGGGCGTCAACCGGCTTGATCTCGACTCAATCCGCGCACCGTACACCAAAAAACAGGACATAAACTGGGCATATAAAACACTCGAAATCGAACCCCCAGCCAGCGAAGAAACCATCAAAAAGGCATATCGCGAAATGGCGAAAAAATACCATCCGGATAAGGTTAACGACTTGGGTGAAGAGGTGAAAAAAGCCGCTACCGAAAAATTTCGCTCTATAAACGAAGCATACGAAAGTCTGAAAAAAAAATCTTCTTCCTGACATAATACGCCCACAGCAAACTTTTGCGGAATATCTCAGGTGGAAAGTCATCCTTAAGGGTTTTTTTCAGGTTTTCAGCCCGAATGGTCCGGTAATTCTTTTTTTGCCGTTGAAAATCCCAACGGGCTTTTACGACCGAAAATGCGTTTTTCGGATGCCCTTTCAGAAGGAATTGCAAAGTTGCTGCGTAATCAAGAAAAAAACGGCAAAACATCACCTTTCGATAATACCGCTCCGGCATGTTTTTGTACAGCATCAGCAGGTTGTTCCTGAAATTGAGAAAAGTCTTGCGGGGATGTTCCATTTTCAAGGTAGCGCCTCCTATGTGGTAAATCACCGATTGCGGCAAGCAGACTATCTTTTTTCCCCTTGCCCGCAAGCGCCAACACAAATCAATTTCTTCCTGGTGTGCAAAAAAATACGCATCCAAACCACCCGCTTCCTTGTAATCCTGCAAACGGATAAACAAACAGGCGCCACTCGCCCATAAAATTTCCGCAACCGTATCGTATTGTCCCACATCTTTTTCTATCGTAGTAAAAATTCGTCCGCGACAGAACGGATAACCGTACATATCTAAGAATCCGCCCGATGCGCCTGCATATTCAAAAGCGGATTTATCGTTGAAAGCAAGCATCTTGGGCTGTAATGCCGTGACTGCCGGATTGGCATCCAGATAATCAACCGCCACAGTCAACCAATCGGGAGTCACTTCCACATCGGAATTCAGCAAAACAACGTATTCATGATTCAATTGCGACAAGGCTTTGTTGTATCCTTCGGCAAAACCGTAGTTTTTATCCAGGACAATCCGGCGGATTTGGGGATAATGCGTTTCCAGAAACAGCAACGAAGCATCGGTCGAACCGTTGTCCGCCACAATTATATCCGCCTTATCGGCAGGGGTATGGGTTATCAGTACAGGTAAAAATCGTTCTAATAATTTCTGACCGTTCCAGTTAAGAATAACAACAGCTGTTGTTCTCATTGCGCTATTGTTTTTTAAATTTCCACCGGTTATGTGTCCAGAGATAGCCGGCGGGATTTCTCAGAATGGTTTTTTCCATGAAATCCATGTATCGCTCGGTTATTTCAAAATCAGGCATTTCGGTCGGATTATCGGTGATTAATTTCACTTTTCCTTCATAATAACTTCTTTTCACACAAGTTATATCCAAATAGCAAACGACGGCATGGGTGTGTTTGGCAATTTTTTCCGTACCGGTCAGCACTGCGGTATCCTGGTTCAGAAACCGCACCCAATGCTGTGTCTTGTCCGCCGAAGGTTTTTGGTCGGACATGAAGCCCAATAGCCAGTTTTTTCCGGCTTTCCGCATTTTGACGATTTCCCGGTAAATTTCATATTTGTTAAAACCGACCGAATGGAAACAGCTCCTCAAACGCAGAAAAAACAAATCGGATACCTTGCTCTTCAAAGGGCGATAAATTTGTCCGATTACGGTATTATTATCTGCTTTTATCCAGAGCGTTATAGAAGTAACCCATTCCCAGTTGCCATAATGTCCCAACAGTAAAATAACCGGTTTTCCTTCTTTCAGAAAATATTGCAGCAAGTCTTCGTTTTTAAATGCAAAATGTCTTTTCATCCGTGAATCGGAAATATTCAACAGTTTGATTGTCTCGAAAAAATAATCGCAAAAATGATGGTAAAAGGATTTTTCAATAGCTAAAATGGCTTCCGCTTTTTTTTCGGGGAAAGCATTCAGTAAGTTTTTTCGCACCAATTTTCTCCGGTAACGTATAAAATGATAAAGGATAAAATACATAATATCAGAAAAACAATACAACAACTTCAACGGAAGCAAAGCCAACGGAAAAGCCAGTGCATATACGATATGGTACAAAAATACGCTCATATTGTCAATGTCGTTTCATCTTCATTAAAACCGCTCAAAGTTACGGGAATCAATTTATTTATCCAAGAAATTTGATAATCTGCTTCTATTTTAACATAATTTTCCGTAAATCCGTACATCTTATTCCCTTTTTTTGCCTGTTCGAACAGAATTTTATGCGCCGTTCCAATTTGGGATTGATAAAATGACCTGAGTTTTCGCTGTGATATGTCGAGCAAGCGTTTGCTGCGTTCCTGCTTGACTTTCGGATTCACCACATAATCAATATGCAACGCCATGGTTCCCGGCCGCTCGGAGTAAGTAAAAACGTGCAATTGAGAAATGGGCAGGGATTCGATAAACTTCAGCGCCGTCTCGAAATATTCGTCCGTTTCGCCTCTTACGCCGACAATCACATCTACACCAACAAATGCATCGGGCATCAGTTCCCTTATTCGGTTTATTTTGGAGGCAAACAATGGCGTATCGTATTTTCTGCGCATCAGTTTCAATACTTCGTCGGACCCCGACTGCAAGGGAATATGAAAATGCGGGGCAAACCGCCGCGACTGCGATACAAATTGCAAAATCTCATCGGTCAAAAGGTTAGGTTCGATAGACGAGATACGGAAGCGTTCTATGGATTCAACTTTCTCCAGGGCTTTCAACAAATCGAAAAAAGTCTCGCCGGTCGATTTACCGAAATCACCGATATTCACTCCGGTCAGCACAATTTCTTTTCCACCTTCGTTTCCGGCCGCTTCCGCCATTTTCACCAAATCGACGATGCTGCCGTTGCGACTTCTCCCGCGGGCAAACGGGATGGTACAATACGAACAGTAATAATCGCAACCGTCCTGCACTTTCAGAAAATGCCGCGTGCGGTCGTCCTTCGAACAGGAAGGAACAAAAGTTTTCACCGCTGCAATGGGAGAAACCTTGATTTTATCCTGGCAGGCTTGACCCGCCATCCCTTCCTTCGCGTTAATTTTTTCCAGGATATCCATCTTCTCTCCCATTCCCAACACCAAATCTACGCCTTCTATCCGGCTCACTTCTTCCGGTTTGAGTTGGGCATAACAACCCACGACTACAACGAAAGCGCCCGGATGTCGGCGACTTATTTTCCGGATGGCCTGGCGGCATTTTTTATCGGCCAATTCCGTGACCGAACAGGTATTAACAACGCAGATATCCGCCTTTTCATCAGGCAAGGCTTTTCGGATACCGTTATCGGACAGATGTTTGCCGATAGTTGAAGTTTCGGCGAAATTCAATTTGCACCCCAAGGTGTAATAAGCAGCTTTTTTATTTTCAAATATATGGTTGTCTATCATCTTCGCGTTTCGGCAAGTGGGTCAGGAAGATAAGGAGAAATGGCTTTCACCCAGATAGCATATCCTTCTCCGTTCAAATGTAATCCGTCGTTTGTGAGTTCTTTCCGCAAAACGCTTGTGCCTTGCTTTGTAAACAATGGGAACAGGTTGATGAAAGGGATGCCTTTCAAAGCCGCCAATTCTCCCAAACGTTTGCTGAGTTGCGGAAAGACAGCCGTTTTTCCGGTTAATTTGGCATATCGTCCAAACGATTCGTTAATGGGCAGTGAACCTTGCAGATACAATTGGGTTTCGGGCGATTCCCGAAGAATTTTATCTATTATGTACGTGATGCGTTCCACAATCGTATCCACCGGTAAATCGTGGGAGACATCATTGGCTCCGGTTTGCAGGAATATTTTTTTGGGTTTCCCGGGAAGTATCTGGTACAGCCGGTCGTAGATACCCAAGGATTCATCACCGCGAATGCCCCGGTTGACAATCTCTTGACCGGGAAAAAATTCGTTCCATTTTCCATTTTCCGTCAGGCTGTTGCCAAGGAAAACCACATCGTCGGAAGTGATGGCGGGTTCGGTTTCGAATTGGTCAAGCCTTTCGTAATAGTACGGGAAATACACGCGCGGCTGCGGACAATTGAGCGAAGCCGCCACAGCATTGGCCACGAAAGCCCTCAGTCGGATGGTCTTGCCCGAATCAACGGGATGTACGGCATTGGTCAACAAGATGACAGCGAGTTCATTATCCGGGTCAATTACAATAGATGTTCCCGTATAACCGGTATGTCCGTAGGTGTTTTCACTCAGTAAATCGCCCTTGTTGGAAGCGTAATCGGAAAAGATATCCCATCCGAGCGAGCGGCCGAATTGTCGGACTTCGCGAGGAATTGTGCGCATGGCTTTGACGCCCTGCGGGCTTAAAATGCGTTTACCGTTGTATTCGCCGTTGTTTAACAAAGCCGCCGCCAATATGGCCAAATCATTGGCATCGGAAAACAGTCCTGCATTGCCGGAAATACCACCGTTCATAATCCTGGCCAAGGGGTCGTGTACAACACCGCGCAATACGCTGCCGTCCGGTTGTTTCTCGGTCGGCGCCACCCGTTCCAAAGTTTCTCCTTCCGGTTGGTAACCGGTATGCGCCAATCCCAGCGGATTGAAGATGTTGGCTTGGGCAAACTCCTTCAGGCTTTGCCCGGTGATGGTTTCGATTATGCGTTGCAAAGTGATAAAATTGAGGCAACTGTACTGGAAATCGGTTTCCGGAGCAAAATCTCTCCGGCAGGTAGCAATATACTGAATCAGGGCGTCGGGATTAGGAGCGCCGTGGCGTTTCTGCAACGAATCGACCGGAGCGTAAGGCGGAAGACCCGAAGTATGCGTCATTAAATCCAGCACACGTATGTTTCCCTGAAAATCAGGAATATAAAGGTTCACCTTGTCCCAAAGACGCAATTGTCCGCGTTCAATCAGAATCATAGCGGAAATAGCCGTAGAGGTCGGTTTGCTCACCGACGCCAAATCGAATACGGTATTGACGTCCATGGGAAGAGCTGTCGGATAAGTCTGCTTGTTACCGTATGCTTTCAAATGTACCATTTTATTCTTATAGACAACTGCAAGCACGGCGCCCGGTATCTCCTTGTTGTCAACCGCACGCAGAATCGCCTCGTCGGCACAACGCAAACGGCGCGAATCCATTCCCAACATTTCGGGTATCACCCGTTCCAATGGTTGTGCTATTCCTTGTAAACTAACTAATAATAGCAATAAAAAATTAATTTTCCGCATTTTCTTGTTATATTGACTTTATTTTAATACTTAATACTTTCATTTTTCATTTCACTGACAAAGTTACAACTTTTTTGGACAATGTTTATCATTCGTTTGTGTATTTATCATTTTTTCTGTCTCAAAAAGCTGTCATCCCGCGCCTGACGCGGGATCCCCTGAAAAATATCGGTTGATTATCGGCGAATTACGGTTCAACTACATGTAAATTTTAATGCGTTAGCCGCTGGCTGAAAGAGAACAGCCTTGCATTATTATAAAATAATTATTATCTTTGCATTATTATAAAATAATATTTAAATGAAAATTATTAAAAATCCTTTTATCACAGCAGGTTATATTTCTCCTGAATACTTCTGCAATCGGGACGCAGAAAGTGAACAACTGATAAATGAAATCATAAACGGTAATAATCTGGCGCTTATTTCCACTCGGAGAATGGGAAAAACAGGATTAATCCAACATTGTTTTCAAAAGAAATCAATCAAAGCGGATTACTATACTTTTTTTGTTGATATTTATGCAAGTAAATCTCTGCGAGACTTTATTTTTATGTTGAGCAAGGTGATTTTGGAAACGCTAAAGCCTCATGGGAAGAAAGTCTTCCACCAATTTTGGGATAAGGTCAAATCTTTACAGGCAGGTATTTCTTTCGATATGACCGGAAATCCTTCTTTTCACTTGGGATTAGGGGATATTCAATCTCCGGAAGCGACATTGGATGAGCTATTTAAATATTTAGCCATTGCCGATAAGCCTTGTTTGATAGCCATTGATGAATTCCAACAAATCACGGCTTATCCCGAAAAAAATGTAGAAGCGATTTTGCGGACATACATTCAACAATGCACGAATGCCCATTTTATTTTTGCCGGAAGCCAACAGCATATTGTAGGAAATCTATTTCTAAGCGCAGCGCGTCCTTTTTATCAAAGCGTATCCATGATGCATCTGGGAAGCATTGATTTACAGGAATACACGAAATTTGCCAAGCATCATTTTGAAATGAATAATAAGAAAATTACAGCAAAAACCATAGAAATCATTTACAATCGGTTCGAGGGAATTACCTGGTATGTCCAAAAAACAGTACATATCCTTTACACAATGACTCCTGTGCATGGTATTTGCAAGGAGGAAATGATAGAGGAGGCGCTTCGAAACGTCATTGACTCGTTCCGATATGCTTATTCGGAAACTCTTTTTCGTCTTCCGGAGAAGCAAAAAGAGCTGTTGATAGCCATCGCCAAAGAAGGTAATGCACAAGCGCTTACTTCGGGCGCCTTTGTGAAAAAATACAAATTGACGTCCGGTAGCTCGGTACAAGCCGGTTTGAAAGGGCTTTTGGAAAAAGATTTTATAACCAAGGAAAAGGAATTTTATAAAATCTATGATAAATTTTTAAGCGTATGGCTACTTGAAAATTATTGAGGATGAGTTTTAGAAGATTCGCACATAAATAAATGTGCTGATGTGACAAAATGCTAATGTGCTGATGAAAAACGGCAAAGAAAAAAGATAAAATGAGTACAGGGTATACAATAGAAGAGCAAGACAAATAGAAATGAGAAGTTTGCGATGAAAAAAGAATGTCTAATCGGTTGTAATGCAAGTCATAGACTTGCTTTTAGCGACGACGGAGGCAAAGCCTCCGTCGAACGAGACATCCAAAATCAGTGATGATATTCCACCAAGCCCTCCATAGGACTTTGCGTAATCGTCCCCAGCTGCATGCCACACGTATGAATCGCCTCTTCCAAAATTTCCCGGTAATAATAAGCGACAGACCCGGCAAAATGTACCGGATTTGTTTTGTAATCGTATTGTTTCACATTCCGGTTCAGGAAAGATTGGAAAGCATTCAATACCAAGGCGCGTATCGCCGGCTCTTGCAAATTTTGCGCCAGGAAAGGCGAAAGAGTCGCCAAAAAACGGTTGGGAAAAGGTTGCCGGTATACTCGCTCAATAATTATACCCGGCGTCAAATCAAACTGTTGCAGGAATTTTTCTTTCAATTCCGCCGATAATTGGTTCTTCAAAATATCACCGACCAATAATTTACCGAGTACCGCTCCGCCTCCTTCATCACCCAATATAAATCCCAATGGAGAAACATTATTGGCAATCTTTTCTCCGTCGTAGTAACAGGAATTGGAACCGGTGCCCAGGATACAGACGATTCCCGGATTTTTCCCGCTCAAGCCGTGTGCCGCAGCCAGCATATCCGAATTAACTTCTATTTGCTTTACATCTATGTACTTACCAAGCGCCTGACACATCATCGGAATTTTTTCGGGTAAACAGCCGGCGCCATAAAAATAAAGCGCATCGAATACGGACGTCTTTAACTCCGGCAATAAGGCCGAGCGGATTTCCTCGCTAATCTCTTCTTCCGACTGAAAAAACGGATTGATACCTTTGGTGATAATCCGTTGCACCTGTTTTCCTTGCTCGGCAACACACCAATCGGTTTTTGTAGAACCACTATCTGCTATTAAAATCATATTTTTATATATATTTTCTTTTTATACAATACGTAACCCAAGGCCCAAACCAGCGAAACGAACAAAACGGCAAACGCCAACGAACCCAAATATTCACCCAACAAGGGTCGCAACACTTCATTATAGGCATAAGCGTGCAAACTCATCATCCCCTCGCCATAATGGAAACGGATATTACCCAGCAAGATACTGAATACAGCGCCCGCAACATACATGAAGAGCGGATTGATGCCAAAGGATTCGAAGAAGACCCTTAATCCCCTAAGGGGAGCTTTAAATCTCCATATTCCGGAAGATTCGGAAGGTTTCACATCAATGAACCGGATTAAAAGCGCCAAAAAGGCGGAAGCCAAGCCACATGTAGCCAGCACAAAAGTCGGCGACCAGATTTTTTTATTGATTGGACATCCGTAACTTAATAAAAATCCGGAGAATGATAAAACCGTTCCTATCAGAAACAAACGCAGCATTTTTTCGCGAATATCCTGTACCTCCAAGAGCAGTTTCCCGCAACAAAAGCCAATCAAAACATGGGCAATGGCCGGAATCGTACTCAACAAACCTTCGGGTTCGATGCCATTATCCTTGTAGACATGCTTGAGGCCCAAAACAGTGCGGTCGACAAAGGAAAGCAGGTTGGTTTCATTGTATTCAAACCCGTTTCCGAACAATAAAACAAACCAGTAGCCCACCAGCAAAACGGCAATCAGGTAAGGGATACGTTTATGTTTCACGGTTAAAGCAATCAAGGCCGTAGCGCAATAGCAGAGCGCCAGGCGCTGCATCACGCCCAGAATACGGATACGGTCGAATGTCCAGGCCGACTGTCCCAAACGCGACCAGAACGAAACGTCTTCGCCCGAAAGTGTATTCCAGGTACGGCAAAATAATGAAAACCAGGCAATACCCAAACCAATGGCAAAGATTACCATCGTGCGTTTAATTATTTTCCAGGCCGCCGGGCGGCTAAATTCAAAATGGTATTTCCGTAGGGATATGTAGGTGGAAATACCCATGATAAACATAAAGAAGGGAAATACGAGGTCGGTCGGCGTCAAACCGTTCCAGGCTGCATGTTTCAGCGGGGCATAGATACTCCCCCAACTTCCCGGATTATTGACCATAATCATCCCTGCAATGGTAATTCCTCGCAAGATGTCGAGGGCAAGCAGGCGTTGTGCGGCTGTTTTCATACGTTTTTATGTGTTTTTTAATGGATTACTACTTTTTGTATGCCGGTCAACCAAATAAATGATGGATTGATAAGGAATACCTGCGTTCGTGGTCAAGCCGGTTTCACAAGTCCGGCTATTGGAATAACCGGTTCGGATACCTGCTTTTTCTATTTGCGGATGCAATTTACGCAAAGCATAAGCATTGACTTCGGGATGTGTAAATCCCTTGTCGCCGGCAAATCCGCAACAACCGACTTCCTCCGGCGTCAGCACATTCGACGAACAGCGCTTTGCCAGTTCAACAATCTGTCCGGCCAAGCCCATTTTCCGCATGGAACAAGTAACGTGTACGGCTACCGGCGTATCCGTCTGCACAAATTCCAGTTTGTCGAGCAGAAAAGTCATAATGAATTCCACGGGTTCATATAATTTCATTTTCCGGATGGTGTGACGCATTCTGTACAAACAGGGACTTTGGTCGCACAGCACGGGATATTTGCCCTGTTCACCGGCTTTATACAAAGCGGCTTCCAATTCCGCCGCTTTCCGGTCGGCGATATCAGGCATGCCTTTACTCTCCCATATTGTTCCGCAACACAAGTTATCCATCCCTTCCGGGAAAATCACCTCATAGCCGGATTTCTGCAACAAAGATACCATTTTATCAACAAGCGGCCATTTTTCCGGAGAATTTTTTGCCAAACCCATCGTTTGGTTGATACAGGAAGGGAAATAAACGACTTTCAATGGAGAAACAGGGTTTGATATCGGCCGATTGGAATTTGATAATTGAACCTGTGAGTTGACTTTATAACTTTTCGGCATAGCCGGTGTCCACAACGGAAGATGCAAGCAACGATGCAGCGCTCCGGCAAGAAAAGTCATCACTCGCGTTCCCAAGATAGTGTGGGCGGCATTAACCGCAGAAAGCGCCAGGCGCAAAAAACTTTTGACGGTCGACAGGTGTTCGGCCGTCCACTTCCCTACTGCATATCCCATGCTACCTTCGGGCATTTCCGCCTGGCGGATATCGTGCGTCAAATCGCCCGTATTGATACCCATCGGGCAAGACATGGCACACAGTCCGTCGCCGGCACAGGTTTGATTACCTGGGTAACGGTATTGTTTCTGCAAGGTACGCAGGCGTTTCGAATCTTGTCCGGAAAATTTCAAACGGGTAATTTCCCGTTGTAAAACAATGCGTTGCCGCGACGAAAGCGTAAATCCGCAAGTCAGGCAATTGATTTCACAATATCCACATTCGATGCATTTATCCACCTTCGGATTTGTCAGCGGCAGTGGTTTGAAATTCCGGATATGGCATTTCGGGTCGTCATTGAAAATAACGCCGGGATTGAGCAATCCATGGGGGTCAAAAAGTTGTTTGACCGTCCGCATTACCTCGAAAGCCGCATCACCCCATTCATACCTGACAAAAGGCGCCATGTTGCGTCCGGTACCGTGTTCCGCTTTCAGCGAGCCGTCGTATTTGTCCACAACCAGCTTAATCACGTCGTCCACCAAGGCTTCGTAACGTTTTACTTCTGTTTGCGTATCAAAAGACTGATTGATGATAAAATGATAATTGCCTTCCAGGGCATGACCGTAAATACAAGCATCGTCGTAACCGTGTTTCTCCATCAAATGCTGTAATTCGGCCGTTGCCTCCGGCAAATTTTCGACGTGGAAAGCCACGTCTTCAATCAAGGTCGTCGTTCCGGGAGGACGGGTACCTCCCACCGATGGGAAAATACCGGAACGGATAAGCCAATAGCGGGAATATTCGCTTTCTTTATCGGTAAAATATACCGGTATGGGAGTGGAAAAAGCCTGAAGCGCTTCTTCGATTTGTGCAATGTATTCGTCTAATTCCTGTTTTGTAGTCGCTTTGGTTTCGGTGAGCACAGCTGTTAATCCCTCACCGGTAAGGTCTTCAACGGATTTCAAGGACTTTTTGTCTAATAATTCCGCACTTTTGACAATCGGCTCTCCCTGTTTGTTTGTGAGTTTCTTCATCGCCACCACCGCCCGGCATGCTTCCCTGATATCGGAGAAGTACAACATGGCGCTCGCTTTGAAAGGATAGTCGTATTCGGTTTTCATCGTTATTTCCGAGAGGAAAGCCAGCGTACCTTCGGAACCGACCAAGAGATGTGTTATAATATCGAACGGGTCGTCATACAGGATAAACGGCAGGATATTGAGTCCGGTAACGTTTTTTATGGAATATTTATGCCGAATACGTTCCGCCAGGGGTTTATCGGCGCGTACCCGGTCGCGGATTTTTTCTATTTCGCGGATAAAGTCCGGTTTGTTCCGGGCAAACTGCGAACGGCTTTCTGCATCTCCGGTATCCAAAACGACGCCATCGGCAAATACCATACGCACCGACAACAACATTCGGTCGCTGTTGGCATGAGTGCCGCAGTTCATTCCGGAGGAATTGTTGATTACAATACCACCCACCATCGCACTTTTTATGGAAGCGGGGTCCGGTGCAAATCTGCGTCCGTAGGGCTTCAGCAATTCGCCAACCCGTTCGCCGGTAATGCCCGGCTGCATGCGAATCGTGCTTGCATCGGGCGCAATCGCATAGTCTTCCCAATGTTTTCCGGCAACAATCAGTATGGAATCGCTGATGGCCTGACCCGATAGACTGGTGCCTGCAGCACGGAAAGTAACCGGCGTCTGCAAACGGTCGGCAATAGCCAATAACCGGGAAATTTCCTGCTCATTCATCGAACGGACGACTATTTGCGGAATCAAACGATAAAATCCGGCATCTGTTCCCCAAGCCAGGCGACGCAATTCATCGGTGTAAATCCGTTCGCGGGGAATAAATTCCGCTATTTCTTTCAAAAATACCTTGTATTTCATGCGGTAAGACTTCTCCCCCGTCCTGTCTACACAAAGGGAGGGGAGAGTGGGGTTTTCATGAAGAATCGTTTTCATTTCTCTTCAATATATTTTTTTTAATTCTGCGCCGGGGAAATAATGCATCAGAATATCCTGATATGAATAGCCGCTGTCGCCCATAATGGCGGCGCCAATCTGGCAAAGTCCGACGCCATGACCCCATCCGGCGCCCCGTAAAACAAAAGATGCAGGAATTGAAGACGACGCAGCCTGACCGGATGTAAACACTTTTTCCGTCACAAAAGCAGAGCTGTATAGATGCGATTCCGACAAGGCTTTGCGAATTTCCAATTCTTTTCCAATAACAATCGTCTGCTCGCTGCCCACGATTTTCAGGCGAATCAAACGACCGGATACACCCCGTTCTACGGGAATCAAATCAAGTACATCTCCCACATCTATTCCCACTTTACGGGAAAGTAAATCCTTAATTTCCGCTTGTGCAAGTCTTACTTCCCAACGGTAAAAATCCTGTGTTTCCTGGTCATAGTCGTTCAATACCTGCGACAACACTGTCTTGTCGTGAGTGTTGCAAAAAGCCGACGGATTGGAAAGTATCCATTTTCGCGCGTTTTCCTCTTTCGTCAAATCCGTATCAAAGCCTTCCGGGACAACCGGGTTGTCCGTAACTTTTGTCAGATACGGATGGTTGACCGGTTCCCAGACGTTCTCGAATTTTTCGGTAATGCCGCCGCAACATTTGTAAAAACGTGCGTCACAAACAGCGCCTTTGTACAGTAGCGTTTCGCCGACAGTAGCTTTCAAGGCCTCGTAAACCTGTTTCGATGATACTTTTGTAATTCCCTGATAACGCTGGCAATGGTCGTCGGCGCAAACATCGAAGCGAGAATGGTCTTCCCGGTCGTACCAGCGGATATATCCTTCTTCATTGCGTATCAATGTTTTGTAACTCCCGTCCTTCAACTGCCTGCCCTTTTCGATTTGCGCCAAAAGCCAGCTGCGGGAAATGACGGAATGAGCTTTCAACAACTCCAAAGAAGACATGGCGCTCATTTCCGAAGAAATCACGCTCAACAAATAATCTTCCAGGGAAAGAATGTTGACGGCCGTAAGCATTCCGTTTTCGACATATATTTTCAATTTTCCTTTAAAACGTTGTGTTTCTTCCCGTTCCCAGTGAAACTGTACACCGATAATTACATGCGATAACTCAAAATGCGAGTCGTCTTCGTTCAGCGGTTCGATCATGACAAAATCGTCGACTGTCTGCCGTTTGTCTCCGGTATGGAGAACAAAGGAAGCATCTCCGGCCAGGCTTGCAAGACCTTCTCCGGTGACAATTTCTCCGCTTGTAGTACAACGGAATCTACCGTTTAGCTTGAAATGAACGGATGTTGAGGATAAAATACCTACCTCTATTGTCGGGATGTTCATATATATATGTATAATTTTGTTTTAAAAGTACGGATGTATAAATAAACGTTTCAAAGGTAGAAAAAATTTGTCATACATCCTACAAAATACGCAGTATTTTTTTATTTAGGGCAAACGTTCGAAAGAATATCCCTGTTGTTTCAGTCTCCGGATGATTTCATCCAAGTGGGTATACAGTTTATCGGTACGGCTTTCGTGCGTACCCGGATGTATCAGGATGATGCTGCCGTTGAGTCCATGTTCAGCTTCAAAAGCGAACAATTGTTCAATCAACTGATCGGAAGACAAATAATTAGGCATATCCGGGGTTGTATAGTCGGCAGCCGTCCGAAGGCCGGGTGTGTAATTAATCACGTTTTGTCCCTCGGCTTCGATCAAGCGGACCTGTTCCTTGTTGTAGTATTCATAAGGCGGAAGGAAATAAGTTAAGCGGGCAACATCGACACCGAATTTCCGGAGTTCGGCCATATTTTTCCGAAAATCGGCAATCAGGCTGTCGGCGCTGACGAGCGACTGTTGGCGGTCGTCCCAGGAAGCATACAGCAAGTGATTATCGGAATGTCCGCCCAGATAATGTTCCTGTTGGATAATTTTTCGGACAATCGGTTCAAACTTCTTCTCTCTCAAACAATTTCCGGTAAGAAAGAAAGACGCCTTGGCATTGTTGGCATCCAGTGTTTCAAGAATAGATTCGGCGCCTTCGAAGACAATATCCGCCGAAAATATCAGGTGAATGACTTTCCGGTCGGTAGGTAGCCGGACAATTGCGCCTTGGCTGTCCGTTTCGGATAAGTCGGCATTTTCCGGAGCGAAATTCAGAAAAGATACCATACAAAGGAGGAAGAGAAAACTGCTCATTGTTTATTTGATTTTATTTGTATTAACGTGCAAATATAATGGTTTTCTTTTGATTGTTTGGATTTTTTGGAAAAAAATACGGCGAGCCAAAGGTGATAAAGACCACATCGCAGCTTTATCGCCGGAAATTCTTGAACATTTGGGACATCGACACCTAAAGACTACGGAAATTTACCTGCGTGTAAGTACTGTAGAAATAAAGCGAATAATAGCTCCATTTGATAGCTTGGATTTAAAATAAATTTCATATTTTTGCAAAGAAAACACATAACAGCATGAGAAAGACAAAAAATGTTCTCAAAGAAGATACTCTATCTCTATACTCTCCAAATACGTATAAAATACAGGGGAATCAACTTATCAAAATGTCAGACTATTCTCGGAATAGTTACATTTTGGATTATAAAAAAGTCATTGATAACAAGGATAAATATGACCCTAAATTATTCATAGGCGTCAGTGGAGAAAAATTTATGATTCAAGAAGGTAAGCTAATCAGTATCAATAAGTATACTCGAATTAATAGCGATTTTTACTTAGAATTAGAAAAAATAGAACAAGAATAATTTTAAAATATGGAACAACAACTTTGACAATCACCAAAAGAAATCATACAATATGAAGACTAAGGAAAAAATAAAAGAAAAAGAATTTGATGCCGTTAAAACTTTCAGAGAAATAAAAGAGAAAATCTCTAAGGATTTAATTGGTAAATCGGCTCAGCAGATAAAAGATTATTTGCAGGAGAACAGTTTAAAATAAAACCAATTTTATAACAGATGAAAACAATGATTTTAAATGTTATATTGATTTTTTCAATATCTTGCCTTTGGGTGCAGTTTGATTCTTCTCAATTAAGCACAAAGCAAAAAGTGAAAGACTTTGAGTTTCTATGTCAAATCCTTGAAGATAATTATCCTTATTTGGATATGGGACGACAACAAACAAATAAGGATTGGGCATCAAAAAAGGGTGAATATTTTGAGAAAATTAAAGCAACGCCTAATGATTCCACGTATTTGATCGCATTAGCTTCTATACTCAATGATATCGGTGGTGGACATCTGAATATGATCCCTACATTCAACCATGAATTATATGTCAATACCTATAAGGAGGGAGCTATCAAAAAACCAATCTATAATAAGTGGGTAGAAATACTCGAAAATCCACACGAACGGTCTGTTTATTGGTCTAAATTTTATATGAGGCCAAATAATAAGGTCGCTTCAGAACATTCTATTCAGCCAAATTATAGAGACAGCCTGCTCATTGAAGATAAGATAGGAATCATGCGTATCAATTCTTTCCTTTTTTCTAACGCAAAACAGGATAGTATTCAAATGACCCCTTTTTTAAAAACGATTCAAAACTTCGATTATTTGGTTATTGACATACAGGGAAATGGTGGAGGTTCGGATAACTATTGGAGAAATTATATTGTAGGAAGATTAACTCAAAATCCGATTTCTTATCCAAAATATCAGATTGTGAAAGGTGGAGCGTTAAACAGGTCCCTTTATCCCAAAGTATTTGAAAATTTTGAAATTGCAAAAAAAGATAGTCGTTTACCTAATTTACCTGAAGAACTCATTGAAAATGGATATATGAATATGAGTAAATCGAATGATACAATAGTAACAAATAATCCCATTACATTCAAAGGAAAAATATTTTTACTTGTCGATGAAGGGGTTTTCTCGGCTTCAGAGGGTTTAGCTTATTTTTGTAAAGCATCTAAATGGGCAACTATTGCAGGTGTTCGAACAGGTGGCGACGGAGCATGCGCAGAACCTGCGGTGTTTATGTTGCCGGAAAGTGGCATCCTTTTGGCTTATCCTGCTGTAGCAGGGTTAAATCATGATGGAAATTTGAATTATAAAGAACGAACAGTTCCAGACATACAAATTGATGGGAAAAATTCGAATGAAAGGTTAGATAACCTAATCAAATACATAAGGGAAAAATATTGAAGTATTGAACATGATACTATTAATGTGTACTTGCTTAAAACTAACAATGATATACATTTTTAACAGGCAACAATGGACGACACAGACTAAGATAATATCCGCACTGCCCTCCAACTCGTCGTCGGGGTTTCGGTGCGGTTTCGGAACGTTTGCGACGTGGGACAGAATGCGGTCGGTAACGGTTGACACAGATTACGAACGGACAGCGAGTGACGACAGGGTAATTTCGCACAACTTGATAGAAATGAATAAAAGAGAGCAAACAAGATAAATAAATCATTAATTAAAAGTAAAAATGGAAAATGTGAAAGCAGTAATTTTGCCGGGAATTGTGTTTGGAGTTCTAATGGGGATTTTTTATGTCTTCCAAAGTGGTGTAATAACCACCGCAATAATTAGTGGAGTTATTAGTGGGCTTCTTTTCGGTATAGGCATGTATTTTTTCACAGTATCAAAAACATTAAAAAGGCAAGCACAAATCAAAATTGCAGAAGGCGAAGACTTGATTTTTTCAGGCGCTGCAAATCATTTTGTAAATAGGGAAGGTGTAGGCGGTCAACTTTATTTGCTATCTAATAAAATCCAATTTCAGTCGCATAATTTTAATATACAACCTCATGGGCTTGTCATTGAAATCAAACAAATTAAGAAAGTCGCTTTTTATAATATTTTAGGAATTATCCCTACCGGAATCTCAATTTACACAAAAGACGGGAAACAGGAAAAATTTGTTGTAAACAATAGAAAAATTTGGAAAGAAAATATTGAAAAAATTATATCAGAGGGAAACTAAGAATGAAAAACATAACTTGACAGTTACGAAACAGAATTAAAATAAAATGAATAATAAATCGTTATTGTAAGGAGCCGCAAAAGTAAAATTATTTTTACAGAATATTATACTGATAAAAACAAATGAATATGGAAACAAAAAGTTAGGCAAAATAACTATTTCGATAGAAGTGTAAAAAGAACAGTCACCGGCAAGGTTTGGTGCAATAATTAGGACAATTTGGAAATGAGCGTTTTTATTACATATATAGCAAAACAATTTGGCAAACCAACAGGTATTGGCGGAGAATTATCTACATTCATCATGAACTGTATGAATAGGAAGCAGTATCGTACGACAATCGAGCATTTAAAAATAACAGCGGCAGATATAGTTTTAGATATTGGGTTTGGAAATGGTTTTTTGATTAAAAATCTTGCAAAAAGAAATCTTTCAAAGTTATATGGTATTGAAATTTCTTCTGATATGCTCACAAAAGCGAGCAAAAGCAATCAACGCTATATAAATTCAGGGAAAGTAGAATTACTGCTGGCAGATGTTCAAAATTTGCCGTTTGAAGACAGTTCCATAAACAAAATTTACACAATCAATACCATTTATTTTTGGAACAGCATCCCTGCCGGATTAGCCGAAATTAAACGAGTACTTAAACCTGATGGAATCTTTATCAATACTATTTATGATAAGGAATGGTTGGATAGATTGACTTATACACAATATGGTTTTACGAAAAAGACTACAGCGCAATTAAAAGAACTGACAGAACAAAGTGGATTTAAAATTACAGAAACAATAGAAATAGAAAAAAATAAATCAGCATGTATTATTGCAAGCAAAGTAAATTGACCGCGCTGCCTTCTGTTGTTCGGAAAGTAGAAATAAAATACAGGAAACCTGTTACAACTACCGTTTTTTCCAAAGCGAAATTTCAAGACTCAGAAAAAAGAGAAGTTTTAGAATTGTTAAATCAAAAAGGAAGCGGATTGTTGAAAGTGGAAGTTTCATTGTTCGACGAAGAAAGTAATCATGTGATGCAATCTATCTTTGAATGGTTTATTACAATATGCGGTTTCGGAACATTTGCGATGTGCGGCAGAACGCGGTCGGAAAAGTAACTAATTTACAATTATATAACATGACAAGATTTAATTTATTTCTATTTTTGACGTTTGTGTCCACAAGCATTGTATCCGGACAAAATTGCGATTGTGAAAGTAATTTTCAATGGGTAAAAAAAACATTTGAAGAGAATGATGCGGGTTTTGAAGGCGTCTGGCAGCAAGGTATTTATACCCTTGGAATCGTCAAACGGAGTGATGCCGAATATACCGGATTTATTATCGAAGCCGATGGCGTTTATTGGAAACAGGGACAAGTGAAGTTGAAAATCGACACAAAAAAGCCGGAAAACAATACCGTTTATTACATGAAAAATCATTCGGAAGAGCAGTATAATGCCGAATTGTTAAGCAAGAATTTTCTGCAAATCGACGATATGACTTTCAAACGCCTGTATCCCGTTTATCCGAAAGACAGTCTGGACACTTATTTCAAATCCAACAATGCACAAAATCCTTATATAGAACGTATATCCGACAATACATTGCTGCTGCGAATTCCGACTTTTGGAGGGTCACGTCAAGAAATTGACAGCCTGATTGCCGCGAATAAAAGTACGATTCTTGAAACCGAAAACCTGATTATAGATATACGCAATAATGGCGGAGGCAACGATGGAAATTTTCAGGAAATACTGCCTTTGCTATATACCAATCCTATTCGGACTATGGGAGTTGAATATCTTTCAACCAAACTAAACAATCAGAGAATGTTGTTTTTGCTCTCTAATGCAGAAGAATTAGGACTTGATGATGATGGCAAAAAATGGTTTAAAACTTCTTATGATACGCTTGAAAGCAAATTAGGACAGTTTGTGAATTTACGTCAAGAGTCCGTAATTATCAACAAGTATGATACCATTTACACTTATCCCAAAAATGTCGGAATTATTATTAACGAATACAATGCAAGTTCCGCTGAAGAGTTTTTGCTGGAAGCCAGACAAAGCAAAAAAGTAAAACTGTTTGGCACAACTACTTTTGGTGCAATTGACATATCCAATATGTATTTTGTGGATTCACCCTGTAAGGAATTTCAGTTGGGCTATTGTCTGACAAAGAGGTTGTGGTTACCCGATATGGCTTTAGACCAAATCGGCATACAACCGGATTGTTATATCGACAAAAGCATTCCTCCACAGAAATGGATAGAGTATGTCGACGAAATGTTGAATGAAAATCAATAAATAAAAATGGAGACCAGAGACCATTAAAAAAAACGGGGCGTATCGAAAAGCCAGATGAGTAGAAGAGAGAATAAATTTATTAAAAAATGAAAAGATTATTTTTATCATTGACCGTTTTTATTACACTGTTTTCAGCTTGTAATGACGAACAACCCAATAATACAGATGTGGTTGAAGGTTACGTTATTGGTACTTTTGTTGGTTATCTTATAAATGAAGAAACAGGACAGGCCGATGGATATACAGACAGAGGCTATTGTATCAGGATTGAAAATGGCGACACGAATCAGAAGATGGATTTTTACACATTTGACTTGCCTCAAAATTTGTTTGATTTTCCACCTGTAACAAAATCGGAATCAGATGAGGGAAATTGTGGCCCCATTTTTTCTGAAAATGACAAGGCATATAAAATAAAATTTAATTATCAACTATTAGAAGAAAAAAATAGGCTTAAATTTTTCACCGGACCTTGTACGGCAATGGAAATGGCATTCCTCTGGAAAACATATCACGAAGCGCGATTGACAAATGTGGAGAAATAAGAATGAAAATACAGACAATTATTTTGTGGGTAGTTTTATTGATTATTATTGACCAAGTCATTAAAATAATCATCTACTGGTATTATTTCGATATTCATGTTGAAATCGTACCGTCACTGTTAGAGTTCAATCCGATATTCAATGATAAACATTCTTATGTGAGCTCGTTGATTAGTAAGAAGTTTCATGTCAATATTGGACTCTTGCCTCATTTAATTACATTTTTCATATTACAAGTTATCACTTTCTTGCTGTATGGTTTTTTCAAAAAACTATATGAGAATACAAAACTTATTGATTGCGTAATAATTTTTCAATTAGCGGGAATGATATGTGCATTAATTGGAAATATAGTATGGGAAAAGGGCACTCTGGACTATATTTATTTGAAACCTTTATTCACCTTTGACTTAAAAGACTTATATATAAATACTTTTGCCTGTTTATTTTTTATATTTTGGTATAAACACCGGAAGGAATTGAAATCAATAAAATGGAAAGATGTGATTAAATACCTAAAGAAATGTATCGTGAGACAGCAAGTACAAAAATGACACCTTTAATTTGTAGTAATATGTTTCGTTAATAATGAAACTTATTGTTATCTTTGTCCCGTCAAAAAAATCAGAATGGAGAAACTTTTTGAAATATGCTTTTACCGAATCAGGCCATGCATTAATGTGATTTGACACTTTCTGCGGACTTTCAGACAACTTAACAGAGAATAAAAATAAATATTAAATAAATTGACAGCAAGCAATTAAAATAAGAAAATCAAAAGTATGATTATTAGTTATATACATTGGAATATAAATCCGGAAATCATCAATATCTTAGGTATCTCATTGAGATATTATGGAATTTTGTTTGTGGGTGGCCTGGTAATCTGTATATACATTCTCAAACAGATTTTCAAAAAGGAAAGTATTCCTCTCCCTAAATTGGAAAAATTGACAGTTTATGGATTCATCGGAATTTTTGTGGGAGCAAGATTAGGTCATTGCCTGTTTTACGAACCGACCTATTATTTAACCCATCCTTTGGAAATGATTTTGCCTATTCAACCTACGCTGGAAGGTGGGTATAAATTTGCAGGCTATCAAGGATTAGCAAGTCATGGTGGTGCAATTGGGCTTATACTTGCCTTAATTATTTTTGCCTGTAAAACGAACGAACCAATTGCTAAACTGCTTGATTTAATTGGAATTGTAGCGCCTTTAGGGGGTTGTTTTATCAGATTAGCCAATTTAATGAACTCGGAAATCATTGGAACGCCAACTAACGTTCCTTGGGGATTCATTTTTGTCAGGGAGGATAACATTCCTCGTCATCCGTCTCAGCTATATGAAGCCATTGCTTATTTACTCATTTTTATTTTGAATTACTATTTCTATAAAATAAAATTCAAAAAAATAAATTCCGGATTCTTTTTTGGATTATCTCTTTCTTTGATTTTTATCGCACGGTTTTTGATTGAATTTATTAAAGAAAAACAGGTAGCGTTTGAGAATCAAATGAGCCTTGATATGGGACAAATTTTAAGCTTCCCATTTATTGTTATTGGGATAGGATTTATTATATATGGCTTGAAAAAACAGCAATGCTTGTAACATGAAACAGAACGCAGTCGGCACAGTTTGACGGTAACTGCGGACTTGACAGTAAGAAGAGATAGAGGAATTAAATAATACAAATAGAAAGGAGAAGAGATGAAAAAATTTCTAAAAATTGCAGGGATAATTTTACTTGTTGTAGTTACGGCTATAATTGGATTTATAATTGGATTGGGCGTAAATGTTTCCGACCAGAGTAATCATGAAGTTAAACCTGTATATGTCAGCGATATTAATATTTCTCCGGAAATGTTTCTATCGGATTTTACCGAGATAAATAATATTGTAAGAAAAAAATATTCTCATTTGGACAGCAAGAATATTAATCCGGATTCCCTGTTTGCAAAATATTCGGAACGCATCAAAACCATTTCTACAAGAGAAGAGTACGGGCATCTGCTTTTAGAATACTTTGCCGAATTGAAGAATGGACATGCGCATGTATATTTTAAGAAATATAGTATTGATTGCTCGGCAATATTCGTAGAAGGGCGCGTATTTATTGATAAAGTCGGCTGTTCATTAATTGATAAAGGCATAAATGATAAAGACGAGATAATAGAAATTGACCATATTCCAGTATCTGAATGGATGGATCAGGAACGAAAATTTATCAATGCTTCAGTCGATGCAGACAGAATGCTCATAAGCGTTTGGAGCATATTTTCAAGCTATTTTGAAGGGGATAGAACTTTTTTATTCAAAACACAAGCCGGAGAGAAAGAAATAACTTTGTCGTTTAACCTTAATAAAGAAACTGTAAAAAGCTCGGTAATTCAAGATTCCATAGCTTATATAGCGATTAATTCAATGATGGGTGAAGTAGTTAGCGAGTTCCAAAAAGAGTATGAAAAAGTTCGGGAAAAACCGGTTTTGATTGTCGATTTACGTGGGAATGGCGGAGGAAATTCAGGGAATAGCGAAGAGATTACAAAATACTTGATAAGACAACAACAGAAAGCTTGTGTATCCGGAGCCACTCTTGTTCCGTCCGACAATCATTACAAAGGGAAACTGATTGTTTTGACCGGAATAGAAACATTCTCCGCAGCAGAAAGTTTTGCCTTAGATTTAAAAGAGAGTGGAAATGCTGTTTTCATTGGTTCTCCGACCGGTGGAGACACCGGAAACGGTCCGAAAACTTTCACTACACAACAAGGTATATCCTTCCGGATACCCATCCGAAAGCCTGCACAAGTATCGCCGAAAGGATATCCGATGGAAGGGAAAGGTATATATCCTGACCATTTAATTCATTTGACAATAGAAGATTATCTAAATAATGTTGATACGGTGTTGGAATATGCAATAAGAATGGCTACTCAAAAATAAAACAGAAACGTTTAATGAAGTTGAAATAAAATCATACGAACACTTGCCTTTTGAGGTCTGTATAATGGGAAAATTGTTAAACGCGAATTGTTAAATATATTTAATTGCCCAGCCTCAATGCAAGGTATTTATATATTTTTGCTAACTTTGTGAAATTGTAATGGTAAAAAAAATCATTAGCATGCAGGCTACTTTTGCTCGTTGTTAAAGTTTTTACCAACAGGGGACAGCGCCTGCAGTTTTGAAACTTTTGTGACGGACGACAGAACGATCGAAACAAGTCGCAAAGAACAATAAATGGCAGTTTAATGGGGAATCTAACGAAATTAAATTAATATGGAACAGAAAGATTATCTAACAAGACAAGCCGAAATATTTGGACAAGTTTTAGGAAAAATACTGGCGAATTCACTTCATCTGAAAAATCAAGAACAGACAAGTAATAGTATCGCAATAACTATCCGGACATTTAGCGAAGATTTAGGATTGGATATTATGGCGTTAATCGCTACTGAACCCGATGATTTGATAAAGATGCTCCTGACGGAGAAAAAATTCAGTAGTGGAAATTTGGAACAGTTTGCTGATATTCTTTTCATTATGGCAGAAAATATGAGTCAGAAAGAAAAGGATCAATTAAATAAAAAATGTTTAGCAATCTATGAATATATAGAAGTTGCAGACACAACATATTCGTTTAATAGACAATGGAAAATAGAAAAAATTAAAACCGATTTACTTCCGGTATGGTGACTTTTACAGTCAGGTTTCATTGTTTTTTTGACCGGTTTTTAAAGCCCGGATATACTGACTGAAGATTTTACCGGATATTGAATCCGAGTTTTACGCCAGTTGTCAGGTATAGGCCGGTGTATCCGAAGCCAAACATTGTATCATCGAATGTTTTTTTTCCCGATTTGTAAGAACTGAAAGACTGTCCGGCCCCCACAAAGTATTCAACGAAAAATGAACGTTTGAAAGGCGTGCGGCCTCCGATGTAAAAGCTTAAGTTGAATTTATTGAAAATCTGGGACAATTGCCTACGCTCGAATGAATAGTAAGTCAAGCCGTCTTCCTGATATGGGTAAAAATCAGTATCCGAATATTTTACCTTATAAAAAGTGTAGGAAACTCCCGGATTGATAAAAAAAAGCGGGGAGAAATAATATTTATAACTTCCACCTACACCAATACCTTGTAGTTTTGAAAAATATTCAAAACCACTGTTTATAGTATACCAAGCGCCATAATCGTAATCATATTCCGCAAGAGGTAAGTAATAAGGCGTGATATTCAATTCAAACCATTCTTTTTCTGTCAGCCGCTTCTCCGCATTGATACGTAAACCGCCGTTATAGAGATACAAAGGTTCAATGGAAAAACCATATCTCGGCAACGGTTTTTCTGCCGTTTGTGCAGGCAAATTGCCGGATAGACCCTGTAAACAGAGGAATAGTAAAGGAATATACAGTAGTTTCATTTTATTTTTCCGTTATGTTTATTTTGCTTACAAATTTTATTTGGTCGCCGGTATAATCGAATTGATAGAAGCCTTTGTCGGAACTGGTAAACAACAGTCCGTTCATTGGAATCACATCGTAAGGTTTTATGGATTTTGCCTCGGGAATATGACTCAAATCATCTTTCCAAATCGGTACGGAAGGCTCGCTTACATCGTAAATCTTAATGCCTTGCACGGCATCGCAAACGAATAATTTATTCCCGTCTACACCTAATCCTTTCGGAAAATTAAGTGTTTCAGCCGCAATTAACGAAGGCTTTTTGATGTTCGATATATCGTAGATATTCAATACATTGGATACATTTCCGCACCATGTGTTTTCGGAATTCAAGGTGACGTAAGCGTAATGACCCGAAGCCACAACAGGGTCGCAACTGCGGATATGAGAGACGAAAGACATTTGCTGCGGAAATTCGGGACGGGTGATGTCGTAAATATACATGCCGTCTTGCGAACCGATAAAAAGCAAAGTATCCATACCAAATAGGGTCTCGATGCCAAAGCTAAGACTTTGATCTTTCCGCTCCATGTATTCCGGCTGGGGGGGATTGGATAAATCAAACAAACGCAACGAATTGTTATCTACGGTGTACAGATAGTCCCCGGCAATCGTAAACCGGGCCATGGAGCCGCCTTGCCCCGGACTACCGGAGTCTCCGAATGAGTCGCCGGCTTCCGAACAAGCTGCCATTGCGAGTAATCCCACCATACAGGTAAATCCTATTTTATCAAGTCTCTTCATTATCATCATTTTTTATCCGGGTTTTTCTTCCATTCTACAATCACATAATTTTCCCTGTCATTGTTGTAATACATACTGTTGTCGGGAGCCAAGGGTTCGGGAAAAACATTTTTAATTCGTTTACTCACCGTTTTGGTCAGTAAGTCAATAGCTACCAAATCCACCGCGTTATCTATATACATCACATTTCCTTTCACGGCCATGTCGATGCATCCGGGAGCAATTATGAATCCTTCATTTACAGGATTGTATGGGTCTGAATTATTGATAACATGCACGCCTTTATATCGCTCGTTGATATAAATATAAGGTGATTTGAAATAGATTTTACCCGGATTTTCCATATCCCGAGCCAAAACATGGTAGGATACCGAATTATCAAGGTCACTGCGTTTCATAAATACGGGAATATAATTCCAATAGCTGAAATACGCATCCGAAAATGAGGTATTCAGCACAAATATCCCCATCAGAAAGAGGACGGCGATTGGAAAAAACAGTTTTGCTTTCATTCTGTATATAATTTGTTTTTTAAAGGTCATATAGCATCCTTCAATTTACTATAAAGACGCAAATAACTATTAAAACGTTGCATTGAGGCCGAATAATTAACTGTATTTAACAATTTTTCAGGTTGTTCCGTTGTGACCTTAAAAAAGCAAACTTATATGTAGGTATAAATAATTCAGATTAGTAGAAAAAACCTTTATTTTGATGTGTATAGGAAAAAATGCTGTATAATCACATATTTTTTTTTACTTTTGCATTATTATTTACTAAAAAATAACATCTGTGAGTAATATCAATTATGATTTAACGAAAATAAAAGCCTTTGTCTTTGACGTGGACGGCGTATTGTCACCGGAGGCAATCCCTTTACATCCGTCGGGAGAGCCTATGCGGGTCATCAATACCAAAGACGGCTATGCCATGCAGTTAGCCGTAAAAAAAGGGTATATATTGGGGATAATTACAGGTGCGGATTCTAATGCTGTCAGGATTCGCTTTGAAAGTTTGGGATTTCAATATGTTTACACGAAAGCGAAAAATAAAATCGATCAGTTGGAGGATTTTATCCGGAAAACAGGTTTGAGTCCGGAGGCAATCTGTTATGTCGGTGATGATATTCCCGATTATGAAGTGATGAAAACAGTCGGATTACCGGCTTGTCCTGCGGATGCGGTTCCCGAAATCAAGGAAATAGCCAAATATATTTCCGCTAAAACCGGAGGAATGGGAGTAGGGCGTGATATTATTGAGCAAGTGTTGAAAATGAAAGGCGATTGGATGCAAGGCGATGCATTCGGATGGTAAAAACAAGCGGATATGCTGGAAAATATTTCAAAATACAAAGTTGTTTTAGCATCAAATTCGCCAAGGCGGAAAGAATTGCTGGCAGGTTTGGATATAGATTTTGAGGTAAAGACGCTTCCCGATATAGATGAATCTTATCCGGATACCTTGTGGAAAGAAGAAATTCCTGTCTATATTGCAAAATTGAAAGCGGAGGCTTATCGGAATTACTTACAACCTGATACACTTTTGATTACGGCAGATACGATTGTTTGGTTGGAGGGGAAAGTGTATGGAAAGCCGCAAGACGAAGAAAATGCCGAAAATATGTTGCGGATACTTTCCGGCCAAACGCATGAAGTAATTACCGGCGTTTGTGTTACAAGTATGTATAAGCAAGAGGCATTTCATGCTTTATCCAAAGTCAGGTTTGCAAAATTGGAAGAGGCGGAAATTGGTTATTATGTCAAAAAATACAAACCTTGCGACAAAGCGGGTGCGTATGGCGTGCAGGAATGGATTGGTTATATTGGGGTAGAAGAATTGAATGGTTCCTTTTACAATGTGATGGGACTTCCGGTCAAAATGCTTTATACCTGTCTGAAAAAATGGGATTTATAAATGAAGAATAATAAATATATGCATCAGTTAACAATCATAAAAATCGGCGGGAAAATCGTCGAAGACCCGGAATCATTGATTGCTTTCTTAAAAGATTTTGCTTTGATAGCAGGCGACAAGATTTTAGTTCACGGCGGCGGTAGTTCGGCTAACCGATTGGCGGAAAAATTGGGTATTCAGACCCGGATGGTCGACGGTCGGCGCATCACCGACGAAGACACCCTGAAAGTGGTAACAATGGTTTATGCCGGTTTGGTAAATAAGAACATTGTCGCCAAATTACAGGCATTAAAGGTAGATGCGATTGGTTTGACCGGAGCCGATATGAATCTCATCCTTTCTGCGAAAAGACCGGTAACAACTATTGATTATGGGTTTGTAGGCGATGTGAAAGAAATAAATGCGTCGGTGCTGTCAGATTTGCTCCGGCAGGGCTATATTCCTGTATTGGCTCCTCTTACACATGACGGGAATGGTCTTTTGTTAAATACGAATGCGGATACGATTGCAGGGGAAATAGCCAAAGTTATGGCATTTGATTTTAATGTGCGTCTGATTTATTGCTTTGAGAAAAAAGGTGTATTGAGCGATGAAAACGATGAAAACAGTGTAATTCAAAACCTTGACAATGCGCTTTTCCAGCAATACAGGGAGGAAGGAATCATCAAAGAAGGCATGATTCCAAAATTAGAAAATGCTTTTCAGGCGAAAACCTGCGGTGTAAAAGAAGTGATTATCACACAGGCTTCCGACATTAATACAGGGAAAGGAACTTTTATCAAATGAGAAATTCTTTTGAAATGGTAGCGAAGACCTTATACGGTCTGGAGGAAATATTGGCAACCGAGCTGATTGGCTTAGGCGCCAACGGAGTGCAAATCGGACGGAGAGTTGTGTCGTTCGAAGGGGATATAGAGTTGCTTTATAAAGCGAACTTCTATTGCCGTACCGCATTGCGGATATTGAAACCCATTGCGCAATTCAAAGCCGTGAATCCCGATGAGGTGTATGCGTATGTCAAAAAATTGGATTGGACAAAGTACCTGCCCGCCAAGAAAACGTTTGCTATTGACGCTGTCGTGTATTCGGAAGCGTTTGCACATTCCAAATTTGTGGCTTATCGCGTTAAAGACGCTATCGTTGATTATTTTACGGAACAGGAAATGGCGCGTCCTTCGGTACGGATTAATAATCCCGACTTGCAAATCCATCTCCATATTTCCCATACCGAATGTACGCTTTCTCTTGACAGTTCGGGAGAATCCCTGCATAAAAGGGGATACCGTATCGAAGAAACGGAAGCGCCTATCAGTGAAGTACTGGCCGCCGGCATGATTCTGAAAACAGGATGGAAAGGTGAAAGTAATTTTGTCGACCCGATGTGCGGGTCGGGCACCTTGCTGATTGAAGCTGCTTTAATTGCGTTGAATATTGCTCCGGGAGTGTTCAGGAAACAATACGCTTTTGAGAAATGGGAGGATTTTGATGCGGAATTGTTCGAAAAAATCAGCACCGACGACAGTTTGGAAAAAGAATTCAAATTCAAATGTTATGGCTCGGACATTTCCCAGCAAGCCATCATCATTGCCAATAAAAATGTGAAAAATGCAGGACTTTCCAAATACATTGATTTGAGAATATTGCCTTTCCAACAGATGGAAAAAAATCCGGGCAAAGGAATACTCATTACCAATCCCCCTTATGGCGAACGACTCAATCCCAGAGATTTAATGAGTTTATATTCCATGATAGGCGAACGTTTGAAGCATGTCTTTTCCGATTACGAAGCATGGATTATTTCATCCAATCCTGAAGGATTCGACCATATCGGATTAAAACCCGCATCCAGGATGCGGTTGATTAACGGCGCTTTAGAATGTGAATACAGACAATATAAATTGTTTTCGGGAACACAAAAGGAATACAAAAAAGAAATACTGACAAAATAATGATGAAACGGTTTATTTATATTTTTGCTTTTATCGGGATGGCTATACAAGTTTCCGCTCAAGAAAAAACATTTACGCTCGAAGATTTGATTCCAGGAGGAAAGTCATACACAAGTTTCAATCCAAAAACTACTTATCGTGTCCAGTGGTATGGCGACGATTTGATTTTCCTGGAGAAAGAGGAAATATTTCTGGTCAATCCTAAAAAACCGGATGAAAAAAAATCGTTACTGACAAAGGCAGAATTGAACGCCCTGTTAGCGCAGACGAACCTGGAAATCAGCCAGCTTTCCTTTACTACCATAAACGATGCTGCTTTAGCCGTACTCCGTATTCCGAAGGAAAACAAACAGGTTTTCCTTGATTTGAAGCATAAAACCCTTGCTTTTGAAACGACATTCCGGCAAGAATGGGAAAATGCCGATTTCTGTCCGAAAAACAGGGAAACAGCTTATACAAAAAAGAATAACCTGTATATCGACAGGGAAGGCCAAACGATAACGGTAGCTGAAGATACCGATGATGCTATTGTGTACGGACAATCCGTTCATCGCAACGAATTTGGCATTACAAAAGGAACATTCTGGTCGCCCGAAGGAAATTACTTAGCTTTTTACCGGATGGATGAAAGCATGGTAGGCAACTATCCTTTGGTAGATATTTCAGCCAGAGAAGCGCAATTGAAAAACAACAAATACCCCATGGCAGGAATGACCAGCCATGAAGTGACCCTGGGCATTTATAAGCTGTCTTCAAAGACTACCGTGTATTTGAAAACCGGAGAACCGAGAGACCATTACCTGACCAATATTTCATGGGACCCGAACGAAAAATTTGTGTATATCGCTGAATTAAATCGTGGACAAAATCAACTGCAACTGAATAAATATGATGTCGAAACCGGCGAAAAAACGCTGACTTTATTCGAAGAACATAACGATAAATACGTAGAACCGCAACATCCTTTACAATTTCTGAAAAATTCTCCTGACCGGTTTATTTGGCAAAGTCAGCGAAGCGGTTATAACCATTTGTATTTGTACGATACTTCGGGAAAATTGATTCTCCAATTGACAAACGGAAATTACGACGTGACAAACAGTATCGGTCTGGATATAGCTGAAAAAAATGTTTTTATCCTTACAAATGAACTGAATCCGATTGAATTTCAAGCATACAAAGTAGCGTTGAAAACCGGAAATAAGACGCAACTGACTTTCGAAGCCGGGGTACATCAACCCAGTATTAATGTATCCGGGAAATATATGATAGACAGGTATTCCAATTTGAATACGCCGCTTAATATCGACTTGATTTCCACGGAAAAGCCCAAGCCTGTCCGTTTGCAAACGGCACAAAATCCTTATCTGGGGTATGCCATGCCGACAATTTCTTTGGGCGCCATCAAAGCGGCTGATGGGGAAACGGAACTCTTTTATCATTTGGTTAAACCGGTAAATTTCGATTCTTCCAAAAAATATCCGGTTGTGATTTATGTTTACGGAGGGCCTCACAGTCAGGGTATCAGAAACAGTTGGCTCGGAGCGGTGCGCGGTTGGGATATTTATATGGCACAGAAAGGATATGTTGTTTTTTCCTTAGACAACAGGGGAACAAGTAACAGGGGCGCTGATTTTGAAAATATTACGTACCGGCAATTAGGGATTGTTGAAACTGCCGACCAAATGGAAGGGGTGAAATATCTCCAATCCCTGCCTTATGTAGATGCCGACAGAATTGGGGTTCATGGTTGGAGTTACGGTGGATTTATGACCGCTAACCTGATGCTTCGTCATCCGGAAACATTCAAAACAGGCGTTGCGGGAGGCCCGGTTATGGATTGGAAATATTACGAAATCATGTATGGCGAACGTTATATGGATACGCCGGAAGAAAACTCGGAAGGCTACGCGCAAACAAACATGAACAATCTGGCAGGAAACTTGAAAGGTCATTTTCTGCTTATCCATGGAGACGAAGACCCCACGGTGGTCTGGCAAAACAGCTTATCTTTTCTGAAAGCTTGCATCAAAGCGCGTACCTATCCCGATTATTTTGTCTATCCCGGACACGGACACAATATGTCAGGCCCGGACAGGGTGCATTTGCATGAAAAAATAACCCGGTATTTTGAGGATTATTTGAAATGAAAGGTAATTTACTGGAGGGTTGAATATCCCCATTAAAAAATGCCTTTTTTTCTTAAAATTTAATTTTTATTTCCGTCCGTGCATGAAAATTCAATTTTATCATGTAAATTTGCCGATTATTTTTTAAGAATGGCATTGGAACCCAACATCATCATAAAAGGGGCGAGAGTCAATAATCTCAAAAACATTGATGTAGAAATCCCTCGCGATAAATTCATCGTAATTACAGGTTTGTCCGGTTCGGGAAAATCTTCCTTGGCTTTCGACACCTTATATGCTGAAGGCCAGCGGCGTTATGTAGAAAGTTTATCTTCTTACGCTCGCCAATTCCTTGGCCGGATGAGCAAGCCGGAAACCGACTATATCAAGGGAATTCCACCGGCCATCGCCATAGAACAAAAGGTCAATACCCGCAATCCGCGTTCGACGGTGGGCACTTCTACCGAAATATACGATTATCTCCGGATGCTTTTCGCCCGTATCGGCAAAACGATTTCGCCTGTTTCGGGCGAAGAAGTCCGGAAACATGCTGTAAATGATGTGGTTGACGAAATGCTGAAATATCCGGAAGGCACGAAGTTTATGCTCCTGACCAAGGTCTGCATCCGTCATGGCCGTAGCCTGAAGGAGCAATTGGAAATATTCGTAAAGGAAGGTTTTTCAAGGGTGGAAATCAACAATACGATTTATCGTATCGAGGAGGCGCTCAAAAGTCCGGTCATTGAAAGTCCGGACGGCAATCCTTTGGAAAGGGACGCTATTTTCTTACTGATTGACCGCCTCTCCGTTTCAAACGACCGGATGACCATCTCTCGCTTGTCGGATTCGGTTGAAACTGCTTTTTTCGAAGGAAACGGTTACGCCATTCTCCGTTTTCACACAGACAACGAAATCATTTCCAAAGAATTTTCCCGGAAATTCGAGGCCGACGGCATAGAATTTGAAGAACCTAACGATTTGATGTTCAACTTCAATAGCCCTGCAGGCGCTTGTCCCAAATGCGAGGGTTTCGGAAAAGTTATCGGCATCGATGAAAATTTAGTCATTCCCAACCAGTCCCTATCGCTCTACGAAGACGCTGTGGTCTGTTGGAAAGGCGACAAAATGAGTGAATGGAAAGTAGATTTCCTGCACAAAGCCGATCGTTATCATTTTCCGGTACACCGTCCCTATTATCAATTGTCGGAAACGGAAAAAAATCTGCTCTGGCATGGCAAGGGTGATTTGAAAGGAATTGATGATTTTTTTCGCTTTGTCGAAGAAAACCTGTACAAGATACAATACCGCGTGATGCAGGCACGCTACCGTGGCAAAACTATTTGTCCGGTCTGTAAGGGTGGCCGCCTGAAACCGCAGGCTTTGTACGTAAAGATAGGCGGTCAAAATATTTCAGCCTTGGTCGAAATGCCCATCGGCAAACTCAAAGTATTTTTCGACAAACTCCCATTGGACGAACACGATGCCGCTGTGGCCAAAAGGCTTTTGACGGAAATAAACACCCGCTTGCAATTTCTGACCGATGTCGGATTGGCTTATCTGACGCTCAATCGTTTATCTTCTACGCTCTCCGGTGGGGAAAGCCAGCGTATCAACTTGGCCACTTCACTCGGTAGCAGTCTGGTAGGCTCCTTATATATCATGGACGAACCCAGTATCGGATTACATTCACGGGATACCGACTTGTTGGTGAAAGTCTTGCGACAGTTACAAGCCTTAGGCAATACCGTAGTCGTAGTGGAACACGATGAAGAAATAATCCGGGCAGCCGATTACATCATCGACATCGGCCCGGATGCCGGCCAATGGGGCGGAGAAATCGTTTATCAGGGAAATTTATCCGATATCAACAAGTCCGGAAGAGGTTATACGGTTCGCTACCTGACCGGAGAAGAACAGATACCGCTTCCGGTACAACGCCGGAAATGGAACAATTATATCGAAGTCAAAGGCGCCCGCGAAAACAACCTGAAATCCATTGACGCCAGATTTCCGTTGAATGTGATGACGGTGGTTACAGGCGTTAGCGGTTCGGGCAAATCCTCTTTGGTGCGCGATGTCTTCTACGAAGCCTTGCGTCGGTATTACGAAAATGTCAAGGATTTTTCGGTTCAGGCGAGTAGCATTACCGGCGACCTGAACCTGATAAGCGGCATTGAATTTGTCGACCAGAATCCAATCGGCCGTTCAACCCGTTCCAATCCGGTGACTTATATTAAGGCTTACGATGAAATTCGCAAACTTTTTTCCGAACAGCCTTTGGCCAAACAGTTGCACTTTGCACCGGCCTATTTTTCTTTCAATGTGGAAGGCGGCCGCTGCGAAGAATGTAAGGGAGAAGGATGTATAACAGTCGAAATGCAGTTTATGGCCGATGTGGTGCTGGAATGTGAATCCTGTCATGGGAAACGTTTCACACAGGACATTCTGGATGTGGAATATCGGGGTAAAAACATTTACGACGTCCTGGATATGACCATTGATGAGGCCATTGTTTTTTTCGACGCCGCCAACGGAAGCCAGGAAAAAAAGATTGTCAAAAAACTCAAATGCCTGCAGGAAGTAGGATTGGGATATATCAAGTTAGGGCAGAGTTCGTTTACGCTTTCCGGCGGAGAAAACCAAAGGGTGAAGTTGGCCTATCACTTAGGGGAAGAAAAAGCCCAGCCAACCTTGTTTATCTTCGATGAACCGACCACAGGCTTGCATTTCCACGACATCAAAACCTTGCTGAAAGCTTTCAATGCCCTGATTGAGCGGGGACATACGATTGTCATCATCGAACACAACATGGATGTAATCAAATGTGCCGACTATATCTTGGATTTAGGCCCGGAAGGCGGAGAAAAAGGCGGCTATTTGGTTTGTTCCGGCACACCGGAACAAGTGGCTGCAAACGAAACGTCCTATACCGGTAATTTTCTGAAAGAGAAATTGAAAAAAACGTTCTTTGATTGATTGGTTTACACGTAGTTTTGATGCGGAAACTTGTTATTACGGAATAAAACGTACCTTTGTATCATCATTTTATAGTATAATACAAATATGAGCACAATAGAATTGGAAGCTCGCAAAGCAGAAATAGCTCGCCATATTTTAACAGAATCTGATGAGCGGATAGTGAATGAGTTGTTTTTGTGGTATCGTAACTCAAAAGATAAAAAATTGAATGATAAGAAACAAGCTGTAGCTGACTTTCTGAAGTTAGCAGCTGAAAACAGGATTATCGCAAGTAACTATAAATTTGATAGGGATTCATGTTATGACCGATAGAATCTTTATTGACCGCAATGTTTGGCTGTATTCATTCTTGCGTGATGATTGTCGGAAACAACTTTTAGCAGAAAGTTTGATTGTTGCAAGTGCATTGGCTGCGGATTGTCGTTTTTTGGCAAGCGAGGATATGCAGGACAATCTAAAAATAGAAGGACAACTCATCATCCGCAATCCGTTTAAATAGACAGGTGGTTGTCAAGTACCACAAAAGCGTGTAAACCAGTATTAAAAGGTTTACACGCTTTTTGTGTGTAAGGCGGGAAAATCAAGTTTGATAACTTGGAAAGCAGGTTCAACTGAATGGAGAAATAAAAATTAGAAATTAATCCTACTTTAACAGATTTAAAATCAGCTGAACTAAATGCATCCGAAAAAAGCCGTTAGCAAACATTTTTGCATTTTTTTTCATTATTGCATGATTTTTAAAGAAAAAAAGCTAACTTTGCTGTCTATTCGATTTTAAGCAAGTATGAATATAAAGAAGGCAGAATTTGTAATGAGTAACACCGACCCGGGCAAATGTCCGCGGGACGGCCGACCGGAATATGCATTTATTGGCCGCTCCAATGTGGGAAAATCCTCATTGATTAATATGCTGACCGGAAAAAAAGGCTTGGCTATGACCTCGTCAACACCGGGAAAAACGCAATTAATTAATCACTTTCTGATAAATGACGAATGGTATTTGGTCGATTTACCGGGTTACGGTTATGCGCAAAGAGGAAAGAAAGGTCGCGACCAAATCAGGGAAATTATTGATGTCTATTTAGACGAGAGAGAAGACCTGACCTGCCTGTTCGTGTTGCTGGACAGTCGGCTTGAAGCCCAAAAAATCGACTTGGAATTTATCAATCAATTGGGTGAAAGCGGGATACCATTTGTCCTCCTATTTACGAAGATTGATAAAATTCCCGTGACTAAGTTGAAAGAAAATGTCGAAAACTATAAGTCAAAACTACTTGAAACATGGGAGGAACTTCCTCCCGTGTTTTGCACTTCTGCCGTATATAAACAAGGGAAAGAAGACGTTTTGAATTATATAGCGTCAATTAATCATTCCCTGCTTGAGTAGTGGGGAATTTAGGAAAAAAAGAAACAATCATGTATAAATACACCTAAACATGTAAAATTATGAATTGGTTTGAATGCAAAATAGCGTATGAAAAGATGATGGAAAATGGGGTTCAAAAAAAAGTGACCGAACCCTATTTGGTAGATGCACTTTCCTTTACGGAAGCGGAAGCCCGCATAATTGAGGAAATAAAGCCTTATATCAGCGGAGAGTTTATGGTCGCGGATATCAAACGCGCCCGGATTGCGGAATTGTTTACCAACGAGAATGGCGACAAGTATTACCGGATAAAAGTTTTTTTCATCACATTGGACGAAAAAAGCGGAGCGGAAAAGAAAACTGCCGCACAGATGCTGGCGCAGGCTTCCGACATCAAAGAAGCGATTGCCGTACTGGAAGAAGGAATGAAAGGGACACTGGCTGATTATACAATAGCTTCTGTTTCAGAAACGATGATTGTGGATATTTTCCCGTTTTCAGAAAAAAATGAGAAAACATGAACATCGCCGAAAATCTATTGCAGATTAAAAAAGAATTACCGGAATCGGTGCGTTTAGTGGCGGTTTCCAAGTTATATTCCGGACTGATGATTATGGAAGCATACAATACCGGTCAGCGAATTTTCGGGGAAAATCGTGTCCAGGAATTGCTTTCCAAACGGGAACTGTTGCCTAAAGATATAGAATGGCATTTTATCGGACATTTGCAAGTGAATAAAGTGAAATATATAGTCCCTTTTATCCATACAGTTCAAAGTGTCGACAGCCTGAAATTATTAGAATATATCAATAAAGAAGCCGCTAAACTGGATCGTACCATACATGTATTGCTACAGGTTCACATAGCAGAGGAAAAGCACAAATTCGGATTTTATTTTGAAGAACTTATCAGCGTCTTCGACAAAATACAGGTCAATTCATTTCCACATATCTGTTTTTCCGGATTGATGGGGATGGCAACTTTGACCAAAAACAAAGCACAAATAAGCGGTGAATTCAGCAAACTAAGCGACTTTTTCAAAAAAGTGAAAGCGGATTATTTTGCTGCAAACGCCGATTTTAATACTTTGTCGATGGGTATGAGCGAAGATTATCAGCTTGCTATTGGCAAAGGGAGTACAATGGTGAGACTTGGAAGTAAAATTTTCGGAACACGTTACCTGAAATTGTAAGGTTTTTCGGACAACATATTCTTTTAATTTTGAAGAAAAATAATCATTAAATGCAAAATATATTTGCTGATTCATTAGCGCATTTCTTCAAAATTTAATAGCTTTGCGCTGTAATAATAATTCAATTTCTATGGAGAATAGCTTTGAAACACGATTTGCCGGTTTATCACTGAAAAATCCGATTATAATTGCTAGTTCAGGTTTAACAAATACTGCGGAAAAAAATAAAGACTTGGAAAAAGCCGGAGCGGGCGCAATCATTCTTCGGTCATTGTATGAGGAACAGATTGAAATTCAGACTAACCCTGAACAATTGGCTTTGAGTCACCGGAAAATGAACGATTTTATTTGGGATTCGTTAAAATGCGCTCAAATAGCCGATTATTTGAAATTAATACAGGAATCGAAAAATCAATGCCGGATTCCGGTTATCGCAAGCATCAATTGCTATCGGGAAGATACTTGGATTGATTTTGTCCGCCAGATTGAAATGGCGGGCGCCGATGCGATAGAGTTGAATATTTTTGCCTTGGACATAGGGAAAAGCGATGCTGAAAACTCCTTAGAAAACAATTCTTTGCGGATTACTAAACGGGTAAAGGAATTGGTTCGTATCCCGGTTATTGTCAAAATCAGCAAATATTTCAGCCATACTGTGGACTTAGCCGAAAAACTGCAATCTGCCGGAGCGGATGGTATCGTATTATTCAGCCGGTTTTACCAACCGGACATAGATATCCATAAGTTGCAGGCTAATTCCGGATACGTTTTCAGCTCCCAGACAGACATAGGCGAAACCCTGCGCTGGGCAGCCATCGTTACCGGAAAACTTCCGGAAATTTCGCTGGCCTCTTGTACCGGCATCCATGATTGGGAAGACATTGTCAAATGTATCCTTTGCGGAGCTTCGGCAGTGGAGATATGCAGTACAGTCTATCAGCATGGTAACGAGATTATTCCGGCAATGCTACGAAGTATGGAAGAATGGATGAGCAGTATGCATTTCGATACCATCCGTGAATTCAAAGGCAAACTGAATTTTGCGCATATCGAAGACCCTTCTTTGTATGAAAGAGGGCAATTTATAAAATATTTCTCTAACCGAGATTAAAAAAATGCAAGTATGTTTTTAAAAGCGGCATTCAAAGATTCTCCGATTGTGATACAACTGCTGATGCTTTTGGCAGTCGTTTTTTTCTGTTTTATGGCCTGTGCATTTTTAAGTTCAGTACTCTTTGTGATGAAAGTGGGAATCTCTCCCGAAGCGATAAGAGAGGTTCAGTTGAATATTAATAATTACCCCGAATTGTTGAGAATAATGTCTTTTTTTCAGGTTCTGGGCATATTTATCTTCCCTTCCATCATCTGCGCCTGGCTTTTCAGCGATTATTACAAGAATTACCTTCACATAGAAAATCCCATATACAGCCCTGCAGTCCTGTGGGCAATAGCCGGTTCGCTTCTGTTTGTCCCGTTTATCAATTTTACGGCAAGTATCAATCAGCAGATGGTTTTTCCCGAAGCCCTGAAAGGCCTGGAGAAATGGATGATGGAAATGGAGACTAACAATAACCAATTGATTACCTTAATGCTTACGACGAAAAGTCCTCTGATAATCCTCTTCAACGTGCTGGTAATTTGTGTCTTGACAGGGATAGGCGAAGAATTTATGTTCCGCGGCGTCTTGCAAACAATATTCGGGCGCTTTTTCAAAAATCCGCATGTATTGGTCTGGTTTATCGCCATTATTTTCAGCGCTATTCACTTCCAGTTTTACGGTTTTGTTCCGCGCTTGCTTTTAGGCGCTTATCTGGGGTATCTGATGTATTTCACACAGACAATCTGGATTCCGGTTTTGGCGCATTTCACCTTCAATCTTTCCAGTCTTGCCGTTTTTTATATTTTCCAGGATTCGCCGGAGAAATCACAAGAATTTGACGCCCTCGGAACCGGTTCGACCTGGTGGTTAGCACTTGCCTCGCTGGCATTGTTTGCTTTCTGTTTCCAACAAGTGAAAAAAGCGTATGATTACGAATAATCACACGCTTCAGCTTTCGTACCTCTTTTTCAGAATTTCTTAATTTTCCCCTCTATAGATTCGTTCGATAATGTCTACAACTTTATAGCCCTCGTAGGCATTGGTGGTGATTTTCTCGCCTGTGTTTTTTAACACATTTACGACATTGTCAATCACATAGTGGTGGTTTTGTGCAGAACCTTTGTAAGCTCCGTAATCGTTTCCGGGATTGGTGGGAGGCAAAACCGGCATCTCATAATCCTTGACATGGCAATATTCCACTTCGTTCATGTATTGTCCGCCGATTTTGATTGTCCCGTTCTCGGCAATGATGGTCACCGAACTTTCGAAATTTTTATCGTAAACGGATGTGGAATAATTGAATATTCCTAATCCGCCTTTGGCAAATTCGAAAGAAACTATACCCGAATCTTCAAAATCAGTTAGCGCCTGATGATTGAAATCTTTGAAACGAGCCTGAATATTACAAATATCGCCAAACAACCAGTACATCAAATCTATGAAATGCGAGAACTGAGTGAACAAGGTGCCTCCGTCCAATTCTTTATTGCCGTGCCAGGAACCGACTTTGTAATAGTGTTCGTCCCGGTTCCAGTAGCAGTTGATTTGTACCATGAACAATTTACCGAGTTTCCCCGAATCAATCAGTTCTTTAATCCAGACAGAAGGAGGGGAATAACGGTTTTGCATCACACAAAACACTTTCCGTCCATAATTTTCAGCCGTAAAAAGAATTTTTCCGGCTTCTTCTGTATGCAGGGCCATGGGTTTTTCAATTACCACGTGATGTCCGGTTTCCAGGGCGCGAACGGCTATCGGTGCATGCAAACCATTGGGTGTACAGATATTCAGGACATCAAAACAAAGGTGTGACGAAAGCAAATCCGCCAAAGATGCCAACAAGGGACAATCAGTAGACGGAGTGAGATTTAATTGTGAAGCGGGCAAAATATCACAGACCGCTACAAGGTCTGCCTCCGGATTCCGTTGAATCATTTCAATGTGTCGTTTCCCGATATGCCCGCAACCGACTACGGCAAACCTGATTTTTTCAGGCAAGCGCGTAGGCGCACCGCTGCTGTTATCTGTTCCCATACATCTGTTGATAATAATGCTGGTAATCGCCGGATGTTACTTCCGCGACCCAGTCCTGGTTTTCGAGGTACCAGCGGATGGTTTTCACGATTCCGTCCTCGAATTTAGTTTCCGGATACCAGCCCAATTCTGTCGTAATCTTAGCTGGATCAATGGCATATCGCTGGTCGTGACCCAAACGGTCTTTGACATAAGTAATCAAGTCTTCAGATATCCAGTCTAAGGAATCGCCTGAAATTTTCAAGGCTTTCCGGTAAACCGGGTTTTCTTCCATCAACCGGCGGATGGTAGACAGGGTAAGTTTCACGATTTCGATATTCTTTTTTTCGTTATGCCCTCCGATATTGTAAATTTCTCCGGGTCTTCCCTTATGCAGCACTAAAGCAATGGCTTTGCAATGGTCTTCTACATAGAGCCAATCGCGCACATTGGAACCATCGCCGTAAACCGGAAGTTTTTTCCCTTCCAGAATATTTTTTATAATAAGCGGAATCAGTTTTTCCGGGAAATGGTAAGGCCCGTAATTATTCGAGCAACGGGTAATATTGACCGGTAATTTGTATGTTTCCGAATAGGCCGTAACAATCAGGTCTGCCCCTGTTTTGGAAGCAGAATAGGGACTCCGGGGATCTAAGGGCGTTTTTTCGGTAAAATAGCCGGTATCACCCAAACTGCCGTATACTTCGTCGGTCGATACCTGGAGATATTTAACCCCTTCCCGATAAACAGGATAACCGTTTTCATCCTTTCCTTTTGTCCAATGTTTTTTTGCAATTTCTAAAAGGTTTTGAGTGCCTAAAATATTGGTTTGAAGAAATAGTTGCGGATTTTCTATGCTCCGATCTACATGGCTTTCGGCTGCGAAATTTAACACAAAATCGATATTGTGCTTTTCGAAGATGGTTTCAACAACCTGCGGGTCACCGATATCTCCCTTGACAAATGCGACCCCGGGATTTTTCAATTCTTCCTTGATGGTACCCAAATTACCGGCATACGTCAAATCGTCCAAAACGATTAATTGTATATCCTGATAATTTTTCAGCAGATATTTCACAAAATTGGCGCCGATAAATCCGGCTCCTCCGGTGACTAAATAATGTTTCATATAACCTGAATTAAATAATATACGCTCGTTGTAAAAAAATCGCGAAGATACGGTATCGAGCCGATAATTTTCGGTTGCTTCCGCACTTTTATTCCGAATTTATACTTGTATATCGGATTGATAAAATATAGTTGTTTGTTGATTATTTTATAGCCTTCTTTTTTCACAATATTTTCAAAACGCTCAATAGATATACCGGTTTCTTTGATTTCTAATAACGCTTCCGTGATATGCTCTTTAAATAAATTCAAGATACTCTTGTATAAAGACTTCGGCAATAAATGAAAATAAGGGAAATACGACAATATTTTACTTGAACACATCTGCTGATGTCCGCCGAAAGGCATTTGCCAAGGAGGAAAACCAAAGAAAACGACCCCACCCGGATTGAGAAAATTTTTTATCTTGTTGATCAGTCGTTGTTGATCATGAATATGTTCGATGGTATCTTTCAGGATAATAACATCAAATTTACCTTTTAAATCCGATTCGATATCAGCCAAATAAATATCTTTCTGTACAAACCTTAATCTTCCGGCATCGACATAATCCGGTAGTTTTTCGTCGGCGTAAACCCATTTTCCGTCATAAATATCCACTCCTACGCCTTGGCATCCTTTTTCCACGAAGGCTGTTATGACGCCGCCTGCACCGCAGCCGATTTCCAAAACCCTATATTCCGTTTTGATATTGTAAACCTTTTCGATAAAAGGAATTATATATTCATTGCAATTTGATTTTTGCATCTGAAAATACCAATCTACTTTAAAATGAAAATTGTACATTCGAATTTTTTTTATGAATTTAAGGAAAGGATATATTTCCCGTAATCTGTTTTTTCCAATGCTCCTCCCAATTTTTCCAACCGGCAGTCGTCAATCCATCCATTTCTCCAGGCAATTTCTTCGATACAGGAAACATAAAAACCCTGTCGTTTCTGGATGGTCGCAACAAAATTGGAAGCCTCCAGCAAGCTATCGCAATTGCCCGTATCTAACCAGGCAAAGCCTCTGCCGAAAAGTTGAACGTTCAGTTTGCCTTCTTCCAAGTAAGTCCGGTTTAAATCCGTAATTTCGTATTCGCCGCGTGCAGAGGGCTTCAAGGCTTTAGCTCTCACAACAACCGAATTATCGTAAAAATACAAGCCTGGAACAGCGTAATTCGACTTGGGTTTTTCGGGCTTCTCTTCAATAGAAACGACTTTCCCCGATTCGTCGAAATCGACAACGCCATAAGCCCTTGGGTCTTTTACATAATAGCCGAATACACAAGCTCCTGTTTCGATTTTTTGAGCTTGTTTCAACATTTTACTAAAACCTTGCCCGTAAAAAATATTGTCGCCGAGAATCAAACAAACCGGTTCGTTCCCGATAAAATCTTCGCCCAGGACAAAAGCTTGCGCCAGACCATTGGGCGCTTGCTGTATGATGTATTCGAATTGCATACCCAGACTTTCTCCTGTCCCCAGCAGTTGCTCGAACATCGGCAAATCGCGGGGGGTTGAAATAATCAACACTTCCCTGATTCCTGCCAGCATCAGCGTAGATAGCGGATAATAAATCATCGGCTTGTCATATACCGGCATAATCTGCTTTGAGATTGATTTTGAAAGCGGGAAAAGCCTTGTAGCGCTTCCCCCGGCTAAAATGATTCCTTTCATACGGACATAATTTGTTTTGTGATATCTTTTAAAGCGCTTCCCGCTTTGTCTTTTTCCGACAAAAGCAACTGCGACTTATCAAAGGGCCAGGGAATAGCCAAGTCCGGGTCAAAGCAATTGATTGTTCTTTCCGATGTCGGTGCATACTTATTATCCACTTTGTAGGAAAAAACAGTCTGCTCGCTCAATACCAAGAAGCCGTGTGCAAATCCCCTTGGGATAAAGAACTGTAACTTGTTCTCTTCCGACAACTCAACAGCCACAAACTGCCCGAAAGTAGGGGAAGTTTTCCGGATATCGACTGCGACATCCCACACTTTTCCCCGAATCACTCTGACTAATTTTGCCTGAGCAGCCTCTCCTTCCTGATAATGCAAACCTCTTAAAACGCCGAAAGAAGACATAGACTCGTTGTCTTGGATAAAATCAATTTTCCCTATCTGCTTTTCAAACGTTTCTTTTTTATAAGTTTCTGCAAAATACCCACGTGCATCTCTTATGATTGTGGGTGCAATTATCCATAAACCTACTATTTTCGTTTCAATATATTGCATAATCTATTTTTAATATCATTCACAAAGATACACAATTATCCTTAAATCCGCCTCCCATACAATATAAAAACGAAAAAAGGATACAAATATTTGCTTTTATGGATAAATTTTACTTACCTTTGCAGGCACAAACAGAAACAAGGTTCCTTGGCCGAGTGGCTAGGCACCGGTCTGCAAAACCGTCTACAGCAGTTCGAATCTGCTAGGAACCTCTTCATCGAAAAAGCCGATAGCTTACGGGTCTATCGGCTTTTTCGATTTGGATTCATGCATATCTTTCTTTTTAGCTTCCGCTTTTTTAGGAACGGGAGAGGTTGTGAAATAAAGTTGTCAAACAATAACTACACAACGGATGCTAATCTTTTGCTTATTTTATGTATCCCGGAAATACTTTTCATACGCTGTTGTGGGCGCGGTTTTCTATAGCCGGAAGCATAATGTCCTAATTGCCTTTCATTAATTCCGGTTGCTCTTGAAATAGCGGAGCCGGTAAGTACTCCATCCCTTTTTTTCTATCAATCGGAACCGTCCTGTCGACCGGAGCGAAGCGGAGCGGAGACATCCCATGATAGCCGCTAAGTACTTACAATAACGAGTGCGACAATTTGAAATGCACCCTTCCTGCGGAATTAGTGTAATGGCAGCACGCAAGACTTCATATCTTGGTTGAAGAATCCAATCTTCGGCGCCGGTTCGAGTCCGGTATTCCGCACGAAAACAAAAAACCGTATTTATTCTTGATAATTTATTTTTTATGCGAAATAGCAAATATCAATTTACTGCTATACAATACAATATGAATCAAAGCTATCAATAATAAAATCGCCGGAAAAAGATAATTTTCTTCCCATCCGATGCTCAGTTGATGAATAAAAGTAAACGAAAAGAGGAAAATGGCAATACCCAATCCGATCCATGACAAAATGTTATTGTTTTTTGTAGCGCCTAATTTACTGTGACGCGATCCATAAAACACATAAATATTATGGCCCAAAAGCATCCAAAGAATCAATCGAATCCAAGTATCGAAAGGTAAAAAAAACATCATAAAAAGGCAAATTAAGATTCCCAATACAGGTACAACAGGCACCCAAGGCGTCTTGAAGGCACGCGGTGCATCCGGCATCTTTTTTCGCATCACCAAAATTCCGGCACAGACAATAATGAAAGCCAGCAAAGTACCGATACTTGTCAATTCTCCGACTACATGCGCCGGGACAAACAGTGTAAAAACACTGATCACAACGAGAAACGTGATGTTGCTCTTGAAAGGCGTCCGGTATTTGGGATGAATCCGGGAGAATGATTTGGGCAATAATCCGTCGCGACTCATGGAATAAAACACGCGGCTTTGTCCCAGCAGCATCACCAAAATAACCGAGGAATAACCGGCTAAAATAGCTAAAATGATGGCTTTATTCAACCATGGAAATACAGGCTGAATACTTCCGTCCGGCAATACAGTTCCCATTTGGTCGATTGCCAAGGCTACCGGCGCAATGCCATCCCGGCCTTGAAAAGCGGCATAATTGGTTACACCGGTCAAAACATGCGCAAAAAGCATATACAATATGGTGCAGATAAGCAGCGAACCCAATATACCGATAGGCATATTCTTTCTCGGATTTTTTGTCTCCTGCGCCGCAGTGCTCACCGCATCAAAACCAATAAAGGCAAAAAAGACGATAGCGGCCGCCCGTATTATCCCACTGAAGCCATAAGAACCCCAAACGCCCGTATTATCCGGAATATAAGGAACATAATTCTCCGTCCTGATAAATTGCCATCCTAAGATAATAAAAACCAATACAACCGCTATTTTCAAAAACACAATGATGGAGTTCACAAAAGAACTACCCTCCGTTCCCCGAATCAACAGCAGGCTCATCAGGATAATGATAATGGCGGCAGGCAGGTTCACAATGCCTCCATCCCACGGACAAGCCGTATATTCGGCAGGCAGATAAATCTGAAACCCCTCCAGGAGTTTTATGATATAGCGACTCCAACTGATACTGACCGTAGCTGCGCCAACGGCGTATTCCAGCACCAAATCCCAGCCGATTACCCATGCGATAAATTCCCCAAGCGTGGCATAAGAGTAGGTGTAGGCGCTTCCGGCAACAGGTAACATGGATGCAAATTCTGCATAGCACAAACCGGCAAAACAACATCCGGTTGCGGCAATTAAGAACGAAATGGTGATGGCCGGCCCGGCATAACTTCCTGCCGCAATCCCGGTTATGGAAAACAAACCGGCGCCGATTATCGCCCCTAAGCCCAAAGCAACCAACTTGTAAGGGCCTAAAGTTTTCTTCAAGGTGTATTCGCCTTCTTCATTGGTCTCTGCCAGAAGGGCGTTCAAGGGTTTTCTTTGAAAGATGCTCATTTTGTAATCAATTTTGTATTATCGGTTACAAAGATAACAGAATTTATGTAAAAAAACTATTAGTTGTGCAGTAATAATGTAAAGAAAAGCCGACAAGGGATAAACGGTTGCATAGCAACATCAGGTTTGCTCTTTTTTTCTATATCAATTCCAATATATTTTCTATTTTCGAATTGCAGGGCGGAAAGCGAGGGATGTGAACCCTGCTTTGCCTGTCACTCATTATCAATACATTATATCTAAATCAAACCTGAAAGGTAATGATTTGGTAATGTCTTCAAAGGACGCTTTTTGTCGTCATTCTGGGCAGAAATGTCCGCAAATGACTTGGGTACAAAGTTACAACTTATTTTTCAAAAAACAAATTTCCCGAATATTAATCATTTAGCCGGGGTGTAAGGTGCAAGCCATATATATACATATATGCTTGCACCTTACACCCCGCGAAAGCATTAGCCATGCCTTGACAAGCCTCTCTATATTTTTTTTCTTCCGGTAAAATATGCTTATATATCAAAAATACCCTGTTTTAGCCCCTTTTTCACATGTTTCTTGCAAGGTGTTTTTGTTTTCCGCTTATAATCAGCTGTTTGCCCTTTTGAGAAAAAACAAAGTGTTTTTTGCCTGATTTTTCTCTTTTGGGTACTCTGGTAAATTTGCAAATTGCTATTTATCAATAGATTGTATTTTGTCAATCCGCTTTCAAATGTTAAAAATGCAATTTAAATACTTTACCAAAGAATTTAGGTTTTTGGGACTTGCGAACTTTGCACCAAAATATTTTGCATTATGGAAGTGATAACGATTGAATCCAAAGCATTCAAAGAAATTCTTAACCGGTTAGATAAAATCAGCCGGTATGTGAAAGAACATTCGGAAGCCGACCACGAGGGCTGGGTGGACACTCACGATGTTTGCTCTTACCTCAAAGTAAGTGTCCGCACATTGCAACGCCTGCGTACGCAAAAATTACTCAACTATTCCATTATCAGGGGTAAAACTTTCTATAAGTTGAGCGAGATTCAACGGATGTTGGACGAAAACCTTATAAAGAGCAATCCTCAAGATTTTCAGGAACTTCTAAATAATTACTATAAAAATGCTAAGTAAGCAGGCAATATTGGATAAAACCAATAACGGATTTGAGGTTTTCCGTTATTATATTGACACGAAGTGGCAGCTTGGCAAAAATTTCCGTAACCCGTTGTACGATGATAAGAAAGCCTCCTGCAACGTTTATTTTGACCGTCGTTACAGGATATATAAATTGAAGGACTTCGGCAACGATGCCTACAGTGGCGACTGCTTCGATATTGTCGGGAAGCTGAAAAACCTGAATTGCAGCAACCCAAAAGATTTTGTCGAAATATTGGAAACTATTAACCGCGATTTGTCGCTTGGGTTAAGTAGTGATGATACTTTTGTCCTTTCCGTTTCTCCTGTTGTAAAAACGGCAAAGAAACCAGAATTACCCGTTGAACCGAAAAAGGTAAAACCCTATTCCATTGTCCAACAATATTTTTCGGCGAAAGAAACGGCATTTTGGCAACAATACGGCATTACGCCGGAAACATTGAAAACCTACAAGGTCTGTTCCCTGAAAGAATTTAGAAGCGAAAACAACGAGGGCAAACCGTTTGCTTTTTCATCGTCTGCCGCTGAACCTGTTTTCGGATATGTCGGCAAGCGGCATGTGAAAATCTATCGTCCCTTTTCCGATGTGCGGTTTTTGTATGGCGGGAATCT
>JAITQA010000124.1 GCA_031289145.1 Dysgonamonadaceae bacterium | reverse complement strand
GGCTTAAACGGAACCGATTGCGCCACAATATACAGCAGTTGTTTTAATTTTCTTGCCGTAGATACATTCATCCCTGCAAATACAGGAATATCTACTTCAAGCGTTTGATTCAATGCGTTTTGTAACCGCTGGTCATAGCCGGGTTCCTCATAAAACGGATAGTAACCGGCTTGAAGATATTTTTTGAACAACGGCAAAGGGTGTTCCACAGGCAAATTAACCCGGTTGTTAAGTATCTCATTTAATGGATACACCGGAACATCCATTTTTTGCGACATCATCAGATATTCTCTGAACGACATGCCCAAAATTTCAGTTAAAAAAGTAACCGCAATGGTTGATTTGTAGGTATGTGAAGCGTGTCCTGCCGTTTCCTGAATGGATAAAAAACGCACATTTATAAAATCCTTCAATGATTTATTGTAAATCTGCTTCGTTGTATTTACAGTAATCTAATTAGAATAAAAATCAATGATAAACTGTTTTCGTTCCTTTTTGGCTTCGGTGCTGTCGTCTTGGGGTAAATTCATTTTATCCGTCATAAAATTCATTTTAATTTTTGTAAAATTACTACTTTCTTTTCAAAACAGCAAAATATTGTAATCAATCTCTTTGTCGAAACCGGATTATCCAACAGCGCCTCCATCTGCATAACAGAATAATTATAGCAGCGTTTAGAATACCTACACCGAGCGGGCGGTGATTTTTACACAGCGTCGGCAGTTTATGTAAAAAGAATAGTAAGAATATTTGGTAGAAAATAAAAAAGATAGTACTTTTGCATGCATAATTCAAAAATACAGGCCTTTCTCATTGATAGAAGAAAGGTCTTTTTTTGAGTCTTTCGGAAGATAGATGCAGAAATTTACGATATAATTTAACAATACGATGAAGATTCAATTACGCAGCCATACCAGCACAGAAGGCCGTAAGATGGCCGGAGCGCGTTCGCTTTGGAAAGCCAACGGGATGAAAGAAGAACAAATGGGCAAACCCATTATTGCCGTAGTCAATTCGTTCACCCAGTTTGTTCCGGGGCATGTGCATTTACATACGATTGGCCAATACGTCAAATCGGAGATAGAAAAACGCGGTTGTTTTGCCGCTGAATTCAATACCATTGCCATTGACGATGGTATTGCCATGGGGCACGATGGTATGTTGTATTCCTTGCCTTCCCGTGATTTGATTGCCGATAGTGTGGAGTACATGATGCAAGCCCATAAAGCCGACGCCATGGTGTGTATCAGCAATTGTGACAAAATCACGCCGGGTATGCTGATGGCTGCCATGCGTTTGAATATTCCGGCGGTTTTTGTGTCGGGAGGACCAATGGAAGCCGGACGCTTGGACGGCCATGGCCTTGATTTGATTGACGCCATGGTGCAAAGCGCCGATGAATCGGTTTCGGACGAGCAAGTGGCTAAAATAGAACAAAATGCTTGTCCTACGTGCGGTTGTTGTTCGGGTATGTTTACCGCCAATTCCATGAACTGCCTGAATGAAGCCATCGGTCTGGCTTTGCCCGGCAACGGAACGGTAGTGGCTACGCATTACAACCGGAAAAAAATGTTCAAAAACGCTGCCAAACTGATTGTTGAAAATGCTTTCAACTATTATCAGGAGGGAGATGAAAGTGTTTTGCCGCGAAATATAGCGACCCGAGAGGCTTTCCTGAATGCAATGACGTTGGACATTGCCATGGGTGGCTCGACCAACACGGTTTTGCATCTTTTGGCGATAGCCCACGAAGCCGGTGTGGCTTTCACGATGCAGGATATTGACGCCCTTTCCCGCAAGACGCCTTGTTTGTGTAAAGTGGCTCCGAATACGAACAAATATTATATGCAGGATGTAAACAAGGCGGGAGGCGTGCTGGGTATTCTGGCTGAATTAGATAAAGGCGGCTTAGTTGATGCTTCCGTAAAACGTGTGGACGGAAAAACCCTGAAAGAAGTCATTGAAGAATACTATATTATCAATTGTCATTGCGGGCTTGACCCGCAATCTCCAGAAAATCCGTTAAGCATTTTTCATTCTGCGCCCGGAAACAAATTCAATTTGGAATTAGGTTCTCAGGACGAACGATATGCTATTGAAGACTTGGATATTGACCGCACCAATGGTTGTATCCGCGACCTTGCACATGCTTACAGCCAAGACGGCGGATTGGCGGTGCTGAAAGGAAATATAGCGCTTGAAGGCTGTGTGGTAAAAACAGCCGGTGTAGACGAAAATATCCTGAAATTTTCAGGTCCCGCCAAGGTGTTCGATTCACAGGAAGCTGCCTGTGATGGAATCCTGGGAGATGAAGAGACGGGGCGTGCCCCGTCTGTACAAAAAGGCGATGTTGTAGTCATTGTGTATGAAGGCCCCAAAGGCGGTCCGGGAATGCAAGAGATGCTATATCCGACATCCTATATCAAATCGCGGCACCTGGGGAAAGAATGTGCCTTGATTACCGACGGACGCTTTTCAGGAGGTACTTCCGGCTTGTCTGTCGGGCATATCTCTCCCGAAGCCGCAGCTGGAGGAAACATCGGTTTGGTGAGGGATAATGACATCATTGAAATTGATATTCCGGAAAGAAGCATTAACGTGTTGCTGTCGGACGAAGCATTAGCGAAACGTCGCGCAGAAGAGCAAAAACGGGGCGACAAGGCGTTTACGCCGCCTCACCGGCAACGGGTAATTTCACAATCTTTGAAGGCATACGCTTCTATGGTCAGTTCGGCTGATAAAGGCGCGGTACGGATTATTTAAGGCGTTGCTATGAAACGCGGATGACATGACGAAAGACTCGGTCATTGCGAGAGAAAAACAATTGAAAAATTGGAAACGAGAATGGAAAAACAAATTAATAGAAACGAAAAATCCGGATTGGAAGGATTTAGCATTAGAATGGAATTTGAATGATGAAAGAGATTAACGATATTCAGGGGATTGCGGGTCAAGCCGGCAATGACACTCATAAAATGACCGGGTCGCAGGCTTTGTTAGAATCCTTGCTACACGAAGGCGTAGATACCATTTTCGGTTATCCGGGAGGGCAGGCTATCCCTATCTACGATGCTTTGTACGATTGCAAAGACAGGTTGAACCATATCTTAGTCCGTCATGAGCAGGGCGCTACCCATGCCGCCCAGGGCTATGCCCGTGTTTCGGGAAAAGTCGGCGTGACGCTTGTCACCTCCGGTCCGGGTGTGGCCAACACCATCACCGGCATTGCCGACGCCATGATGGACAGTACGCCGATTGTGGTCATTGCCGGGCAAGTGCCGTCTAACCTGTTGGGTACGGATGCTTTTCAGGAAGTTGATGTTATCGGCGTAACGCTGCCTATTACCAAATGGGCGTATCAGGTGCGCCATGCGGAAGAGATTCCCTGGGCGGTTGCCCGCGCATTTTACATTGCGTCGACGGGACGTCCGGGACCGGTAGTCTTGGATATAGCCAAAAACGCTCAGGTAGGGGTAATGGATTACCGGCCTGTGACCATCGACCATATCCGTTCCTATATTCCCGTTCCCGATATGGAACCGGAAAGAATAGCCGAAGCAGCGCAATTGATTAATGAGGCTAAGCAACCTTTGGCGCTGGTAGGGCAAGGCGTTATTTTGGGAAATGCCGAAAAAGAATTGCTGGATTTCCTGCGCAAAGCCGATATTCCTGCGGCATCGACTGTCTTGGGACTTTCCGCTTTGCCGTCGGACGAACCCTTGAATGTCGGGATGCTGGGTATGCACGGAAATGTGGCGCCCAACCTGAAAACCAATGAATGTGATGTGCTGATTGCCATCGGGATGCGCTTCGACGACCGTGTGACCGGCGATTTGAACAGTTATGCCAAACAAGCGAAAATTATCCATTTTGACGTAGACCCTGCGGAAATCGACAAAAATGTCAAAGCCGACGTTCCTGTTTTGGGAAATGCGAAAGAAACTTTGGTCGAAGTGACCAAACAGTTGAAAGAAAATAAACATACCACTTGGCGGGAAGCGTTTGAAATACCTTGGAAAAGGGAAGTGCAAGCGGTTGTAAATAAGGAGATTTATCCCGGAACCGGGCCTTTGAATATGGGCGAAGTGGTTCACCGGGTCTCGGAAGCTACCGGCCATGATGCCGTGTTGGTGACCGATGTAGGCCAGAATCAGATGATGGGCGTACGTTATTTCAAGTTCAAGCAGACGCGCAGCGTAGTCACTTCCGGCGGATTGGGAACGATGGGATATGGTTTACCGGCAGCCATCGGCGCTAAATTCGGCGCTCCGGACAGAACAGTCTGTCTCTTTGTCGGCGACGGCGGTCTGCAGATGACTATTCAGGAGTTGGGAACGATTATGCAGTCGGGTATCGACGTAAAAATAATCCTTTTGAACAATAGTTTCCTGGGAATGGTTCGCCAATGGCAGGAATTGTTTTGGCAGGAACGTTATTCCGAAACGGTGATGGATAATCCCGATTTTGTGCGGATAGCCGCAGCATACCGTATTCCGGGAAGAGTGGTTGAAGCAAGGGAAGAATTGGACGATGCCATCCGGGAAATGCTGGAGACAAAAGGGGCGTATTTGCTGGAAGCGAGGGTTGTGCAGAAAGGAATGGTTTATCCGATGGTTCCGGCGGGGAGTGGTATTACCAATATTTTATTAGGGGATGAAGCCTGAATATTCGTTATTTGCTGAAAAATGAATATCTTTGATGTCTATTTGGAGCAAAAGAAAAAAAATGAAGAATGACAATTTATTGACGATAAAAGAAGCCAGCGAATGGGCAACCGGTTATATGGGGAAGAATGTGACACCTTCCAATATAGCCTATCTTATTCAGTATGGGCGTATCAAAAAGATAGGAGAAAACGGCTCAACGCAAGTTTCTCAACAGGATTTAGCTAATTATTATCAATCCTTTAATGGTTCGCGCGAAATTAATTTCAAAGAAAATACGCCTGTAAAAATCGATATTCGACTTGGCGATAGCAAAGAAGTCTTAAAAGAATATCCTGATAATTTTGTTGATTTAATTGTTACTTCGCCGCCTTATGCCGACAGGAGGAAAAATACTTACGGTGGAATTTCGCCTGACAAATATGTAGAATGGTTTTTGCCAATTAGTAAAGAGCTTTTGCGAGTTTTGAAACCCGACGGAACATTTATTTTGAATATTAAAGAAAAAGCAGAAAATGGGGAGAGAAGCACTTACGTTTTGGAATTGATTTTGGCACTAAAAAAACAAGGTTGGCTTTGGACTGAAGAATTTGTTTGGCACAAGAAAAACAGTTATCCGGGAAAGTGGCCAAATCGTTTTCGAGATGCATGGGAAAGGTTGCTGCAATTTAACAAAACCAAAAATTTTAATATGTATCAAGATTCAGTTAAAATTCCAATTGGAGATTGGGCAAACGGACGTCTGAAAAATTTGAGCCAAACGGATAAAATTCGAGATAACGCACGAAACGGTAGTGGTTTTGGAAAAAATATTTCTAATTGGTTAGGCAAAGATACAGTTTATCCCGATAATGTTTTGCATTTATCAACCGAATGTAACAATAAAAATCATAGCGCCGCTTTTCCTGACGCTTTACCTGAATGGTTTATTAAACTTTTTACAAAGGAAAATGATGTTGTTTTAGACCCGTTTGCAGGTTCAGGAACAACATTACTCGTAGCAAAGAGGATGGCACGAAATTCAATAGGAATTGAAATTATGCCTGAATATGTAGAATTAGTAAAATCTCAAATTGTACAAGAACCATTAAATTTATTTTGAATATGAATAAATTGAATATATCTGAAGTAACAAAATATGTTGAGGAAAATATAGGTATTTTCCACGAAAAACGCATAAAAAGTTTGGATACGCTGAAATTATCAGATGTTCTAAAAAGAAAAAATCCTTACTTGTTTAAGGCAAAATTTACTGAAACTTCCGAGCAAATTATTCGTGGAATAGTTGATGCACATATTTCTTCAAACGAAGAAACTATTTTTGGCGATTGGCTCGAAGGTTTGGCTATTTTTGTAAATGAAAAAGTTTACGGTGGTTGGAAATCGGGCATTAAAAACATTGACCTCGAATTTGATAAAGATGGTATAAGATATATTGTAACAATAAAATCAAGTAAAAATTGGGGAAACAGCAGCCAAGTTGCAAAATTGATTTCAGATTTTAAAACCGCTAAAAAAACTTTACGCACAAGCAATTCACAACTTCAAATTGTTGCCGTGAATGGTTGCTGTTATAGTATCGACAATAATCCAGACAAAGGTGATTATTTCAAATATTGCGGACAGGAATTTTGGACATTTATTTCTGGCGATGAAAATTTATATCTCGCAATAATAGAGCCTTTAGGACATAAAGCGCATGAACGAAATGATGATTTTCAGAAGTCTTATAATCAAATGATTAACAAATTCACAAAAGAATTTTCAAATGATTTTTGTACAGATAAAGGTGTGATTGATTGGAAGAAATTGGTAAAATTTAATTCGGGGAGGAAAGAAATGAAAAAAGGAGAATAAATCTGTCACTATCAAACAACATTAAACAAAAAATTTCTCTCTCCGTAATCAAAACAATGATTACTGCCATTGATGCTATGCCTGAAATTAATTTTGAGGCAAATAATCCTTTTTATGTTGCTTTTACCAAAAATAAACTTGAAGGCAAAGTTACCGATGTGCCTATTTTTATCAGTTTGGCAAGTTGGCTGCATGGTTTGAATACAACGTTGGGACAATCGTTTTTTGAGAATGTGGCGCACATTCTTTGCGATGGCGAAAAGCGAGAATATACCTCAAAAAAATTAGGCAATTTGCCGATAACTAAAACGCAACAAGATACGATTACACAAATAATAAACGATTTAAGCACTTCGAGCAAACTGCCCAATTTGGAAGAAGAAAATAAAAAATTGTTGCAAAACGACAATTCGCCCAAAGTCAAGGCAGAAGATTTTTCGGCTGACGTGTTTTTTGAAAATTCCGACTCTGTTGTTGCCATTGAATTGAAAACCGTAAAGCCCAATTCGGGTGGTATGAAAGGCGAAAAACAAAAGATTTTGGAAGGGAAAGCGGCTTTATTTCATTTGTTTCCCAATAAGACGATATATTTTTATTTTGGTTTTCCTTTCGACCCAACTGTAAATCCAGAAACGGAAAGCGTTACAAGTTATGACAAAACACGTTTTCTAAATTCAATTGTCAATGCACATAAATTTTGCGCTCAAAATGAGTTTCTTGTTGCCGGCGAATTATGGGATTTTCTATCGGGCGAAACGGGCGCAATGGAAAATATTTTAGAAATAATCAATACGATTGCAACACCCGATTTTTTTGGAAAAATGCAATTGTTAAAAAATAATTCAAAACGCACAACGCCCGAATATTTATCACAGTTACAAGAATGGAATTTATTTTCAGAAAAAGAATTGATAGAAAACAACAATCATATAATCACTAAATTATCGAACAACAATTTTATCAGAACCTACAATAAAATGATTTTCGACAAAGACGGAAAATACAATTGGGAACGGTATAATATTTTGCAAAATTTAATTTAAAAGAGGAAACGGCTTATTCAAAAAAAATATTTAATTTGAAGAAAAAATAATAGTATGGAATATAAGAACAACAGGAACAAAGCGGGACTTAATGTTGAACAACTACAATGTCTTAAAAGTCCCAAAAAAGAAAATAAGATGACAGAAAAAAACGATAATAATACACAAGGTTTTATCCCAAAACACGGTGGCTACAGAAACCTAATTGGATTCCAAAAATCTGAAATTATCTATGATGGCACTGTGTATTTTGTAAAACGCTTTTACAGAAAACCAGACCGTACTATCGACCAAATGGTGCAGGCTGCTCGCAGTGGCAAA
>JAITQA010000086.1 GCA_031289145.1 Dysgonamonadaceae bacterium | reverse complement strand
AGAGCAATGATTTGTTTTTTGTTTGCAGTCTGCTTGAACATATAGCCCGCAAAACAAAAAATCACAGAAATGTGGTTGTCAATGCCATAGGTAAAGACAAGCTCTTGCATATCTACGATTTGGCAGATGTTTATCACAGCGAAAACATAGATAAAATAAGTGATGATCTGATTCGTGAATACTTCATTGAAACAGGACATTTCGATAATATTGAAATGAGTAAATATGCAATTCCAACGATTTGGGACATAGGCAAAGTATACAAACGCTTAATTGCCGACGTGTCTGCGCAGACAGACAAGTATCCTGTGGATACACTTATCGAAGTCTATAATTCGTGGATTTCCCGCAAAATAGAAGATTTCAACAGCAGTATGTATTACGAAAATCCCGCATATATCTTTCAATCTTATTTGAAAGGCGATGTGTATTAATAATCTTGTACGCTTTTCTAATTTATGAGAGAGAATCTTAAAAATAAAACAATGACCCTTCTCATCACCGGCATCCACGGCTTTGTCGGCTCTAACCTTGTTTCTTCTTTCAAAGAAACCCATTCCATTTATGGTTTGGATATTATTTCGCCCGAAAAAGACGGAATTGTAAAAACTTTTTCATGGAACGATTTAGAGCAAATTCCTACTGTAGATACGATTATCCATTTAGCGGGGAAAGCCCACGATACGAAAAATAAAAGCCAATCGCAAGTCTATTTCGATATCAACACCGGATTGACACAAAAGATTTTCGATTATTTTCTGCGATCTTCCGCCACGCAATTTATCTTTTTCAGTTCGGTGAAAGCCGCTGCCGATACGGTCGAAGGCGATTGCCTGACGGAAGACGTTATCCCCCACCCCGTTGGCCCTTACGGCGAAAGCAAAATCAAAGCTGAAGAATACATCCAATCCGCACTCCCTCCCCTCCCTTGTGGGGAGGGGGCAGAGGGGAGAGGTGTTTACATCCTACGCCCTTGCATGATCCACGGGCCGGGAAACAAAGGCAATCTGAATCTGCTGTACAATGTGGTGAGTAAAGGAATTCCCTGGCCATTGGGCGCTTTTGATAACCGAAGGTCATTTACTTCAATTGATAATTTGTGCTACATCGTAAACGGATTGTTGTCGAAAAATATCGAATCCGGGACTTATCATATTGGAGATGATGAAGCCTTATCGACCAATGAGTTAATCCACATTATGTGTGAAGCAACGGGCAAAAAACCACATATCTGGAAATTGAACAAAGGGTGTATGAACGCCTGTGCCAAGATGGGAACGGCCCTGCATCTGCCTTTGAATACGGAACGGCTTCATAAATTGACGGAGAATTATGTAGTGTCAAATCAAAAGATTAAACAGGCTTTACAGATAGATAAAATGCCGGTAACCGCCAAAGAAGGGATTATGAAAACGATTCAATCATTTTGAAATACACGGTTGATGGCTTATGCCAGGTCGGGCGGGCTATGTTTTCAGTGTTTATAAAATGCAATATTTTTTCAACGTAAAAGCTAAAATCGTTGAATTAAAAAATCAAAAAATAACAAATCCATGATCAAAAAAAAGATTTTAGTTACCGGAGGTGCCGGATTTATTGGCTCGCATCTGTGTGATAGGCTTTTAAACGAAGGTAATGAGGTTATTTGCGTAGATAATTTTTTCACCGGCAGTAAACAAAATATCGTTCATTTGTTGGGCAATCCATATTTTGAGGTTATCCGCCACGATGTTTGTTTCCCGTTATATGTGGAGGTCGATGAAATCTACAACTTGGCTTGCCCTAGCTCGCCTGTACATTATCAGCACGATGCTATTCAGACAACAAAAGTGTCGGTTTCAGGCGCAATAAATATGCTCGGTCTTGCAAAACGCATTCCGGCAAAAATTTTGCAGGCATCGACAAGCGAGGTCTATGGTGATCCGGCAATTCACCCACAGGTAGAAAGTTACTGGGGAAATGTCAATCCTGTCGGTATCCGCTCGTGCTACGATGAGGGTAAACGTTGCGCCGAAACACTATTTATGGACTATCACAGAATGAACCGTGTAGCTATTCGAATTGTTCGGATTTTCAATACTTATGGGCCACACATGCATCCGAATGATGGGCGTGTGGTATCGAATTTTATCATTCAAGCTCTTAAAAATCAAAATATTACTATTTACGGTAACGGGCAACAGACGCGCTCTTTTCTGTATGTCGACGATTTGGTTGAAGGACTGATCAAAATGATGAACAACGACAAAAATTTTATCGGGCCTGTTAATATCGGAAATCCGCATGAATTTACAATGTTGGAACTGGCAGAAAAAATCATTGAATTGACCGATTCCAAATCACAATTGGTTTTCCTCCCGCTTCCCCACGATGATCCCAAACAGCGTAAGCCGGATATTACATTAGCTAAAGCGACTTTAAATTGGGAACCTAACATTCAATTGGATGAAGGACTAAAGAAAACAATAAAATATTTCAAAAATTTGCTTTTTTAGCGGTTAAGAAGCCATTGGTCAATTACATTTATGATTATAGAAAGTAGAGCGTATGCAAGAGCCGGTTTGCTGGGAAATCCCTCCGACGGATATTTCGGTAAAACGGTTTCTATTATAGTGAAAAATTTCGGCGCCATTATTTCACTTTATCAGACGCCGGAACTTGTTCTGGAAGAGATGGAGGAAGATAGAGCCCATTTCAGAAATTTATACCATCTTACAAATACTGTCAGGCAAAATGGTTATTATGGCGGACGGCGTTTGCTCAAAGCCGTGATCAAACGATTTTATGAATATTGTGAAGATAATCAGATCCGTTTGCCAAACAAAAATTTCACAATCCGTTATCAGTCTTCTATTCCGCGACAGGTTGGGCTTGCCGGTTCAAGCGCTATTATGACGGCTGTAATGCGTGCACTGATGCGTTTTTACGATGTGGAAATCCCTTTGGAGCAGATTCCCAATATCGTTTTGGCTGCCGAAAAAGAAGAACTTGGCATAAACGCAGGCCTTCAGGACAGGGTTATTCAAGCTTACGAAGGATGTGTCTTTATGGATTTTAGCAAAGATTATTTCGAGGAACACCAGTCAGGCAAATACGAACGTATCGACGCTCATCTTTTACCCAAGCTATATCTGGCTTATAAAACCGATTTAAGCAAGGTTTCGGGTGCGGTATTCAACAACCTGAAAGAACGTTATGAAAAAGGAGAAGCATTCGTACATCAAACGATTGCCGAGCTTGCCGATGTCGCCGAACAAGGTAAAAACGCTATTCTGAACAGAGATTATAAGTTGTTGAACGAATTGATTGACCATAATTTCGACCTGCGCTGCAAGATAATGAATATCTCCGAGAGCAATATGGAACTTGTCGGAATCGCCAGAAATTCAGGCGCTTCCGCGAAATTTACAGGTTCCGGTGGAGCTATCATCGGCATGTACGAAAACGATGATGTATTGCGTAAACTTGTTGTCAATCTCAAGAAAATCAATGCAAGAGTGGTTAAACCATACATCCTGTAAGTATCACATAAAAAATTCAATACAATGATAAAAAAAGCAGTAATCCCCGCTGCCGGTTTTGGTACACGGTTTTTGCCGGCGACGAAGGCTCAACCCAAAGAAATGTTGCCCATAATTGATACGCCTACCATTCAATATGTGGTACAGGAATGTGTTGATTCGGGGATTGAAGATATTCTGATTATTTCGGGTAAGGGAAAACGTTCTATCGAAGATCATTTCGACCGTAATATCGAGTTGGAATCCCATATTCAGGAGCAGGACGAGGCCTTGTACAATCAACTCCGCCATATCGAAAACATGGCTAACATTCATTTTATCAGGCAAAAGGAATTGAACGGGCTGGGCGATGCAATTTACCATGCGCGTTTTCATTGCGGAAACGAACCTTTTGCGGTCTTGCTGGGCGATACTGTTGTCGAGTCTGTGATACCTGCGACCCAGCAGTTGATTGATGCCTACGAACAATATCACCAAAGTGTGATTGCAGTCGAAGAAGTGCCTTGGGACAGGGTGTCCAGGTATGGAATTGTAGGTGGTAAACATTTGGATAACAGGATTATACAATTGACCGAATTAGTCGAAAAACCGGAAAGGGAGAAAGCTCCGTCGAATCTGGCTATCGCAGGAAGATATATCCTTACGCCACAAATATTTGCTGCGTTGGAAAAAACAGAACGCGGTAAAAATAATGAGATTCAACTTACGGATGCGCTTATCATACTACTGAAACAGGAAAATATTGTTGCATCAACATTCGAAGGTAAACGCTACGATATTGGAAATAAACTGGAATTTTTGAAAACGACAGTTGAGTTTGCATTGAAACGCAAAGAGTTTGCCCTTCCTTTTGAAGCATTTCTACGCCAGACAATCAAAAATATCGACTCGTCCCGTCCAAAATGACAAAAAATTTCCTTGAGAATAATCTGTGCCATCCGCAGGTTGCGCTTCGCTTCACCTACGGTTAATAAAGTCATCGTCCCTACGCGGGACTTTCAGGTCAATCTAAATCAGGAACTGACAAATAGACGCTTGTATCCACCATCAATCCTCAATTATACGCACAAATGTTACCTCTTCCGATTATTCGTTATCCGATTGTCATAATCATCCTCTTTGCCGGGATGATTCTTTATTTTGCCATTGCCGCTAAATACCGCATCATCGACAAGCCTAACGAACGCAGTTCGCACAACTACATCACGATTCGGGGCGGAGGCATCGTTTTTTGGTTGGCAGGCCTGTTGTATTCGGTCTGTTATTTGCCCGACAGCCTTTATTTTTTGACGGGAATTACGTTGATTTCAGGCATTAGTTTGTGGGACGATGTTGCTTCTTTGCCCAATCGGGTGCGGATTATGGTGCATTTTTTATCTATTAGCTTGATTTTCTATGGATTAGGATTGTTCTCACAGTTGCCTTGGTGGCTGATTGGCTTGGCCTATATCTTTTTTGTCGGCGTGATGAATGCCTACAATTTTATGGATGGCATCAACGGAATAACCGGATTATACAGTTTCGTTGTTTTACTCTCCTTACAATATGTAAATCAAAAACTTATCTCTTTTACTTCTCCAGATTTCATCAATTATGCCATTTTAGCTTGCATCGTATTTCTGTTTTTCAATTGCCGGAAACGGGCGAAATGTTTTGCCGGAGATGTCGGCAGTTTGGGCATTTCTTTTTGGATGGTCACCCTGCTGCTCCAGTTGATGTTGGCAACTCAATCCCTTATCTGGATTCTTTTTCTATCCGTTTACGGAGTCGATACCATTTTTACGATTTTACATCGCCTTTATCTGAAACAGAATATCTTTCAGGCACATCGCATGCATTTTTACCAGATATTGTCGAATGAACGGGAAATTTCCCATCTGAAAGTTTCCGCCGGATACGGTTTTGTCCAATTATTAATCTGTGGCATAATAATTCATTCGTACGAACATTATAATGAATGGATTTGGAGATTTGGAATAGTTATAGTTGCGCTATTGTCGGTCATTTATTTGCTTAAGTTTCGGTTCTTTGCTTTGCATCTCTAAGAAAATATCACTATCTTTGAATGGAAATTCAAAACAGGAGAATCAATCATCCAATTAGTCAAAATGAATAGATGAACAATAATCACATCTGGCTGTCTCTTGCTCATTTGAGCGGACGCGAACAAGAGTTTATACAGGAGGCATTTGATACAAACTGGGTGACGACCGTGGGACATAATCTGGATGCCTTTGAACAGGCCTTAGCCGACTTTCTGAAAAATGACTCCCAGGTATTGTTGTTAAACTCAGGCACATCTGCAATGCATCTGGGCCTGATACTGCTGAACGTGGGCGTGGGCGATGAGGTTCTGTGCCAGTCGTTTACTTATGCAGCTTCCGCCAATCCCATATTTTACCAAATGGCCAAGCCTGTATTTATTGATAGCGAACCGGACACATGGAACATGTCTCCGGAACATTTGGAGCGAGCCATCAAAGACAGAATCAAAAAAGGGAAGAAACCCAAAGCCATTATTGCGGTACACCTGTACGGAATGCCTGCCGGGATGGACGAGCTATTGGCTGTCGCCAACCGATACGAAATACCGGTATTAGAAGATGCGGCAGAATCTTTGGGTTCTATGTATAAAGGCTTCTGCTGTGGAACTTTAGGTGAGTTGGCTGCCTTGTCTTTCAACGGAAATAAAATCATTACTACTTCCGGTGGAGGAGCATTGGTTTCGAAAAAGAAGGCGTATAGCGAAAAGGCACGCTTCCTGTCAACACAAGCACGGGATACCGCTCCGCATTACCAACATTCCAAAATTGGCTATAACTACCGGATGAGTAATATTATAGCCGGCATTGGACGAGCTCAGATGCTGGTTTTACCGCAACGAATAGCGCAACGGAGAAAAAACAACCAATTCTACCGGCAACATTTATCCGGCATCGAAGGTATCCGTTTCCATACAGCGCCTTCACCGGATTTTTTTTCCAATTACTGGCTGACTGCTATCGTTATAGACCCCGAAAAAACCGGCGGAATCACCCGCGAAGACTTGCGCCTGGCATTGGAGAAAGCCAACATTGAATCACGCCCTTTGTGGAAACCGATGCACTTGCAACCGGTTTTCAAAGATTGTCCGTATTACGGCGAGAAAGTCTGCGAATCGCTGTTTAACGACGGCTTATGCCTGCCTTCAGGCTCAATTCTTACGGAAAACGATTTGACAAGAGTGGTGGAAGAGATAGGGGTATCTTTAAAAAATTCGTGTAATACTAAATCAAGTAACAAACTTTAAATAGGGGCGAAATATTATTTTGCATATAAAATAATATTTCGTATTTTTGCAAGAAATACAAAAAGATGACCGCCACAGAATTAAATGAAATAATTAGTTTGGGTGAAACGAGCAAAGTTCAGTTCAAAAGGGAATTGGATAATCCGGACAAAATAGCGGCAGAAATTATCGCTATGGCAAATGCCAAGGGGGGAATGATTATTTTTGGCGTTGAAGACAAAACCGGAGTCATTACCGGATTGGATTATGCAAAGCTTCAAACCATAAATAATCGGATTGCAACAATTGCCAATGAACTGGTCAAGCCTACTGTTTTCCTTACTACGGAAGCGATTTCAATTAACGATGAAATGAAAACATTAGTGGTTTATATTGATGAAGGCACTGCCAAACCCTACAAGGATAACAATGGTACCATTTGGATGAAACAAGGCGCCGACAAAAGAAAAGTAACGGACAACAATGAACAAATTCGTCTTTTTCAGCAAAGTGGAAGGTTATATGTCGACGAGATGATAGTCCCCAACACCAGCGAAAAGGATATTGATATCAGGAAAGTGGAGGAATACTTGTTGCATCTTTCTTCAACCATTGACAACACGAACGATTTTCCGAAAAACTATTTGTATCAAAATCTGAATATCATCCGAAATAACAGGCTTACTTTAGGCGGTTTGCTGTTTTTCGCTAAAATTCCGCAACGTTATCAGCCTGCTTTTTGTATCAAAGCGGTTGCCTTTTATGGCAATAACATTGGCGAAAGCGACTACAAAGACAGTCGCGACATTATCGGAACAATCCCTGAAATGTTCAAAGACGGAATGAGTTTTTTCAAAGCGCATTTGTTGCACAAGCAAAACGGACAAAATTTCAACTCAACCGGTATTCTTGAAATTTCAGAAATTGCCTTAGAAGAACTGCTTCAAAACGCTTTATTATGTAAACCTTTACATAAAAAAGCTTCTGTAAAGCCTTTATTTATGTAAAGTTGTTCCAAATCTTCTATTTTTAATGCAAAGATAATCAATATTTTGCAAACATTCACTATACATAATCACTTTACATAGTATTTTTGCAAA
>JAITQA010000080.1 GCA_031289145.1 Dysgonamonadaceae bacterium | reverse complement strand
ATTTTGAAATTCCGATTTTTGCTTCGGATTGTAATACAATACAGTCAAAAGATGAAAATCTATTCTCTACAAAATTGATGTACTTGTTTTTGAAATCTATTCAAGAAGAAATTTATAAGTTGCAACGAGGACAAGCGCAACCACATGTATATAGTGAAGATTTAGCAAAAATCAAAATTCCTCTCCCACCCAAAGAAATACAGGAAAAAATAGTGGCTGAAATTGAAGTATTGGAACAGAAAGAGGAGAAAATGAAGCGTGAGATTGAAAGATTGCAGGATAAAATCAACCAAATTATTGAAACTAAATTTCTACAAGAGTATAAATTAGGTGATATTATTTCATTAGAATATGGTATTGCTTTGTCTGACCAAAACAGGATTAATGGTGATTATCCGGTTGTGGGTTCAAACGGAATTGTTGGTTGGCACAATGACTTTTTAGTTGAGGCGCCTGCAATAGTTGTCGGAAGAAAAGGTTCCGCAGGAAAGGTAAATTGGATTGACAAAAATTGCACCCCAATAGATACAACCTTTTTTGTGAGAAAAATGGATGATATCGAATATTCTTTGAAAATTATATATCACGCCATTAAAAAGTTGAATTTAGAAAATCTTGCAGGTGGAACAGGCGTACCCGGACTTAATAGGAATGATGCTTATGGTAGAAACATTTATCTCCCCCCTCTTTCCGAGCAGGAAAAAATCGTTTCAGAAATCGAAAAGATAGAAGAACAGATTGCCGAAGCACAAAAAATAATAGAAGATATTCCGATACTGAAAAATGAAATTCTGAAAAAATATTTGTAAAATTACAACTTTATTCCCCAATGGCAAAACTGCAAAATACTAAATATTTGGCGCAACCAATAATTGGAAATTATTAATTACCTTTGTCTTTCAATTCAATTTAACACCCATTGATGATGAAAAGGATTATTTTTTTATTACTCTTTTTGCCCGGCGCTGTTCTCTCTTTTGCGGAAAATTATGATTTCTCTGCTCTTCAAGGCTTGAAAGATGAGAATGGCGATATTTGGTTTGAAATGGCCGGTTATGAAATTTACACGACTGTTTGTGATGGCAATTTGGAAAGCCTTAGTTCAATTGATGCCTTGAAAAAGGCGTATAAAATCACCGATATTCAAGCTGAATATTCCGAGCCTCTGATACCAACTGCGAATAAAGTGATTGAAGTCGAATTGCTTTTGGAAAGAAATCCCTTCTTGAAACGAAACGATACTTATTTCCTGATTCAAAAACCGGCAGGTAAACTGTCTCTTATTTTGTTTCAAACATTCAATCAACGTGATATTTTTTTAGAACAGGCATTTGTAAACGCTTTTCTAAATGATTCTTTAACTGAATATATTTCAGATGATTGGGAAACAAATTCCATTTCTTTTGTTGGTCGCACGATTGAATTGGAAGATGCTTGCGTTTGGCAATATCCACATGATCTTTATAGCAAAGGCGGGCAGATAAGTTGGTCTGAGTTTTCTTCTCCGGTAACGGCAGACCTTGATTTGGATGCTCGAATAATGGCTGACAATAGAGAAGATATCCAAATTTTATCGGAAGAATATTTGGATATTCTTTTTGAAAATATTCCCACAGAGGCTTATCGTATTGCCTATAAAATGGAGAATGACGACCTGCCGTTGATTGTCTATTATGTTATGCAAGAAGTGAGAGGGCGTTTTATTTCATGCGTAATGCGTAATTACGGCTACAGTATGGATGATTATGAGCTATCTCCTTTAATTCAACAATTTATGTCTATTCCTGTTTTGCCGGAATGGGCATATAATCAATTAGACGAACCGGAATATGAGCCTTTTGAGCGTGAAGAAAACGAGCGTTTGAGTTTTTTACCGAATATTGAAGTTCGTCCGGTAACAATACTGCCTTTGGGAAATTTATCAAAAATTTTTAAGGCGGCTCCCGGTTTTGACGCCTTTATATGTGTACCGATACGGAAAAAAACAACAGTTGATTTCGGATTACTTTTAGCCTTTCCGGTGAAATCATCCGCTTTCGATTTCAATTTGAGTGATGAAATTTATGAAACGAAAATAGTATCTTTTCTAAGTCTGAATTTACGTTATGCTTATCATCATAAATTGTCAAAGGGTTTGACGTGTAAATCGTATTTCGGTGTTAGCGGCGCCATGTTGCAAACCGATTTGTTGAAAGAAGAAAATGAGGAGGGAGAAAATACCTATTACAGTATTGAATCCTTGAATTTATTATGCGGGGTATCTTTAATCTATAAACATGTAGGCTGTTTCCTTGAATATCATACTCCTTATGCGACTTCCAATACAAAGGAAATACCTCACAATTTTGGCGGTAATTTTTTGAATGTCGGACTTACTTGGCGGTTTTTTTCATTCTGAATATTACCGGTCATCAGAATCCGTTTTTATCACGCTAACGAAAGAGAATATCGGCAAGGAACATATTTGTTGCGCCTTTTCCGATAAGAATGGCAAAGACGGTTTGGTAACGGTTGTCGGAACCAAAAAATTTCATTTTATGAGCGACGCCAAATGGCTTTTGCGACAAGGCTTCGTTACTTGCGAAGAACTCTCGTCAGGATTCAGTTTGTTTTACCGGGGTCGATTTATTACGACAGACATCAGCGTGTGTATGGAAAGCCGGTTTATAAAATTAGTTGGCGTATGATAGTAAAAATCCCTCAAAACGCATGTTCAATGACTATAAAAGTTATCTTTGTGCACGAAATGTATTTAAAAAGGTAAATATCCCGTATCGTACAAAGCGTTTGCATGATTATTTATTTTTCAACAGAAACGCTTCAATCGCTTCCTTCAATTCACTTTTGGGCATAGCCCCCTGCGCCATCTGGGGATTTTCGTCCATCGGTATAAAGAGTAAAGACGGAATGCTTCGGATGCCGAAAACAGCAGCTAATTCCTGTTCTTTATCCGTATCTATCTTGTAAATGTAAATTTTGTCCTTGTATTCTTCCGCCAATTCTTCCAAAATGGGCGATACGACTTTACATGGACCGCACCAATCTGCATAAAAGTCTATTAAAGCGGGTTTGTCACCTAAATATTTCCATTCGTCCGGATGCGTTTCGTAATCGGCTACTTTCGCTAAAAAGTCTGATTTTGATAAATGTACTGTTTTCATTGTTGTTGATTTTTCTGTTGTTGTGTCTTGCTTATTCAGACCATTCCCATTGCAAGACGCTATTGCTAATCCGCAAACCAAGGAGATAATTACAATTTTTTTCATGTATAAATATTTTTAAAAAATTTTACTCTATTTTCTACCGGCATTATTTTTTGTCGGAAAATTTATCAAAGGAAAAAAATATTTTCCAAGGAAACAAATTCCTGTTGGAAAATAGTAAAAAATTAACTAATGTGATGTTATTTTACGGATAAAATACGCATGTACCCTGGTATCGTCCGTCAATTCAGGATGAAATGCCGCTGCAAGGAAATTATCTTGTTCCGCAAAGAGTATTTTATCCTGATAGCGGAGCAAAACCATGACCCCGGAGTCGGCTTTGTCGATATAAGGCGCACGGATAAACAGGGTATGGAACGGCGTTTCACCCAATACCGGGATACACATATCTGCTTCAAAACTGGCTAATTGACGGCCGAAAGCATTGCGTTCCACATACGTATCCATCAGACCCAAACGTGGCTGGTCGCTGTTGTTGATGTATTTTGACAAAAGTATCAGTCCCGTACACGTGCCGAAAATCGGCAAACCTTTCCGTCCCAGTTCGGCAATTGGCCCCAATAAATCGTAACGTACCAAAAGTTTCCCTACCGTAGTGCTTTCTCCGCCGGGTAGAATTAATCCGTTTATTCCGTCTAAATCTTGCGGATTCAGCACATCAACCGTTTCCACACCTAAGCGTTGTAATAACTTACGATGTTCTCTTACAGCCCCTTGCAAGGCTAAAATCCCAATTTTCATCGCTTACCATCCACGACCGGCTATTTTATCTTTATCCTCCATTTGCGCTACACTTTGACCACGCATGGCTTCACCTAATCCTTTTGATACTTCGGCAATCAACTTGGCGTCTTGGTAATGCGCAACGGCTTCGACAATGGCTTTGGCGCGTTTAGCCGGATTATCCGATTTAAAAATACCGGAACCTACGAATACGCCGTCACAGCCTAACTCCATCATCAACGCGGCGTCAGCTGGAGTAGCAACCCCTCCGGCAGCAAAGTTGACGACCGGAAGTCTGCCCAATTCTTTCACTTGCAAAACGAGTTCATAAGGAGCGCCAAAATCCTTGGCTATCGTCATCAACTCCATTTGGGAAGCGCTTACAACTCGTTGTATATCTTCATTTACCTGACGTATATGACGAACGGCTTCCACTACATCGCCGGTACCGGCTTCGCCTTTGGTGCGTATCATGGCGGCGCCTTCTCCAATGCGGCGAAGCGCTTCACCCAAATTACGGGCGCCACAGACAAACGGCACTTTAAAATCGGATTTCAGAATGTGATAAACATCATCGGCAGGAGTTAGCACCTCGCTTTCATCAATGAAGTCAATTTCCAAAGCCTCCAAAACACGGGCTTCAATAATGTGTCCGATACGGGCTTTTGCCATCACGGGGATAGATACGGCGTTTTGAATTTCGATAATCATCTCCGGGTCAGACATCCGCGCTACACCACCTTGCGAACGAATATCCGAAGGTACACGTTCTAAGGCCATGACGGCAACAGCGCCGGCTTCTTCGGCGATTTTTGCCTGTGCCGGATTCACAACATCCATGATAACTCCGCCTTTGAGCATTTCTGCCAGGCCTTTTTTTACAGCAAATGTTCCTGTTTCTTTGTTTATTTTCGACATAGTCTTATTAAATGAGCGGCAAAAGTACAAAATATTATTGAGTCAAGGGATACCATAAATAGGGTATATCTGCATATCTATGGAAGAAAAAGCAATTTTTAGCGGCTTCATTAAAAAATTTAATTATTTTTGTGAAGTAAATTCAGAAAATAGAAATGCGTTATGGCAAAAAAAGAAATGACTTACAAAGAGGCTTTCATCCGTTTGGAAGAAATTCAGGCGCTGATAGAAAGCAATAAATTGGATGTGGACGATTTAAGTGAAAAGCTGAAAGAGGCCTCTGTTTTACTGAAGATTTGCAAGGAAAAATTATTCCTTGCAAGTGAAGAAACAAAGAAAATATTAGACGAAATAAAATAAAATATTTATGCAAGACAAATACGTGATTATCGTGGCCGGAGGAAAAGGTTTGCGGATGGGGAGTGATTCTCCCAAACAGTTCCAGGTTTTGTGTGGCAGGCCGGTATTGATGCATACCCTTGACGCCTTTTACGATTACGACCGCGCCATCCGTATCATACTCGTTTTGCCGGATGTTCAGATGGTGTATTGGAAAAATCTTTGCACAGATTATGATTTCAACATTCCCCATGTAGTAGTTTCGGGTGGAGAAACGCGCTTCCATTCGGTGAAAAACGGTTTATCCCTGATTGAAAAACAGTTGGCCGCTAAAGAACAGAACTGGATGGACAATGTCCTCATCGGCGTCCATGACGGCGTTCGGCCTTTGGTATCCAAATCGCTGATTGCCCGTACTTACGAACAGGCTACTTTGGAAAAAGGCGCTTATCCGATTATCCCGGTTACCGATTCTTTACGCAAAAGTACGGGCGCCACTGCCAAAAAGTTCGTTTCGGTCGACCGTTCCAAATATTTTCTGGTGCAGACGCCTCAGGTTTTTTGGGCAGACCTGTTGATAGCGGCTTATAAGCAGGATTACAAAGAAGAATTTACCGATGATGTTTCCGTTGTGGAAGCTGCCGGAACCTGTCATCCGACAACTGTTGAAGGGAAACGGGAAAACCTCAAAATAACAACACCTATTGATTTTGCCATTGCGCAAATTTTGATGAAATGCAAGACCTGAGCCGCCAAAATATCATGTATTTGCCGGGTATAGGACCCAAAAAGGCGGATGTGCTGAAGAAAGAGATTGAAGTAGCTTCATGGGAAGATATTCTCTATTATTTTCCTTTTAAATACATAGACAGAAGTAAAATATTTACAATCAGCGAAGTATTGAAAATTTGCCGTTATGGGAGCGAACCTCATCTGAAAGGAATCGCCACCCGAATCAGCAATGACAATTCCATGCCTTATATCCAGTTGAAAGGAAAACTTCGTTATTACGAAACCGTAGGTGAAGGCCATAAACGCCGGTTGACCGCAGAATTTTATGACGCTACCGGATGTATTGATTTGGTTTGGTTTCAAAATATCAAAACCATTCAAAACATGTACAAGCTGGATACAGCCTATATTTTGTTCGGTAAGCCGACTTTGTTCAACGGCAATATCAATATCGCTCACCCGGAATTGGATACGGAAGATAAGTTTTTCAAAGGGGAACTTGGCGTTCAGGGACAGTATAATACGACCGAAAAAATGAAGAATGTATTTCTTCATTCCCGCGCCATTCAGCGGATTATTGCTGCTGTGCTGGAAAATAGCAAAGAAGCGCTTCCGGAAACCCTTCCGGAAACGATAATCCAAAAAGCGCATCTTGTGCCCTTGGACGAAGCGATACGCAATATTCATTTTCCGGCATCACCCGCAGCCTTGCGGAATGCAGAATTACGGCTGAAATTTGAGGAATTGTTTTACTTGCAACTCAATATCCTGCGTGTAACCAAATACCGGGAAAAACGCCTCGGCGGATTCAATTTCACCCAGGTAGGCGATTATTTCAACCGTTTTTATTTTGAAAAACTCCCTTTTGAACTGACCGGTGCACAAAAAAAGGTTGTGAAAGAAATCCGCCGGGACATGAACAGCGGACGGCAGATGAACCGTTTGCTGCAGGGCGATGTAGGTAGCGGAAAGACTTTGGTTGCCTTGCTTTCTATCCTGATTGCCATAGACAACGGCTTTCAGACCGCCCTGATGGCTCCTACGGAAATTCTGGCCGCTCAACACTTCGAGACCATAAGCGCATTGACGGAAGGATTGGGTATAGAAGTTCGCTTATTGACGGGTTCTACAAAGAAAAAAGTGCGGAATGAAATATTACCGGAAGTACAGAACGGAAATATACAGCTACTTATCGGTACACATGCCCTTATTGAAGATACGGTTTCGTTCGGCAATCTCGGATTGGTGGTTATTGATGAACAACACCGTTTTGGCGTAGCTCAACGTGCTAAACTCTGGAAAAAGAACACAATTCCTCCACATATCCTGGTGATGACCGCCACCCCGATTCCCCGTACCTTGGCCATGACTTTTTACGGCGATTTGGCTATTTCGGTGATTGACGAACTTCCTCCCGGCCGGAAGCCGATAAAAACACTGCATATTTACAGCGCCAAACGCAACAATTTGTACGATTCCGTACGCAGGCAACTTCGCGCCGGAAGGCAGGTTTACATTGTTTATCCTTTGATAGCGGAAAGTGAAGCCCTGGATTTGAAAAATCTCAGCGCCGGATTCGAAATCACAAAAGAGATTTTCCCGGAATACGCAGTTTCTATGGTGCACGGTAAAATGAAATCGGCTGAAAAAGAAGCAGAAATGCAGAAATTTGTTTCCGGACAAACGCGAATTATGGTGGCGACAACGGTGATAGAAGTCGGCGTCAATGTTCCCAATGCTTCCGTAATGATTATAGAAAACGCCGAACGCTTTGGTCTTTCGCAATTGCACCAATTGCGGGGCAGGGTAGGGCGGGGCGCCGACCAGTCTTACTGTATCCTGTTGACGGAATACGAATTATCGGAAAATACCCGCAAGCGAATCGCCATCATGACTGAAACCAACGATGGGTTTCTCATCGCCGAAGAGGACCTGAAACTGCGCGGCCCCGGTGATATCGACGGCACACAGCAAAGCGGAATAGCATTTAACCTGAAAATTGCAGACCTGGCCAAAGACGGGCAAATCCTCACGCTTGCCCGAGACCTGGCCCTTGAGATACTCGAAGACGACGCTTTGCTTCAAAAACCGGAAAATGTGTTGCTGAACAAACAACTGAAAAAACTGAACCAAACCCGCCAAATGGGATGGTTCATGATTAGCTGAAATGCTGCGCTTATTTTCCATCACAAATATTTGTGCAGATTCCATATCCAATTGATGATTACCAATACAAGCGCAGGAATGGCAATATACTTTTTCCTTAGCGCTGCCTCCGTGTTTTTATAAAAGCGGAAAAAACTGTCTTTGTGGCATATACAATCAAACAAAAGCCACAAAGGCAACAGCGCTAAGGCTGCACAAATAATGAATCCGAATGGATTGGCATAAAAAGCGCCCGCAAAATCACCGTTTAAGAGCGAAACCACCGAATGTGTAGCGCCACAGGCCGGGCAAGGTATATGGGTTATTTTGTGGAACAAACACACCCCATACGTGGCCGTAATATGAAATATATTCACTATTACCCACACATAGCCTGCAAGAGAAGCGACAAAAACGAAAATATACAAGTTCCTTTTTGTCATAGATTTATACTATTGTATCAGTAAGTCAAGGCTTGCTGAAATTGCTGCAAGTTTTTTTCCTTTGTGGCTCCCATAATCAAGAACCAATCTACTATCGTCCAAACATAGAATCCTCCGCAGGTAAGTAATTTGGCAATTCCCAATCCCGAATCTCCGATATAAAAACGGTCGATACCAAGACATCCGCCAATCAATGAAATGATAAGCGCCGTGGTAGGGTCTTTGAACTGAACATACTGAATCCGTATCCATTTCTCTTCCGGTAAATTCAACAATTGCTGCTTGATGGCGGGCAACTGAAAACTTTCGAAATGTTTGCTGTTTGACATGATAAACAGGTCTACTCTTTGTGAATCCATGAAATAATTTTTAGTTTGTTGATAATTGCTTACAAAGATAAATATTTTTTTACCAAATATTCAAAAAATTTACTTCTTTGCAATTTGCACGGGAATATCTACCGTCGGAATGATTTTATTCTTCGGCACAGTAGCTTGAAAAGACTTCAGATAGAAAGGTTCGAAATAGGCCAGGTCTACAAATTCCCGGTTTGCATAAGCGATATCGGCTAATTCAATCATGGCGGATGCTTCAGGATAGACCTTGTCGACGAACACGGCATTGGCGGAATCAATAACTGTTTTACATTTATCCGAACCGTTTCCAAAAAAGAGCGCTTTCCCACGGGAGAGGTATTCCCTGAAAGAATCGGTCGTGATAATATCTGCCTGAACCGGCCTGATGATAGTCAGATTTTCATCGTAAATTGCCGAATATACCTCCATCCTCCGGGCATCAATCATGGGACAATAGAAAACGGATGCTTCCCGTGAAATGAAACGAAACAGTCCGGCCGTCATAATTTTCAGCGTCGGAATGGCTATCAGCGGAATATCAAAACCGAAGCAAAGTCCTTTGGCCAAGGAAACGCCTATCCGCAATCCGGTATAAGAACCCGGTCCTTCGCTGATGGCAACAGCATCCGGCTTCAAACCTTCCTCGTCCAATAGGTGGATGCCGGCTTCAACAAACCGACCCATTGATGCCGAATGGGAAAAATTGGTTGTACTGACGTCGTAATGTTGCAAATCTCCATCCTTGGAAATTGCAAAAGAGCCGATTTCTGTAGCCGTTTCAATGTGTAAAATACATGCCATTTCTAAAAAAATTAAATTTTAACGTACAAAGTTACCTTTTTTAAAATATAAAAAACTAATTTTGCAAAAAGAATTTAAACATGATTCAGTCAATGACCGGTTTTGGAAAGGCCGAAACGGAGTTCCAAGGCAAGAAAATTACGATAGAAATAAAGTCTCTAAACAGCAAACAGCTTGATATAAACACAAGAATTCCAAATGTTTATAGAGAAAAGGAGATAGATATTCGAAATATGCTTCTTCAGTCAATTGAAAGAGGAAAGATTGATTTTACTATCTATATTGACACAAATGATAAATCTTTTGCTAACAGGATTAATCCGAATGTAATTAAAAATTACTATGACGACGTGAAAGAGATCGCAAAAAATTTAGCTATTGAGCCACCGATAGATTGGTTATCTTTGCTGCTTCATTTACCGGATACCATCAAGGCCGAGGTTGCGGAATTGAACGAAAATGAATGGTTGGCGATTCGTCATACAATAGAAACAGCCTTAAAAGCATTGGTTGAATTTCGTACACAGGAAGGGTTTATGCTTGAAAAAATATTTATCAACAAAATAGAAAATATCAAACAATTATCTAAAAAAATAGAAGAATATGAGCCTGAGCGGGTTGAGAAAATCAAAAGCCGGTTACAGGATTCATTGCAGAAATTAGAAACGCAATATGATGAAAACCGTTTCGAACAGGAGTTGATTTTTTATATTGAAAGATTGGATATCAACGAAGAAAAATCACGACTGAACAACCATTTGAAATATTTTTTAGAAACATTGCATAATGAAAATAGTCAAGGCAGAAAATTGGGATTTATTATCCAGGAAATGGGAAGAGAAATTAATACCTTAGGCTCAAAATCCAATCATGCTGCTATGCAAAAAATTGTCATTCAAATGAAAGACGAATTAGAGCAAATTAAAGAACAAATTTTGAATGTTTTATAACTTAAAAGAGATTATTCGTTGGAAAAAGGGAAATTGATTATATTATCTGCACCTTCCGGTTCTGGAAAGTCGACCATTATCAAGCAAGTGCTTGACAATGGATTACCGTTGGCATTTTCCATATCGGCAACCAGCCGCTTTCCTCGCGGAAATGAAAAACACGGGAAAGAGTATTATTTTCTCAGTCCGGAAGCGTTCAAAGAGAAAATAAAAGATAATCAATTTATTGAATATGAGGAAGTTTACAAAGATATGTTTTATGGCACCCTAAAATCAGAAGTAGAAAAACAATTGGATAATGGAAAAAATATCATTTTGGACGTAGATGTGGCGGGCGGTTTAAACATAAAAAAGATGTACGGAGACAAGGCTTTATTGCTGTTTATACAACCTCCTTCCATAGCAGAATTGCAAAAGAGACTGGAAAAACGAGGCACGGATTCTCCGGAAATTATTGCGGACAGAATAGCAAAAGCGACTTACGAATTGGGTCTTGCACCACAATACGACGAAGTGATTATCAACGATAATTTAGAAAAAGCAACAAAAGATACAATATTATTAATTAATAAATTTTTAACACACTCATGAAAATAGGTATTTTTCCGGGTTCATTTAACCCTGTACATGTAGGACATTTGGTCCTCGCGAATTACATTGCGGAATACGGCGAATATGATGAAATTTGGTTTTTAATCACACCTCAAAGTCCCGTCAAGGGGAAAGTTGAGTTGATGGATCAAGCGTTCAGGTTGGCATTATTAGAAAAAGCCATCCATGACTATCCAAAATTCAAAACTTGCACTATCGAATGGGAAATGCCCCAGCCGACCTACACCATCAATACCTTGCAGAAACTTCGAATGCTATTTCAGGAAGATACTTTCGAATTGATTATCGGTTCGGATAATTGGGAGACTTTTCACCGATGGAAAGATTACCAATTGATATTGAAAAATTTTAAAACATTGATATATCCTCGTTTGGGTACCGGTAGAATCTATATCAATCATCCAAATGTAAGAATGACAAAAGGCGCTCCCAAAATGGAAATATCTTCTACTTTCATCCGTAAAGCCATCAGACAAGGAAAAGACGTGCGCTTTTACCTGCCCGAAGGCGCTTATGAAGAGATAGTCAACAAGCGGTATTTTCAGCCGGAAGTGGTACAACCGGAAAATCCCGAAATTTAATTTTTTTAGCATATTGTTAGGAAGGATACTGTATTTATAGTACCTTTGTAATTGTTTTTCCAAAAATAATGTAGATGAACATACAAGAATTAAGCGAACAGGAATTATTCCGCCGCAAAAGTTTGGATGATTTACGCAGTATGGGAATAGACCCATATCCGGCAGAAGCGTATGAAGTAACAGCTTATTCCACAGAGATTAAAGACAACTTTAAAGATGATGGAACCAGACGGGAAGTGCAGATTGCCGGACGAATTATGAGCCGAAGGATTATGGGCAAGGCTTCTTTCATTGAATTGCAGGATTCGGCAGGAAGGGTACAGGTTTATGTAACGCGCGATGATATCTGCCCTGACGAAGACAAGGATTTGTACAATATTGTATTCAAAAAAGCTTTGGATATAGGCGATTTTATCGGTATCAAAGGCTTTGTTTTCCGCACGCAAATGGGAACCGTTTCCGTGCATGCGGAGAAACTTGTCGTATTGGCCAAATCCTTACGCCCATTACCTATCGTAAAATACAAAGACGGTGTGGCTTACGACGCTTTTGAAGACCCGGAAATGCGCTATCGCCAGCGTTATGTGGATTTGGTTGTGAACGAAGGTATAAGAGATGTTTTCATCAAACGGACGCAGGTATTTAATGCCATGCGTTCGTTTTTCAATGAAAGAGGGTATATTGAGGTCGACACGCCCGTATTGCAAAGCATTCCGGGAGGAGCCGCAGCCCGTCCTTTTATCACTCACCACAATGCTTTGGATATTCCACTTTACCTGAGAATCGCCAATGAATTGTACCTGAAAAGGCTAATTGTCGGCGGATTTGAAGGCGTTTACGAATTTTCCCGCAATTTCAGGAACGAAGGCATGGACCGCACCCACAACCCGGAATTTACAGTCATGGAAATTTATGTCTCTTACAAAGACTATAATTGGATGATGTGTTTCACCGAACAAATGTTGGAAAAAACATGTCTGGATGTTCTCGGAACAACACAGGTAAAAACAGGGAATACACTTATTGATTTCAAAGCGCCCTACCGAAGGGTTACGATGATAGACGCCATCAAAGAAAATACAGGCATGGATATCACCGACATGAATGAAGATCAACTTCGGGAAGTTTGCAAAAAATTGGGCGTTGAACAAGATAAAACCATGGGGAAAGGCAAACTGATAGACGAGATTTTCGGCGAAACATGCGAAAATAAATATATTCAACCCACTTTCATTACCGATTATCCGAAAGAAATGTCTCCGCTTTGTAAGCGACATCGCCACAATCCGGATCTGACCGAGCGCTTCGAATTGATGGTTAACGGTAAAGAACTGGCGAATGCGTATTCCGAACTAAATGACCCGATCGACCAGCGGGAACGTTTCGAAGAACAATTGAAACTTTCCGAAAAAGGGGATGATGAAGCCATGTTCATCGATCAGGATTTTTTGCGTGCTTTGGAGTATGGAATGCCTCCGACATCCGGTATGGGTATCGGCATGGATCGTTTGGCTATGTTGTTAACCGGTCAGTCTTCTATTCAGGAAGTTTTGCTTTTCCCGCAAATGCGCCCGGAAAAAGCACATAAAAAAGAAGAATTAATTTTAAACAATTAATTTTATTCGTATGCAATTACCCTATAAAGTAGGCATTATGGGTGGCGGAAGTTGGGCCACTGCTATCGCTAAAATTATTTCGATGACGCAAACCAATTTTAATTGGTATATGCGCCGCCCTGACCAGATAGAGGAATTTAAAAATTTCGGACACAATCCTTCCTATCTCACAGGAGTCAGATTCAACATGGAAAATATCACATTCTACGATAATATCAATGATGTGGTACGGGATTGTGATATTCTGGTATTTGCGATTCCTTCTCCGTTTTTGAAGCAACACCTGCAAAAACTGAATACGCCCTTGAAAGATAAAATCATTTTATCGGCCATAAAAGGAATTGTTCCGGACGAAAACATGCTGGTTTCGGAGTATCTTTCCATTTTTTATGATGTTCCCAAAGAAAATATTGCCGTTCTGGGAGGCCCCTGTCATGCAGAAGAAGTTGCTTTGGAACGGCTGTCTTACCTGAACATCAATTGTTTCGACTTGAAAAGAGCACAGTTGATTGCGGAAATGTTCAATACCCATTTTGTGCGAACTTCCGTATCGACCGATGTTACCGGTGTGGAATACGCTTCCGTCCTGAAAAATGTTTATGCCATTGTATCCGGAATCTGTCACGGATTGAAATACGGCGATAATTTTCAGGCTATTTTCATTTCCAATTCCATTATCGAAATGGAACGGTTTATCAATGCAGCAAGACCCTTGAGCAGAAATATTTGTGATTCGGCTTACTTGGGCGATTTGTTGGTGACCGCTTATTCACGCTTCAGTCGAAACCGAATTTTCGGCACCATGATAGGAAAAGGCTATTCGGTCAAAACAGCCCAGTTGGAAATGGAAATGATAGCTGAAGGCTATTTCGGCACCAAATGTATCAAGGAAATCAATAGTGAATACAATGTTGATATGCCGATACTGGATACGGTTCACGCTATTTTGTACGAAAGAAAATCGGCTGTTCCGGCTATACGCAAACTGACGGAAACATTTAAATGAAAAAATATGGAAAAAATAACTTTAGACATCAGTAAAACTTTTAATACCATAAACCGGGAACAGGTTTATGCGCTGTCTGTAGCCGCAGAAGCCGCAAATACGGCATTAGAAAACGGCACGGGTAAGGGAAATGATTTTTTAGGTTGGTTACACCTGCCTTCTTCCATCACCGAAGATTTTCTCGACGAAATTCAGAAAACCGCTGATGCTTTGCGCACCCGGTGCGAAGCGCTTGTCGTTATCGGTATCGGGGGAAGCTATCTGGGAGCCAAAGCCGTGATAGACGCTATTTCCGGCGCTTTCGACGGCATAAATAATAAAAAACCTGTTATCGTTTATGCGGGACATAACATCGGCGAGGATTACTTGTACGAACTATCGACATTTTTAAAAGGAAAATCTTTCGGTATCATCAATATTTCGAAATCGGGCACGACAACCGAACCGGCTTTGGCTTTTCGGATTCTGAAAAAGCAATTGGAAGAATCAATCGGAAAAGCGGAAGCAAAAAATCGGATTGTAGCCATCACCGACAAGGCCAAGGGCGCTTTACGTACCTTGGCGACGAAGGAAACTTACAAAACTTTTGTCATCCCGGATAATGTTGGCGGCCGTTTTTCGGTATTGACACCCGTTGGCTTATTGCCCATTGCTCTTGCCGGAATTGATATCAGACAATTGGTGAAAGGCGCCTCCGATATGGAAAAGGCAAGCGATTATCAGGTACCTTTCTCCGAAAACATTGCAGCTCAATATGCGGCGACGCGGAATATTCTATACCAACACGGCAAAAAAATAGAGATTTTGGCGAATTTCAACCCCAAATTCCATTATGTAGCCGAATGGTGGAAACAATTGTATGGAGAAAGCGAAGGAAAAGAGAACAAAGGCATCTTCACTGCTTCTGTTGACTTTACCACGGATTTACATTCGATGGGACAATGGATTCAGGAAGGCGAACGCAGTATTTTCGAAACAGTAATCTCTGTTGCCAATCCTCAGCACAGGGTCGATGTGCCGAAAGACGAACAAGACCTCGACGGACTGAATTACTTGGCCGGACAACGGGTTGATTATGTAAACAAAATGGCTGAGTTGGGTACGCAAATGGCGCATGTGGACGGAGGTGTTCCCAATATAAAAATTACAATTCCGGAACTCAATGAATATTATATCGGTCAATTACTCTATTTTTTCGAAAGAGCTTGCGGCATCAGCGGTTATTTGCTTGGCGTGAATCCTTTTGACCAACCCGGTGTGGAAGCCTATAAAAAGAATATGTTCTCCTTGCTGAAAAAGCCCGGATATTAAGCGGTTATGACAAAAGCAGTACTATTCGACATGGATGGCGTACTTTACGACTCCATGTCCTGTCACGTTCAGGCTTGGTATGAAACCATGTCTGCCGTTGGCGTGGAATCCGACCCGGACGACTTTTACCTGTTTGAAGGGCGTACAGGCTATTCTACCATAGATATCCTTTTCAATCGCAATTTCGGACGAGATGCGACTGAGGAAGAGAAAAAATCTATTTATACACGTAAAACACAACGTTTTGTAGAATTAAATGTACAGTCAAAACCGATGCCGGGCGCATTGGAAGTATTGGAAAAAGTCAAACAGTCAGGATTGAAGCGAATCATTGTTACCGGTTCCGGTCAGAGCACATTGTTCGAGAATTTAGACGCACATTTTCCCGGCTATTTTGACAAAAACCTGATGGTCACAGCTTATGATGTCAAATTTGGGAAACCCCATCCTGAACCTTACCTGATGGGATTGAAAAAGGCAAATCTTCATGCGGACGAAGCGATTGTCGTTGAGAATGCACCTTTAGGTGTGGAATCGGCCGTAGCCGCCGGAATTTTTACGATTGCCGTCAATACAGGCCCCTTACCCGACCATCTGCTTCTGGACGCCGGTGCAAATGCTTTGTATCTTTCCATGCAGGCATTAGCGGAAAATATCGGAAAACATATTTGCAAAATATAAGGATTACCGGTTGGTGGTCAACTTATATTTCTTCAACATAAAGTTGCATGTTTTCAAATTTGACTACGACAATCGTTTTTCCGCTTTCTATATAAGCCCGGTTGGATACGGAGTCATACACTTCTCCTTTTACAATCACCTTTCCGGCGGGTCGAAGTACGGTCAAACTTGTTCCTGTTTGTCCAACTAAGTTAAATTCTTGTGTATCTACGCTTCCGGAAGAAGATAAATCGGTCAGTAAGGCTACTCTGCGGAACATTCCTTTTTCTCCGATACGGGAAGATAGCCAGAGTATGGTTATCAGACTCAGGAGCATTCCCGACAGGACGGTAAGTATGGAACGTGTGATATCGGTCATCTGAACCCCTTTGAAAGAGAAGTAGTTATTGTCAAGCAAGGCGAAGACCAATCCGCTCCCGATACAAATAGTGCCTAAGACTCCTGATATACCGAATCCGGGGAAGACGAATATCTCTAAGGCGACTAAAATAAGACCCGCAATAAAGACTATTATTTCCCAGTTTTGCACAAATCCGTCTAAATACAAGGGCGTGAAATAGAGGAAAGCAGCGGTTATGGCCGCAGCAGTCGGGAAGCCGATGCCGGGCGATTGCAACTCAAAATAGATTCCGGCAACAATAATCATAATCAGGACAGCCTGAAAAGCCGGATTCATCAGGAAACCTTTCAGCCAGTCGAGGAAAGTAGGTTTGTATTCAAGTAATTGATAATCCGTATAACCCAGATACTGGGTGATGACATCCGTCGTACTTTCGGCGATACCATCGCAGAATCCGAATTTTAAGGCTTCTTGTGCGGTGAATGTCAAAACTTTACCGGAATCAATAATATTGGGGATATAAATTCTTTCGTCGACCATAGCTTCGGCTATGGTGGGGTCGCGCTTCCATTTGTAGATGGTATCGTTGTTCCGGATTTCCATCGTCTTCCCATGCGATTCGGCAGTGGAACGAATGATGGAGCGCATGTAAGACTGGTATTTATCGGGCATGGCTTCGCCGTCGGTGCTGCTGACAACGGTGGCAGCGCCGATATTGGCTCCCTGGCGCATGTATATTTTCTTACAGGCAATGGCGATTAAGGCGCCGGCCGATGCAGCGTTGTTGTCGATGAAAACATGTACGGGAATGGGATTGTACAGTATGGCTGAGCGCATGGAATCGGCATCCACTACTGTTCCACCGTAAGTATTGAGGTGAAGCAGAATGGCATCCACATTATTCGCATTGGCTTCTTTCAATCCGTTACTGAGCAAAATACGGGAAGTCGTATTGATTTCGGAGTTAATATTTATTTCATATACAACGGCTTGCCTTTTTTGTGCATAAAGATTGCAGACCAGCGGGAACAAGCAGAAAAAAATCACTAAATTTTTCATCATCGGTATTTTCTAATTAGGACGGTACAAATATAAGCAATTTTTCGGTAAGATGAGTTATCCGGCAAACCATTTTTTGAATTCGCTCACCTTCACTTTGCTTACAAGTATTCGTTCCGGGACAGACACGCTTAAATTGATGGACAATTTGCTGCCGAACCAGATTGAAATATCCTTAATCGCTTTCTTGGAAACGATGTATTGACGGTTAGCTCGGAAGAAAAGCGCCGGGTCGAGTTGTTGCATCAGGTCGTCTAAGACTTGGTCTAAATAATAGACGCGATTACCGACGGTCACGGCTTTCACTATTTTAGTATCAATATAAATGGTTGCAATATCGTTGACGAGCAGGGGAATGAGTTTGTCTTTTTCCGGTACTAAAAAATAGGATTTGTACGTTACATTCGTCTGTTTGAGACTTGCCAGCAATTTGTTAATCAAATCCAGGTTTTTGTCCGGGTAAGAGGAAAAATGCTTGTATTTATGAATTGCCCGCTCCAAATCTTTTTTGTTGATGGGTTTTAACAGATAGTCAATACTGTTTACTTCAAACGCTTTCAAGGCGTATTCATCGTAGGCGGTAGTGAAAATAATAGGGCAGGAAATCGTTGTTTTCTCAAAAATGTTGAAAGCAGAACCGTCCGCCAAATGAATATCCATGAAAACCACATCCGGCGTCGGCGAAGTTTGAAACCATTCCACGCTTTCATCAATGGATTGCAGAATCGCACTGATTTGTATGTCGGCATCCACTTCCTGAATAAGCGTTTGCAAAGCTTTCGCCGCCACAATTTCATCTTCTATTATAACTGCTTTCATAATTCAATCAGCGGTATTTCGACTTCAAAAACATTTCCGTCATTTCGGATAGCAATTTCTCTGTTCCAAAGCAGACGGTAACGTTCAGCCAGATTCGATAATCCGATACTTTCGCCGCTTTCCGCATCTTTTTTCGGTTGAACAGGATTGGAAACGGCGATTGTTTCATTTTCCGAAGTGGAAAACGTGATGGAAAGCGGTTGTTTGTTGCTCACAACATTATGTTTGATAGCATTTTCAACCAAAGTCTGCAAGCTCAAGGGAACAATAGAACGTGTAAAATAAGCGGTGTCCACTTTTTGAATAATCTGCAAATTGTCGCCATAGCGAATTTGCATCAAGTGACAGTAAGCCAGCGTAAATTTCAGTTCTTCTTCCAGGGTATTGATTTCCTTGTTTTGTAAAGTATACCGAAAAACATACGACAATTGTTGCACGTATTCCTGCGCTTTGTCCGTATCTGTTTTTATCAGGGAACTGAGCGTATTCAACGAGTTGAACAGGAAATGAGGGTCTACCTGATTTTTAAGCGCCATGAAACGGGTCTTCATGTATTCGGCTTGCAACATTTCATTTTCCAA
>JAITQA010000091.1 GCA_031289145.1 Dysgonamonadaceae bacterium | reverse complement strand
CTTTTGATTCTAATATATTGTTGCAATCGTGTTGTTTGAAGAGGGAGCATATTTTGTCGGCGTATTGGCTGTGGATGTGGAGTTGCTTTTGGACCAATAGATAGCTGATGTAGATGCCTGAGAGATTAAGGACTGTAAGGACTATTGGGACGGTGGGGACGGGGTTGGTGAATAGATTGTTTGTGATACAGGCTAAGACAAGCAATAAAGTGGTGGCGGATAGTAGGAGGTATTGTTGCGCGGCGTGCAACAGTTCTGTTTTTTGGTTTGTTTTGTAGGCGGGTTCGCCGGCATTTTCGGCCGGTTCTGCCAACAGTATCACGCCCGACCATGCATCTAAAAATTTGTCAATAGCCATTGCGGTTGTTTTGCCTTTCCAGATGTACTGAACTTTCTCGGAATCTATCTGGTAGACCGGCACAAAATCGCCTCCAAATTGGGCTATAAAGGGCGTCTGGATTTCAAAAATATCGTGTTCCTTATCGGAGATTTTTGTTCCGGCGTTTTCAACACCGTAATCGGACAGCATTTTGGAGAGGCCGAACAAGTTGTATTTGTGCGGGTGCTCGTTGAAGTACCTGTTGGAAAATGTCTTTGTGTGCTATACTTTCAAAAAGTCAAGAAATGAAATAAAAAGACCAATTGCCTGTATAGACAAAGAGAAAGCCGATTTAATAAAAAGTCACCACTCGTTTCGTTATTTTTTGTATTTCGTCTTTTAACTGAGAAAAATAGTAGTGAATGGGCCGCGGTGCATTCGACATTTTTACTTTATGATCTTTATCCAATAATACATACCGGGGAATGGAAGAAAAACGCAAATATTTTACTAATGCAGAATTGTGTTCGCCTTCAATCAAATATTGATTTTCTGCAATAGCATCCTCAACAGTAGCCTTTCGCCAATTTTTTTCTTCCCTGTCTATGGAAATATAAACATAAGCGACATCTTTCTCTTTCAGGTAGGATTTTGCTTCACTTGATTTGGAAATATCTTCGCGACACGGCGCACACCAGCTTGCCCAAAAATCAATATAGACCGCCTTGTTTGGGTATTCGTTCAGCAGGTCTTTGAAGGAAATGACCGTATCATCTCCATATTTTTTCAATTTTACGCTGGACAACAGTTCTTCCGGAAATGGCTTGTTGTGAATCAAATAGTAATTTTCTGCCAAACCGATATATTCCAGATAGATAGAATCGGATACATATTCGGACGACTCTTTTATGACATTCAATAATTCCGTCTTATAATGCTCGCCCTGGTGATCTGCAAATCTACCGATAAGGGCGCTAATCAGATAAGCGCGGGGTTTACCGCTTGTGTGTTGTTTGATGTTTTGATAAATTGTATCAAAATTTGACCGCGCATCATCCATATAAAAACTAATATACCTGCTCAGCAAAGAGCTATAATAATGCTCCGTCAAAGATTCGTCCGCTAAAGGCAACTGATATACGTCCTGAAAATAATCGGCAGGCAATTTGTCTCTATCTATCAATTTATTAGCAACCGGAGAATAGAGAATAAAGGCATATTCATCTTCAATATTCGCATTTATATACTTGAGAAATGTTTCTGAAAATTGATTATTGCCCGGATAGGATTGCAAAAAATCCAACTTTCTTTTTTTCCAAAGATCAACCGAATCTTTGAAAATTTCAATAGCGCCTGTTTGTCTAAAGTCCGGTCTTTTTTGGTGCGGAAATTTTAAATCCAACTCACACATAAAATTATAATGACCGGCATTTTTACCGGTAAATTCCATCCTGTATTCGATAGTTTTGCTGTCTGAAACGGGAATTGCCCGGAATCCGATGCTATCTCCAGGAGAGACAAGCATACTATGATAAGTTGCAGACCAATTTTCACCGGAAGGATAAAGGCATACAGCCTTTATTTCAGGCTGATTTAATTCAAATTCGACATGAAATTGAAGGCTTGTATCCTTCTCATAACGAATGAGTTGATCTGCATAATAATCACTCCACCAGAAAGGAGATATTTGTCGTAAACCGACAGATTTAATCGTGGAATCACAATCAATACTGTAAATACAGGCTTTCTGCTGACCATATAAAGGGTTCAGTATAAGCAAAAATAACAAACAAGCAAACGTGTTACGAAATTTATTTTTCATTTTTATCTTCGTTTTTAGATAGAGAACTTACAGCTATACCATAAGTTCTCTATCAGGTTTAAAATTTAGCAATTGTCAACAAACGCATATTGTATGGGGCGGATTAAAACTATCGCCACATACTGCTTCTGCAGTTGCACGACTACAGTCATCAACATAATGAAATGTAGATGGATCATCTTGATCACATTTAAGGGTACAGCGACCACCACTATCACCTCCCACGTTCTGATCATCAGGCATAATCATTCGAATGTCCATCCCACCATTCCCACCTTGATTCCCACCTTTCACATCTTTCATCTCGCTTTCGCTCATGATTTTTGAAATCTCTTTTAAATTAATCTTTTTCATACAAAAATAATTAAAAATTTTAATAAACTCAATAATAAACTCATTTTTTGTTGCTTTTCCCAATAATTGATCGGATTATTGCGCCCTGCCTGCAACACGGCAGGGATTATTTAACATCGATAGTAAATTCCGTGAAGTACCGCAAATCTTCTATTTTATAGTTTTCCGGCAATTTATAACCGTTTACCAGAATGGTGGGCGTCGATCGCAATTGCGTCTTTGCCTTCCAGGTTCCATGCTTTTGGAACTCGGTTTCAATCTCCGGATTATTCATATCCAAACCCATCTCTTTGAAGAGCGCTTCGCCCAATGGTCTCCCTTTTTCGAACCATTCGCCAAAAATTTGCAGGGCGGTATGCCTGTCTTTTTCCAAAGATACCGCTATCAGGTATTTGTTAATCGTTTCCAATTCTTCGCCAAAAGCGCTGAGAATGTATCGTATACACAGTTTATCCTGCTTATTTTCCAATAGTTTTTCGACCCGTTTGTGCATTTTTGCGCAGGGACTGCAATACGGATTGCTGAAAATCGTAATTTGTAAACCGGCGTCCGGTTCTCCAAAAATAAGTTGAGAATCGGTTTCCTCAATTTTTAAATAAGGCTGCTCTTTCAGAAGGGCTTCAAAAACTTTTTCATTGGCTTTCAGGCTGTTGATTCCCTGTTTCAGGTTTTCTACCTGATTTCCGTTGCCCAATTTCGGCACAAGCGTGTTGATTCCCAGTATACAGATGCCAAAGATACAGGCAACGATGGCGATTCCACTTATGGCGGTCAAATCGAAAGCGGGTAGCTGTATCAATCCGGCAAATAAATTGACGGCAAATAGCAGCCACAGCAATGCCTGTACGATCAGGCAAAGCACA
>JAITQA010000045.1 GCA_031289145.1 Dysgonamonadaceae bacterium | reverse complement strand
CTTTCACTGTATTGTCTATTATGTTTTCACGGGCTAGACGCAGGCGTAGGCAAAGCCCGTGGAAACTGTACAAAAGGTGTATTTAGCTCCGCTGATTTTCAATTCAAATTGTCGCCTTTTAATCCCGTTAGGGATTATCGCAATGTAAAGGCTGCAAATATTGAAGAAGCTAAAGCTATTGTTTCCAATCAATATAAGAATGAAGAAATTGTTTTGGATTACAATGATTTCATTTCTGTTGAAATAAATGCAACACGCCACAATTTACTATCGCAACAGTATTATTTATGATGAAAGTATTATAAAATAACTACCCGATATAAGTCTTCAGCAGCTTACAATCTGTTTTAAATCGCAGCCTTACCGATTGCAATTGCGCAGGCGCCAGCACCGTTTCGCCCTGTCTGATAGCGACGGAGTAGTTGTTTTCGTCTGTCAGTTTCGCTTCTCCCGACAGGCAGATATAGATAGAAAATGAATCCGTACCGGTTTGGGGCAGTTCGGCTGCTGCTTTTCCTGCGATGAGGTCCGTTGTAAAATACGGACAATGAACCAGGGTTTGATTCTTGTTTTCCGGCCCGGGCGTATAGTTTAATTTGTAGTCGGGATAGATCTTGTAATCAATCGCGTCTTTGGCCAATCCGGTATGCAATTCGCGGGGATTTCCCTGCGAATCTTTACGGTTGTAATCGTAGATACGGTAGGTGATGTTGGAAGTTTGCTGTATTTCAGCGATAAAACAGCCGGCTCCGATGGCGTGTACACGTCCGGCAGGCAGGAAAAATACGTTGCCGGGTTCAACTTCATGTTTTTGCAGGTAGTTGGTGAACGTGTCATCTTCAAGGCTTTGCACGTATTGTTCCGGCGTGATGGATTCGGCAAAACCGGAGTACAGGAAAGCGTCTTTCGCCGCATCAACGATGTACCACATTTCGGTTTTCCCGAAAGAATTGTGGCGTTTGCGGGCTAAAGCGTCGTCGGGGTGCACCTGAATGGAAAGCGAATCGCGGGCGTCAATAAATTTGATTAACAAGGGAAAGTTTGTCCCGAAGCGATCAATGACTTTTTTTCCCAACAAATCCGCACCGTAAACGGCAATCAGTTCTTCCAGGGATTTTCCTTTCAGTTCACCGTCGGAAACGATGGAAACATTGTCTTTTACATGCGAAATCTCCCAACTTTCGCCGATACCTGTTCTTGCCGGCGTCAAGTCTTTGAAGCGGCAAATTTCATCGCCGCCCCAAATGACTTCTTTTAATATCGGTTTGAATTTTAATGGATACAACATATTGACATTTAGCAATTATCATTTCGTTTTCTTCAGTACCATAGCTGTTCTTGCAGGAAGGTACAATTTCAACCATTCCTTACCTTCTCCGGCATAAAGCGGGTCATGAATCGTCAGGTGTTCGATGGAATCGTCTACCAAACCGAAACCACCGAAAGCGGCTGAGTCGGTATTGAGGATGACTTTGTAATCTCCGGGAGGAACCAATAGCCCATATCCGGTGAAAGAAGTTACCGGATTGAAATTAAAGACAAAAATCAAATTTTCCCGCCGGAAAGCAAGCACCTGATCTTTTTCATTATCCCAAATCTTGTAAATCGCAGATGCCTGAAAATTACCCGTCCCGCCAATCAGATGAATCATAGCCTTGTCGAAATCGCCGAGAAAACGGTATTTCAAATCGGGGTTATCGACTAAATTCCATTGACGGCGAGCGTATTTATACGACCAACCATTGCCTTCGCGGGGGAAATCGATCCATTCGGGGTGTCCAAATTCGTTTCCCATAAAATTCAAGTATCCGCCGTTGATGGTCGACGCGGTAGCCAAGCGAATCATTTTATGCAGCGCCATGCCCCGATCGACTGTCATGTTCCGGTCGTTTGCCGACATGTGCCAGTACATTTCGGAATCAATCAGCCGGAAGATGATGGTTTTGTCGCCTACCAAGGCTTGGTCGTGGCTTTCGGCATACGATATGGTCTTTTCGTCTGCCCTTCGGTTGGTCGTTTCCCACCAGATACCGGTTACCGGCCAGTCTTGGTCTTGTTTTTCCTTGATGGTTTTTATCCAGTAATCCGGAATATTCATCGCCATCCGGTAGTCGAAGCCATAGCCGCCTGTAGTGATTGCAGCTGCCAGTCCGGGCATTCCGCTCACTTCTTCGGCAATGGTGATGGCGTGTTTGTTGACTTGGTGAATCAATTGGTTAGCCAGTGTCAGGTAGCAAATGGCATCCCCGTCCTGATGGCCGCTGTAGTAATCGTTGTACGACGAAAAAGCCTCTCCCAGACCATGACTGTAATACAACATGGAGGTTACGCCGTCGAAACGGAATCCGTCGAATTTGTATTCTTCCAACCAGAATTTGCAATTCGAAAGCAGAAAATGCAAGACTTCATTCTTCCCATAATCAAAGCAGAGAGAGTCCCATGCCGGGTGTTCTCTGCGGGCGCCGTTGTGGAAATACTGGTGATTGGTTCCATCGAATCGTCCCAGCCCTTCCACTTCATTTTTAACCGCGTGGGAGTGCACAATGTCCATGATGACGGACAGACCCATCGAATGGGCGGTATCTATCAATTCTTTTAAATCGTCGGGGGTGCCGAAACGGGAGGAAGCCGCAAAAAAATTGGAGACATGATAGCCGAAAGAACCATAATACGGATGCTCCTGTATGGCCATAATCTGGATGCAGTTGTAGCCATCGTTTTTGATGCGAGGGAGGATATTTCGGGTAAAATCTTTGTAGTTGCCCACTTTTTCTTCCCTTTCCGCCATCCCGATATGACATTCGTAAATCAGCAGGGGAGAGGTATTGGGGACAAAATCTTTGTTTTTGAACCGGTAAGGGTTTGTCGGATTCCAGACCTGGGCGCTGAAAATATGGGTGGTTTCATCTTGAACCGCCCGACGTGTCCAGGCCGGAATACGTTCTCCTTCACCGTTTTGCCATTTTACCTTCAGTTTATATAAATCCAGATGGTGCAGCGCCGGATTAGGAAGTTTTATTTCAAAAATGCCATTTCCGATTCGCGTCAGGCGGTATTCTTCCCGTTCTTGCCAAGCGTTGAAATCGCCAATCAGGTAGATTTCGTTTGCTCCCGGCGCCCATTCCCGAAAAATCCATCCGGCTTCGGTCTTGTGCAGACCGAAATAAAGGTAGCCGGAAGCAAACTCACTTAAACTGATTGTCCCGTTTTGCCTTAACTCTTTTTCCTTGCGGAGAAAATACCCGTAACGACCTTCAATCGCTTTTTTGTAAGGCTCCAACCAAGGGTCGTTTGCTACTAATCTGAGAGATTCCATAATAATGACGATATGTTAAAGGCAAAGATACGCTTTTTTATGCAAATACGTGTTTATTTGCATAAATTTTAATGAACGAGTTCTATTTTTTCATTTTCTGTGTGATTGTCGCCTTTTAATGCATTGCCTAATGCAATGGCATAAATCGTCATCATGATGATGAATGCAGACAATAAGCCCAATAAAAGTTTATTACTTGTTTTCATTCGATTTACTATTTAAATAATTATTATACTCTTTATCAAACGCTTCCAATGTCATACCCAAAAGTTTCATGTTTTTGAAAATCAAGGGTAACTCTTGTTCCAGAAATTCTTTCCTGCGGAATTCAATGATTTTTTGTTCGGCATTTTCGTTGATGAAGTAGCCGACGCCCCGCTTGTTGAAAATAATTTCCTTGTTTTGCAGAAATTCGTAGGTGCGTATCACGGTATTCGGATTCACTTCCAGCGCCGCACCCATTTCCCGGACAGATAATATTCTATCTCCCTCGCTCCAGCGTCCCAGTAAAATCTGCTCGCAGACATAAGTGGCAATCTGGAGGAAAATGGCTTGTGTTTCCTTAAATTCCATAGCTATACTTCTTTTTCGGTTAGCCGGAAATAACTTATTATCCATAAATAAACCGGAACCAAATAAGCGAATATAGCAGACATTATCGTATGAAAAACACCATGCATCGTAATTACGCTTTCTGCGCTATTGGCATTTACTGATGTAGTTCCTGCGAAAATTTTTAATTCTACAACAGAAATTATTGAAAATGCGAATAACAAGACTATTACAGATAATATGGTTTTAAATGCCTGATTATTTTTGAAATAAATTCCACCCAAAGTGAAAATAGATTGTGTGAGCAGCAAATATTTCATAAACAAAGCTATATAGGGCGCTTGGTATTTTAAATCTCCGGTGAAAATATTCGAATATTGCTTAGATTCGAACAGTGTCCATTTCAAATCAACAGAATGAAAAAGGCGCAAGTCGAATGAAAAAAACGAAATATTTGCCAACAGATTCGTAAATAAAGTGCCGAGTAAGTTGCCGACAATATAGGCAAGTATCATCATTCCGTAAAAATAGACGATGGTAAACAACAGCGAGACGGTCAATTTTTCCACTTGTGTCGCCGGAATCATAAAATAGTTGATGCCGTTTGTTCGGGAATGGATTTCGCGGAAAAATCGGGCGGCATAGAATATGCCTGCAATAAAAATCAATCCGCCGATAACTGCAATGTTATTTCGAATGAACATAAAAACGATGGCCATAATGCTCCAGTAAATCAATTCGGAGCGGAAGCGTTCCAGGAAATACCGCTGAATTAATAAGCCTGTACGATTGAAATCAAAATAGGTATTCATGTTTATATAGTCTTAATTGTTTTAAAAAATATTTTTGATTCTCTTTTTATTCGCCAAAATAGCGTTGAACAACAGCTCTATATCCAATTTGCTGTCTTCGTGATTCCGGTTTTCCCGCACCTGATAATAACCACGCAGGTTGTCTTCCGAATAAATGACGGAATCGTCTTTTTCGTTGGTGTCGTAGACTTTGAACGATAATTTGTCCGTAATGACATCAATCGGTTCACTGAAAACAATTTCGTGTTCGTCCATAATGATGATGCTGTCTATCAAGCTATCCAAATCGCGCACCTGATGTGTGGAAATAAGCAGACAACGATTCGCTTCAAGCGTCGATGCGATAATTCGCCGGAACTGACCTTTCGACGGAATATCCAAGCCATTGGTGGGTTCGTCCATCAACATGATTTTCGTGTTTGTCGCCAAACCAAATGCAATCATCACTTTCTTTTTTTGTCCGAATGACAATCTACTTAAATTCCAATTTTTATCCGGAATATCAAATTCTTTCAGGTAATGATTGAATTGTTCGATACTGAATTGGGGATAAAAAGGCGCATAAATCTTTTCCAATTCCCGGACGGTTAAATTAAAAACAGGCAATTCTTCCGGAAAAAAGTAGATATCCTGCAGCATTTGCAGTCTCCTTTTCCGGGCCTCAAAACCCAGTACATCAATAGAACCTTTTTGCGGAAATACCAAACCTGCAATGAGTTTCAACAAAGTGCTTTTCCCCTCGCCGTTCCTTCCCAACAAGCCGTAGATATGTCCGGGGTCAAGTTGCAGACTTAAACCGGATAGCAGTGGCCGGTTTTTCTGATAACTGAAATTGACCTCATTTAATTGAATAATCTTCTGAATAATTTCCATATACGCATTACTTTAATAGTGTATTAGTGCAATAGTGCACTGCAAATGTACGATGTTATTTCGGATAAGCAAAAAAAATCATGTTAAAAATATTTAAATATCAAAAAGTTGGAATATAAAAGCAAATATCACGATCAATACAATGAGAAGTATTAATAATCCTATAAAATAGATGATATTCAACAGCAATATTCGCCAGATCAACGACCATATCTTCGGACGATAGAAACGGTATGTGGCAATCGCAAGGTATAAAAGCGGAAGAAAAAAGAGTAACCATCCGGAAGAATAAAAATGCGGAATACGGGGAATCAGACTTGCTAAAATAAGCAGCGTATATAACAGAAACATAAAAGAATGAATATGCAAAGCAAATACCATGTGATCGACAAACATTTTCTTCTGTCTGTGGAATATAACAAACAAAAGGAATGCAAAGAAAGGTACTAATAAAAAGGCGATGAAAGGACCGTATGTCGAAAAAATGGATTTAAATACGTCGATATTTTCGGGGATATCTTGCTTTAGTGTGTCTTTAATTTTTTCTCTGTTTGCGTTTTTCGATAAAATAGTTTCACTATTTACGTCGTTATACACCGAATCCACGGCCGTTTGATACTCTTCCTTTGTGGTTTCATCCAATTTCTCTGCTGTATCATTCCAATTAATCTGGCTACTTGCCACGGCGATAAACAAAATCGAAATAAACCAAAAAAGTTTGGAAGGATAAACATAGCTTACAATCCGCCCTTTGGCATATTCTGCCGATAGTTTACCGGGAAAGAAAAAGAGATATTTAAGCGTAACAAATATTTTATTATCCAAGCAAAAGATATTAGTGAAGGCATTCAGAAATAAGTCTTTTACAGACCGTTGAGCGCCTGCAAACAAGTCCTGTCCGCAATTATGGCAGTAGCGGGACAACAATTGTGTTCCGCAATTTCTGCATACGGCATGTACAGGTAGTACTTTCTTTCTTTTTCCGGATGCGAGTGATTTCATTATCATTGTTTTCCAATTGTTTTATTTTATTCATTGTTGTCTCCTGTCTGCTACTCATTAATTATCTCAGTCATCAACTTTTCCCGCCAATGCTTGCAATGACTTTATCAGCAAATCAAAGGGTAAGCAGCGTATTCTGATCGAACAAAGATACAAAACAAAATTTTAATAATCATATATAAAAGTGTAAAAAGCAGCAATACTTTTGCAAATTTTTTTGTACCTTTGCGCCCGGATTTGGGTCATACAGCCCAACGTTAGCAATGGAGAATAAAAAGTCGTATTCACATTTTATTGTAAGCAAAATCATTCGTCCTCTTCAATGGAACGGGGAATGGAATGTTCCCGATTAATCATCACTTATTCCATCTTTCAGTTTTAATTTTTTTCTAATTTTCTAATCAATTCATAAATAAATGAACAAATTTTTCATGTTCATAATGTTGCTGTGTGCGACATTATGTCCCGTGGGCGCTTTTGCCCAGGAAAAAGTGCGGCAAGTAATTTCTATCAACGAGATATTCGAGCTTGCCGACCAAAACAGTAAATCATTGCGACCGGACGTTACCGGAATAAACGAAGCACGGGAAGCCGTCAAAGTCGCCCAAAACGCCAGACTGCCGGAGATTGATGCTTCGCTGTCTTTCAGCTATTTGGGTGACGGTTATATTTCCGACCGCAATTTTTCCAACGGAATGAATGCGCCGATTCCGCATTTCGGAAACAATTTTGCGCTGGAAGTATCGCAGGTTATCTATGCAGGCGGTGCGATTTCCAACGGGATAGCCATTGCCAAATTGCAAGAAAAAAATGCAAAATTAACGCTGCAAAATAGCCGTAACAAAATCCGCTTTATGTTGGTGGGCTATTATCTTGATTTGTTTAAACAGCGGAATCTTCTTCAGGTGTATGAAAAGAATATCGAACAAACCAAACAGGTGCTGAAAGATATTCATGCAAAAGGCGAGGAAGGCATTGTTTTGAAGAACGATATTACGCGCTACGAGCTGCTTTTATCGAACCTTGAACTCTCCAAAACGCAAATCAAAAACACCTTGGCGATTCTGAATAACAACCTGACAACGTCGTTGGGATTGTCGGACAATATCGTTATTGAACCGGATACGAGTATTCTGTCAGATATTTTGCCTGCGGAAAATAACGAATATTGGACAACGACTGCCGTTGAAAATTCACCGGCATTGAAACAAATCTCGTTGGCTGTGCAAATCAACGAGCATCAGGATAAAATCATCCGCTCGGAACGATTGCCCAAGGTGGCTTTGGTGGCTGGAAATCATTTGGATGGACCGATTACTTTTGAAATCCCGCCCATCAACAAGAATTTCAATTATTGGTTTGTGGGAGTTGGGGTTAATTACAAATTCTCGTCTTTATACAAGACAAACAAGTCAATTAACAAAAGTAAATTCACCATTCAACGCACGATGGAACAGTATGACGACGCCAAAGAACAAACCGAATTAGCAATTAAAGCGGATTATATCAAGTACTTGGAGGCATACGAACAATTGAATATGCAGCAAAAAAGCGTGGAATTAGCCAATCAGAATTACAGCGTGGTCGGCAACCGATATAAGAACGATATGGCGCTTATCACCGACATGCTCGACGCAAGCAATGCCAAACTGTCGGCGGAAGTGCAACTGGCAAACGCTCAAATCAATATCGTTTTCGATTATTTCAAACTTCTTTATGTTTCAGGAACTTTACAAGAATTACGAGTTACGAATTAAAAATTACGAATTAAATAAATCATAAGCAAAATGAATAAAAAACAGAAAAAAGTTACAGCAAATATCATTATTATTGCGCTGATTTTGTGTGGTGTAGCATGGATTGCCTCCCTGTTCATTCACATTGGAGGAGAATATACCAACAATGCGCAGGTACGTCAGGATATTGTGCCGGTTTCCAGCCGCGTACAGGGATTTATCAAGAAAGTCTATTTT
>JAITQA010000044.1 GCA_031289145.1 Dysgonamonadaceae bacterium | reverse complement strand
GAAAGAATCAAAATCAACGGAGAAATGGTTCCCAAAGCGTTTGTCGTTGATTTTATTGCTCGGAACAAGGATTTTTTTGAATCTATCCAACCTTCTTTTTTCGAACTGACTACCGGAATGGCATTCGCTTATTTTGCCGAACAGCAAGTTGACGTGGCGGTTATTGAAGTCGGATTGGGCGGACGTTTGGATTGTACCAATGTCATTACGCCGGTTTTGAGTATCATCACAAATATCAGTTTCGACCATACGAATCTTTTGGGAAACACACTGACTGCCATTGCACGGGAAAAAGCAGGCATTATGAAACCCGGCATTCCTGTCGTCATCGGTGAAGTGGAAGGCGAAGTGAAAGAAGTTTTTCGTTCCTCTCATTGTGGGCTTGACTCCGCTTCATCCTTAGTATTTTCTCAGGGGATTGCGGGTCAAGCCCGCAATGACAGGGAATCCGGATACTGGGTATTTGATACGCCGGAATATCCCAACTTAATCGGCGAATTGGGTGGTTTTGCCCAAGAAAAGAATGCGGCGACGGTATTGTGCGCTATTGGACTATTGAAGGAAACATTTACCATTCCACCCAAAGCCGTATATAAGGGATTCCGCTATGTGATTGAGAATACGGGATTAATGGGGCGTTGGCAAATCCTGCAACAGCAGCCGAAAATTGTATTGGATACCGGCCACAATACCGGCGGCATACAATATATCGTACAACAACTGAAAGCAGAAAGATATGACCGGCTGCATCTTGTTTTCGGCATGGTAAACGACAAGGACATTTCCGCCGTACTTCGGTTATTGCCTCAGGATGCCGTGTATTATTTTACGCAGGCAAATATTCCAAGGGCTTTGGATGCCCGATTATTAGCGGAACAAGCGGCAAAATTCGGATTAAAAGGAGAAAATTTTTATACAGTCGGTGAAGCTTTTTTGGCTGCAAAGTGCAATGCTTCGAAAAAAGACTTTATCTTTGTGGGCGGAAGTACGTTTGTGGTGGCGGACGCGGTGGGGGAACTAAGAACTAAAAGTTAAGAACTAAAAACTAAAAATTCAAATTAATATAATTTTATGATAACACTGAGGGATAAGAAAAGTACGCGATGGGCGGTATTGATGATTGTTTCGTTTACAATGATGGCTGCCTATTTTTTCTACGACGCGATGGCGCCGTTGAAGGGAATGCTCGAAAGGACACAAGCTTGGAGCAGTAATGATTACGGAACATTTACAAGCGCTTACAGTTGGCTTAATGTTTTTTTGTTGATGCTGTTTATGGGCGGTATCTTGCTCGACAGAAAAGGGATTCGTTTTACCGGCGGTTTGGCCGCAAGTTTGATGGTTATCGGCGCTTTGATTAAATATGCCGCTCTTTCCGGAATATTGCCTGTGGAAGGCGAGTTATTCGGATTGAAAGGTCAAGTATTTTATGCCTCAGCCGGTTTTGCCGTTTACGGCGTAGGTTCCGAAGTGGCCGGCGTGGTTGTCAGTCGGACGATTATCAAATGGTTCAAGGGCTATGAATTGGCTTTGGCAATGGGCTTGCAGGTTGCCATTGCGCGTATCGGTACGGGTATCGCCCTATTAACCGCCAATCCTTTGGCTGCATCTTTAAAAGGTATTCCCCAATTGATATTGTTCGGTGTCTTATTACTTGTCATCGGGTTAATTGCCTTGTTGATTTACAACATTCGTTTTGATAAAAAATTGGACGAACAAATCGGTCGGGAAGAATTATCGTCACCGGAAGACAAGTTCCGGTTTGCCGATTTGGTCGCCGTTATCAGCAACTATGGATTTTGGTTGATTGCCATACTTTGCGTATTGTTTTATTCCTGCGTTTTCCCATTTCTGAAATTCGCTCCCGATTTGATGGTCAATAAGTTTGGCGTTTCAGAAGAATGGGCGGGAGCGATAGTTGCTTTGCTGCCTTTCGGTACGATTTTACTCACGCCGCTTTTCGGTAATATTTACGACAAAAAAGGAAAAGGGGCTACCATCATGATAATCGGGGCTTTGATGTTGGTTGTCGTGCATGGGCTTTTTTCCATACCTTTTATTAATCATTGGATTTATGCGGTTGTGTTGATGATCGTTTTGGGAATAGCTTTCTCGTTAGTCCCTTCGGCCATGTGGCCTTCCGTTCAGAAAATTATTCCCGAAAAACAATTGGGAACGGCATTTGCGCTTATTTTTTGGGTTCAAAACATCGGATTGTGGGGCGTGCCTCTGCTTATAGGCGGGGTGCTGGATAAACATATTATCACAAATGTAGAAAAAGTAGTGGATGGCACAACTGTAACCGTAAAATTATATGATTATACGATTCCAATGCTTATTTTTACCGCATCGGCCGTTTTATCGGTGTTTATCGCTTTTCTGCTGAAAAATGAAGATAAAAAGAAAGCTTACGGATTGGAAAATCCAAACATTACCTAAAAAAATACAAATACGTTAAATAATATTAAATATTCAAATTTCATGCAACGTTTTTAAGCTGTTTTTCATCTATTTAATATAAAGGTAAACCAATTTCCGATTAAAAACAACTACAAGTGTGTAGTAGTAGCATAAATTTATTCATTTAATAATTATTAGATTATGAAAGCGTATTTTTTTTCTGCCTTTATGTTGGCAAGTATTTTTTTTATTGGCTGCAGCGACCATGACACTGACGGTAGCAAGAATTACAATGCTAAGGATTTTATCGAAGAGTTATCGGAAAAGTCCAAGCAGACTTTTGATCTCAACACGACTCAGCTACCGAAGACCTTAGAATTGAAAGGAGGGACTAAGATTACAATTAGTCCGGGTACTTTTACTAAAAATGGAATTCCTGTTACCGGCAATTTTACAGTGGAAGTCAGGGAGATATTAAAGCCCAGCGACATCATTTTCAGCGGGACAAATACCAATTACAAAGATGGAAGTCCTCTTCTTTCGGATGGTTTCCTGTATATTGACGTTACGCAGGGAGATGGAAGCGTGGATAAGGTCTTATCTAAAAACCTTCAGATCGAAATATCCAAACCCATTGATGTGAACAGAGCTACTTTCTTGTGGGAGGGCATTGAAAACGCAGGTGAAGGTGAAAATCAGTTTGCATGGGACAATTTTCCTGAAGATGGAGTTGTTATGAATGATACAGGGCAAAATGGACGGGATGCAGGTATGGCTTGGGGAGAGAAAGGCAGTGTTGTATTTGTCTTTGATTTGGGAAAACTCGGCTGGTTCAACTGCGATATCTATTGGGATTCCTCCAATGGGAGAACGACCGTTTACGTAACCTTAACCGGTGTTTTTGGCGCTTTAGCCGCTTATCAGGGATATGTAGGCGATACTTTTGTATTTTTCTGCGGAAGAGGCGACAAGGTGATTTCCCAACTCTATACGCAAAATGGAAAAAACGGCGTTAAAAGTTATGACAATTCGATGCCTAAAGGAAAAATCGGCAAGTTAATTGCATTCTCCATCAAAGATGGTATATTTTCTTACGCCTCTCAGGATAATGTAACCATCACGGAAAACATGAATCTGACTTTGGATTTGAAAGAAACAACCAAGGAATTTATTCAGGCCGAGATTGAGGCGTTGGATAATTTCTGACAAGGTAACGTAGTGTCCGATTAGACCTCAGAAGGGTCAACCCGGCAATGAAAGGATTTGACTTAAATATTCGGCATCGGTAGCATTGAAATTATTCAGCAGCTCGCTGTCGATGTCCAGTACACCAATAATTTCACCGTTCCCGAACAGGGGAATTACAATTTCCGATTTCGATTCGCTACTGCAAGCGATGTGTCCGGGAAATAGTTCCACGTCGGGGACGATGATGCTTCTCCGTTCTTTCCATGCCGTACCGCAAACGCCTTTTCCAAATGGGATTCGCGTACAAGCCACCGGTCCTTGAAAGGGGCCTAATACCAACTCATGTCCTTTTACCAGATAAAACCCTACCCAAAAGAAGCCAAAAGCCTGTTTCAACACCGCTGCCAGATTGGCTAAATTGGCAATCAAATCCGGTTCCGACGCAACCAAAGCCTTGATTTGCGGAAGCAGGCATTTGTATTGTTCTTCCCGGGAAGCCTGCTTCGGATAAATGATATTTTCACTCATTTTGTTTTTATTATGCGGATGCAATGATACAAAATTTTTCACAATAAAACTATTTTCGGTTAAAAATTCAGGTGATTTTTCTATCTTTTCTCTTTGAGCGTACAATGACATAATTTACAATCTACTCATAATCAGTTATTTTTGTATTTTGCAGTAGGAAAAAGTGGAGCAAACTACACCCCCGGAATCCTGGTTGGAACTAAGTGAGCGAAGCGAACGCATGGAGACATCCCCTGCTAATCGTTAATCATTGAATATAAAAGTATTACATGTTTACAATTACATGTCTAGCAATTTGGAATGCACCCTTTTTACTTATGCCTTTTTCATTCAAAATATTGCGCCGCCACATGATTATTGGTAATATGGCGAATCAAATAAACATTATCCCATTGTTGATAAAAAATATACCACGAAGTAGCTTTGTTTGCTCGGTAAGTAATGTATTTCAAATCTTTATTTCCGACAAAGATGCATTATTGTATTTGTAAATGCAAGTCTTTAGACGAATTTTTATTGCGAATTGAAATTAATTGAGTATTTTTGTATGCGTCTTTGATATTTTAATTCTTGCTAACAAATGAAATCTCTATTTCTCTTTTTCTTCTTTCTTTCACTTCAATTTAACCTTTACGCTCAATTTGCGCAATATCGCGAACCGCAATTACTTGGTTTCAAACAGGGTCTTTCCTCCTATAAAACAGCGGCTATTGCTGAAGACAAACAGGGATTTATATGGGTTGCAACCGAAAATGGATTGAACAGGTTTGACGGCAATCATTTCAAAAATTATATAAAAATCGAAGGAGATGCTACTTCGCTGCTAAATAATCATGTAACAACACTTTTGAATGATTCGGAAAACCGGTTGTGGATTGCTTCCATGACCGGTTTGCAGTTGTATAATCGGGACAAGGATTGCTTTGAGTTTCAAACGCTCGGTTTAGAATCTTCAGTAACAGGAAATAAATCATTCAAATTTATCAAAGAAGATGCTAAAAAATATATCTGGTTTAGTGTAAATGAATTAGGCGTTATCCGGTATTCTCCGCTAACCAATCAAAGTCGTTTGTTTGTCCCTGATAGCGCGAACAGCATCTGTAGTAAATATATAAGATGTATTGATGAAGACGATAAAGGAAATATCTGGTTTGCCTCTATGGGAAATGGTATTTCCGTTTACAATTCGGGAAAAGATATTTTTACCCATTATAACCGAAGTAACAGCAATCTGCCAACGGATGAAATAATCAGTATCTGCCACATAAATAACGGAAATATGTTGATTGCCTCAGTTGGAAAAGGATTGTGTATTTTCGATGCAAAAGAAAAGAAGTTTAAATCACTGTCGGGCTTTAATACTGCATTTTGTCTCTTAAAATTGAGAAACAATAAAATAGTAGTCGGAACCGAAGGAGACGGATTATTTTACACAGATATTTCAGCAATAAAAATAGTACCTTTCCCGGATTCGGATAATCCGATTATTAAGGACAATAAAATTCACTCTATGATTGAGGATAACAATGGTAACTTGTGGATTGGGGTATTTAATGAGGGACTTTGTCTGCTGCGCAGGGAACCTGAAGGTTTTAAAGCTGTCAAGAAAAAAAAGAACAATTTCAATTCATTAAATTATGGTCAAATAACAGGAATTGATACGGATAAAGAAGGTAATATATGGTATGCAACCGATGGTGGAGGCTTAAATTATTTTGACAAAGAAAAAGGAAAATACAGCTATTATAAAAAAGAAACGGGCAAAGCCGGTTCTATTTCAGATAATGCCGTAGTCAGCATATTATGCGATAAACGGGGAATCGTTTGGGCAGGAACCTATTATGGCGGTTTATGCAAATTCGATAAATCAAATGGCCTTTTTACAGTTTACATGCATGATGAAGCTAAAAATTCGCTTCCGTGCGATTATGTAAAATGTATTATTGAAGATGGGATGGGCGGATTCTGGTTAGGTACTGACGGTAAAGGAATAAGCCATTTTAACCCAATTTCCGAATCCTTTGAAAATTATTCCGTCAAACAATATCCGGAACTAATCTGCGACAATACCACTTTCTTATTTCTCGAAGACAATCGGTTTTTATGGATAGGAACCTATTCCGGCCTAAGCAGATTCGATACGGAGAAAAGGATTTTCAAATCGTATGATACAGATAAGGCTATCAGTAACTTATCCGTTTATTCCATAGCCGAAGACCAATACCATAACATTTGGGCGGGAACATCAAACGGTCTGAAATATTACGACCGGAAAACGGACGCTTTCATCTCTCAGGAATTATCGCTGCATCATGATTTTCAACAACCTGTATATGGAATAGTTCCTTTCGAAGATAATCTTTGGTTGAGTACCGATAAAGGAATTTATTGCAGGTCAATTGCCGACAATTCACTCATTTACTACATCAACAATGAGGATTTGGGCGGTATTAATTTCCTTCGTTCTTCGTACTGCATTACTTCCGATGATGAAATTTTCTTTGGAGGAAGCAATGGTTGCTACGCTTTTCATCCGGATGATTTGTTATCGGATAATTATTTTCCAAATAGTTACATTACTAATTTCAAAATCTTCAATCGCTCTATAAGGGTAGGACAGGAATATAACGGCAGAGTTATTTTATCCGAATCATTGGATAAGGTGAAAAAAATAAGCCTTAAATATTCGGAAAATAACTTCACAATCGATTTTTCTGTCCCCAACAACCCGCTGCCTTATTCTACGATTTATTCCTACTGTCTTAAGGGAGTTGATAATGAATGGCGTATTTTACCTGAAGGACAACAAAGCTTGAACTACATCAATTTACCTCCGGGCAATTATTCCTTGAATATTTCTGCTTCTTATATTCCTAATACTAATCCTGATAACTATATATCGCTAAATATAGAAATACTGCCTCCGCCATGGCTGACATGGTACGCAAAAACAGCCTATATTGCAGCGGCGCTACTATTGCTTATGGTTATCTTTTATACAATCAACAGCCGAATTAAGGATAGAAACAAACTAAAGATGATGGAAATGCTTGATAGAAGTAAAATGCAGTTTTTCAACAATGTAAGCCATGAATTTCGAACGCCTCTTACGCTTATCATCAGTCCTTTGGAAGAGTTGCTCAATGAAGAACTTAATTTGGAAAAATCAAGGCTTTACAAGATAATGCTGAGAAATGCAAGGCGTTTGTTACAGTTAATAAAACAAATACTTGATTTGAAAAAAATAGCGCATGAAACCTTTTTTATAAAAGTTCAACCCATAGAACTATCCTTGTTTATTGAAGATTTTATTGAATTATTTGCAGATATAGCGAAAAGAAAGAAAATAAATGTTTCTTTTGAGAATCATGCAAAAGATGTTGTGGTATGGTATGACCCCGATTATCTCGAAAAATGCCTGTATAATTTGCTGTCCAATGCCATTAAATACACTCCGCAGGATGGGAAAATAGCGATATCGATTCAATCGGCAGACGGAAAAATCCTGTTAAACATTTCCGATAATGGAGAAGGCATTGAAAAAGAAGAAATACCCTTGCTTTTCGACAGGTTTTATCAAGGAACATCGACAGATAACTCAGGGTATGGAATCGGACTGCATTTGGTAAAAAATATAGTGGAACGCCATGGCGGAACAATCGAAGTAGCATCAGAAAAAGGAAAAGGGAGTTACTTTACTATCCGTATTTTACAGGGGAACGCGCATTTTTTGCCGGAACAAATAGTCGACGAAAAATGGGAACCGGTTGATTTTCTAGCAATAAGTCATCCGGACAAGGCTGAAGATTCGATTGATGACGCTGAAAAACAAACGGTTATGATTGTAGAAGACGACCCGGATATGCGAGATTATCTTTGTTACGAATTAAAAAATAAATACCGGATAATTGATGCGCAAAACGGCAAAGAGGCTATATACAAACTTCGCTTTACCACGCCCAATATTATCATAACCGACGTAGTCATGCCTGAAATGAACGGAATTGAATTGTGTCGTATTGTGAAGGAAAACATTGAAACCTGTAATATTCCCGTAATCATGCTTTCTGTAAACAGTCGTATGGAAAACCGGCTTGAAGGACTTGAAACAGGTGCGGATTGTTATATAAGCAAGCCTTTTAACTCCTCTCAACTCAAGTCGGAAATAAAAAGAATGTTGGATAAGCACGAAAAAATTAAAAGAATTTACATTGATACGCCCGATTTTGAGGCGCAAATCAAGGATATTGACGACCCAGAAGAACTTTTACTGAAAAATCTGATAAAGAATATCCATATCCACATTGCCGATTCCGACTTGTCTGTAAATAAATTAGCGGCTTTACTATACACTTCCCGTACCAATCTACATAGAAAAGTCAAGGCAATGACCGGTTTAAGTCCGGTAGAGCTAATCAAAACCATACGTATGAAAGAAGCCGTTTCGCTATTAGATAGCGGTAAACTTCAAATTTCGGAAGTTGCCTTTCGGGTAGGCTACAATTCTCTTTCCTATTTCAGTTCATCATTCAATTCATACTGGGGTATCGCACCAACCGAGTACATTAAAAAGGTTTTGGGGCAACAATCAGAAGATTCCCGGCAGTAAGTACATTTCTTAAAGATATTAGTACAAATCTTAAAAGGACAATAAGGTTTTTGGTTTACATTTGCGTTTCAATGAGATGCGAATACACTTTATTAATATATAAACACAGTTATGATGATGAAAAAGCTCTTTTTAAATCAAAAACAGTTATTCTTTTTAGGTCTGATGCTGATGATCTGCTTTCAGACAGTAAAATCGCAAAAATTCGCCGGATTGGCAGACACCCCTCCCATGGGGTGGAACAGTTGGAACAAATTTGCGTGTGACATTGATGAAAATATCATCAAGGGAATCGCAGATGTGATGGTAGAGACCGGTCTTCGCGATGCCGGTTATATCTACTTAAACATTGACGATTGCTGGCATGGCGAACGCGACAGTCAGGGTTTTATTCAGGCTGACCCCGTCAAATTCCCGTCGGGAATAAAAGCGCTTGCCGACTACGTTCATTCAAAAGGATTGAAATTGGGAATTTATTCCGATGCAGGCAAAAAAACATGCGGAGGACGTCCCGGAAGTTTCGGACACGAGTATCAGGATGCAATGCAATATGCCAAATGGGGCATAGATTACCTGAAATACGATTGGTGCGAAACGCAGAATATCAATCCGCAAGGCGCTTACAACCTTATGCGGGACGCCATTCGTGCCGCCGGTCGGCCAATTTTGTTCAGTATGTGCGAATGGGGACAAAGCAAACCTTGGGAATGGGCTGCCAATACAGGTCATCTGTGGCGCACCACAGGAGATATCACGGCACAATTCGACGGTATTGCCCGCTTCCCCGGATGGCAAGCGCTTGGCGTTTTACAGATTCTCGACATGCAGGAAGGGCTTCGTAAATATGCAGGTCCCGGTCACTGGAATGACCCCGACATGCTCGAAGTAGGCAATGGACTGACAGACAATCAGAACCGCGCCCATTTTACGATGTGGTGCATGATTGCCGCTCCGCTGATTCTTGGAAACGACTTGCGCGAAATGACGCAAGAAACAAAGGATATTATTCTGAACAAGGAAGTTATAGGAGTAAATCAGGACAAACTCGGTATTCAAGGATTTAAATATCTGGCAAAAGACAGTTTGGATTTTTGGTTCAAGCCTTTGGAAAACGACGAATGGGCATTTTGTATATTAAATCGTTCCAAAACACAAACGATTGATTATACTGTTAAATGGTCGGATTTAAATTTGTATGATGATGTTGCAAAAAAATATTTGTTTTTCGATTTGCATGAATTTTCAATCCGTAACCTTTGGACTAAAAAAGACGAAGGTACAACCAAATCGTCAAAAGCGGTTAGCATACCTCCACAGGACGTAGCGCTGTATCGCTTGAAACCGGTATTACAAAAAAAGTAATAAAACAAAACACATTTTAAATCTTTTACCATGAGAAAAAAAATGAAAATACTCTATTTATTGATTTTGTTACTGCCTGAATTTGTTTATGCACAACAAAAAATTACAGTGAAAGGTACTGTAACGGATGAATCGGGGGAAGCCTTGATTGGTGTTTCAGTTCAGGTAGCTGAGGAAAAGACTGTCGGGACTTCAACCGGTATTAACGGCGCTTTCAGTTTAGCGATAAATTCCGACAATTCCTTGATTTTTTCGTACTTGGGCTATGTTCAGCAAAAAATTGCCGTGAACGGAAAAACAACGCTGAACGTAGTCTTGGAAAGCGACTTGCGGGATTTGGAAGAAGTAGTTGTGATTGCCTACGGAACACAAAAGAAAGTGACAATCACAGGCGCTGTGACCGATATTTCTTCGGCGGAACTGATTAAGTCTCCGACAGCATCCATGGCAAACGCTATCTCAGGCAAACTGCCCGGTTTGACAACGATTCAGTATTCCGGACAACCCGGCGCGGACGATCCGGTAATGCTGATTCGCGGGGTTAATTCGCTAAGTGTAGAAGGATCGGGTCCATTAACACTTGTTGACGGAGTGCCGCGTTCGTTTACACAAATCGATCCCAACGAAGTTGAAAGCATTTCTATTCTGAAAGACGCATCAGCTACCGCTGTTTACGGTGTGCGCGGCGCGAATGGCGTTATTCTGATAACGACCAAACGGGGAGAAGCAGGGAAACCACGTTTCTCATTTACCTCTTCGTATGGTATTCAACAGCCGACAAACTTCCTTAACTTTACCGACAGTTATCAGTATGCAACGGCTTTTAATGCGTCACAAATTGCTGATAATGTGGCTGAAAATGACCTCAAATTCTCTCAAAGCGATTTGAATCACTTCAAATCGGGCGATTCGCCTTTGTTGTACCCGAGCAAGGACTGGATTTCTTACGTGATGAAAGAAACTGCTCCACAAAATCAGTACAATCTTAATATTTCAGGGGGAGGTGAAACAACCCGGTATTTTATTTCGCTCGGCAGATTCGACCAGGATGGGCTTTTCAACACATTTAGCGCCGACAAAAATGCCAATTTCGGTTTTACAAGATACAACTACCGTGCTAACCTTGACATTGATATAGGGAAAATCAGCACTTTGTCGCTGAATCTCGGCGGTCGGACAGAGAACAGGAGGGATATTGGCATTATGGAAGGTACGACTAATAGGTTGTTTACCTATCTGATGGATACTACTCCCATGTCGGGAGCAGGTATCGTGGACGGGAAGCGTATTGTCGGCAACAGCGCTTTTGCCAAAGTAGTTGACCGCGACGGCTTGAACACTTTTTACGGACAGGGCTATAGATTGGCATCCAATAATGTGCTGAACCTGGATTTATCCTATCTGCTTAAACTCGACTTTATTACGAAGGGATTGAACTTTAAGGTGAAAGGTTCGTACAACAGTGATTATGCTGTTACAAAAGCCAGGACTGCAAGTCAGCCTACCTATATGCCGGTTTTGAGCAATCCGACGGACCCCAACAGCGCTGTTGTGTTGCAAAAAAACGGGGATGTTACAAACTTAAGCTACAACGAATCTTCTGGTTTCGGCAGAAACTGGTATTCGGAAGCAAGTTTCGACTATTCACGCAGTTTCGGCTCTCACAATGTCACGGCATTACTGCTTTACAATCAGGCCAAAAGTTATTATCCTTTTTCTTATTCCGATATACCAACCGGTTATATCGGACTTGTCGGACGCGCTACCTACAATTATCAGTATCGTTACATGCTTGATTTCAATGTAGGGTACAATGGTTCTGAAAATTTCGCTCCCGGCAAACGTTACGGTTTATTTCCTTCTCTTTCAGCCGGATGGGTTGTAACGAGCGAAAAGTTTATGGAAAACCAGCATATTCTTACTTATCTGAAATTGCGTTACTCCTACGGATTGGTAGGAAACGACGGTGGCAGCCGTTTCTTGTATATTCCGGGTACTTATGCATTCAATGCTCGCACATACCTTCCCGCTTGGAATTTTTGGTATGGAGGAACTTACAATTTCGGCACAAATACCGACGCAATTTTGGATGGCGCTTACCAGCAGTCTGAAGGCTATCCGGATGTAACTTGGGAAAAATCGACCAAGCAAAATTTCGGTGTAGACCTGAAAACCCTTGGCGACAGGCTGGGCCTTACCCTGAATGTTTTTAAGGAACACCGCGAAGACATTCTTGTTTCCAATTCTTCCGTACTGCCGGGACCGCTCGCGCTGCCGTCCCAGCAAATCAATCACGGAATAGTGGACAGTCACGGTTACGAAATACAATTAAGCTGGGCTGATAAAATAGGTGATGATTTTCGCTATTCTATCGCGCCCAATCTGACTTTCAGCCGGAACAAAATTATTGAGCAGTTGGAAGTTCCGCAGAATTATCCTTGGCTGTATCATACCGGGCTTCCTGTAAGTCAGCCGTTTGGCTATGAATTTTTTGGCTTTTACGATGGACCGGAAACAGAAAGCGCTTATAAAGCAAAATACGATGCGGACTTTCCGACACAGATGGTGGGTAATTTACAACCCGGAGACGCTGTTTATGTGGACATAAGCGGAGACGGCCGAATCACTGCCGACGACAAGCATGCAATCGGTCATCCGGAATATCCCGAATACACCTTGGGAACGAATATCAATCTGTCGTACAAAGGATTTGATATTAGTATGACCTGGCTGGGCGCGACCAATGTCAGTCGCTATCTTGGATACGAAGGCGGCGGTAGCGGTAGCGTTTTCCGTCCGTTCTTTGGGCCGCAGCAACGAAGCGCTTTACCGGTTTGGGCGTATGAAAACGCATGGAGAGAAGACAATAAAGATTCGGCTATACTGCCTCGTTTTTCATTTATGAGTCAATCCAATAACGTGGCGGATTCAAAAGTGTGGCTGGTAGACGCCTCTTATTTAAGATTGAAAAACCTTGAAGTAGGCTATAACTTTCCTTCTTTCGGCAAACTAAAATTCATCAAAGGATTAAGAATCTACGCAAATGGAAGCAACCTGCTTACATACAGCTATTTCAAGGGCAATGACCCTGAAAATAACGGTCGGATTCCTAATTATCCGCAGATGAAGGTATATAATTTCGGATTGAGGATTGATTTTTAACTTTAATACCTATTTATATTATGAAGATTAATAAAATAATAATATCACTGTTCATCTCCCTTGTGTCGAGCATGTTGTTCTTACCTTCATGCGTGGATGACTTTCGTGTAGGAGATAATTTTTTGGAAAAGCAGCCCGGTGTTGATGTAAATATCGATACGATATTTTCAAAGGCTGAGTATGCACGTTACTTCCTGTGGGAATGTTACGAGCAATTATATACGCCATGGAACCAAAGTATGAACTCAAGTATTTTTGAGGCGCTCAGCGATTGCGTCAATTCAACAGGGAGCTGGACCACTGTGCCTACCTATTGGTATTCGGGAAACTATAGCGCTGCTTTCGAATCACAAGGTCGTTTGCCGTTTGGTAATATATGGGCAGGCAACGGGCAGACCAAAGGCGGGGTTAGGCAAGCCTGGCAGTTCATAGAAAACATTGACAGGGTTCCGGATATGGATAACGCGGAAAAAGAAAGGTTGAAAGCAGAGGCGAAAATATTCATAGCAGCCCGCTATTTCGACCTGATGCGGCACATAGGCGGTTTGCCTATTATTGACCACGCCTACATAGCCGGAGAAGAGATAGCAGAAGGCAAAGGTCGCGGAACCATAGAAGAAACGGTAAACTTCATTGTAAATCTTCTTGACGAAGCAAAGAATACCAATGAATTGCCTTGGTCGCTCTCTTCAGCCGATAATGCTGTTTGGGCGGGACGGCTGACAAAAGCGTCGGCTGCCGGTCTGAAAGCAAAAGTGCTGCTTTTTGCGGCAAGTCCACTGTTCAACAATGATACACCCTACAGTACCGAAAAACCGCAGGAAGCGGTTGAAAAACGCCAGGTATGGTATGGCGGATACAAATCCGAACTGTGGACGCAATGCCTCCAAGCATGTGAAGATTTCTTTAATCTGAACAATCAGAATGGAAATTATTATCAGTTGGTTCAACCGGCTTCACCTACGGAAGATGATTACCGCTCCGCTTACCGTCAGGCATACCGAAACAGAGGCAACAGCGAGAAAATAATTGAAGTACACAGCAATATATATAAATTCGACCGTTGGGGACCGGGAAATTTACCGGGTAACATGGCTCACTACGGTGGTCTTTCCCCTACGCTTGAATTTATGGAAATGTTCCCGTGGGCAGATGGCAAAAACTTCGACCCAACAGGACTTTACGACAATGACAATCCTTCAAACATCAATATTTATGAAAAACGCGACCCGCGCCTCTACGAGACTATGGTTGTACAGAAAGAAGGATTCAAATGGTGGGGCATTCAGGTTGATATATGGGTAGGAGGCCGTTTCGACAAGGCTACCGGACTACCGGAAGGCGAATTGGCGTCTTTCATGCCTTGGGGATTTCCTTTGTTCAAATGGATACTTGATTTTCAACATATCGGGGATGAAGCCGTACAGTGGCCGTATTTGCGAATGGCAGAGATGCATCTTATCTATGCGGAAGCATTAGCCGAAACAGGAAATCTGTCGAAGGCTTGTGCGGAAGTAAACAAGGTTCGCAACAGAGTGGGATTGGTAAATATTGAAACGGCAAATCCGAGTCTTTCGCTGACAACCAACAAAGCAAACCTGGTACAGGAAATCCTGCGCGAACGCGCCTGCGAACTCGGCTATGAAGATACCCGGTTCTTTGATATGGTACGTCGTAAATTGGAAGCCGATTTTACAAAAACCTTGCATAAATTAGATACCTACCGCAAAGACGGAGTGGAAGCTCCTTATGTTGACGGCGAAGCATATCCGTCAGGATTCAGGTATGCAAAATTGCCGATTACCGAGTCTGCACGTTCATGGTGGCGTCCAGGTGGTTGGTCAAGTAAATGGTTACTCGAAGCTTTACCCATTGATGAGATAAACAAAGGCTATGGACTTACACAAAATCCCGGATGGTAACATAATTATTATCTAATTAATTAAAATATAAGGAAAATGAATAAAATATTAGAGAAAATACTGCTTATCACGTTGTTTTTCTGTAGCATTTCGGTTTCGATTTTTGCCTACAGCGGGAAAGACAGTTTGAATATAGATTTAGGATACGGTATTGTACAAAGTAAACAGTTGGCTACTGTTTCCGCATACAGTATTACCGGCGACGAACTGAAACAGACGGCTGCATTTAATTTACAGGATGCGCTGTATGGTCGTTTGTTAGGTTTGACCGCTATCAATACCGGTGGATTTGCTGGAGACCGCGAAAAAGGCGCCAGTCTGAATATTCGTGGACTGCAAACATCTTCCGAAGGTCAAAATGGCGTTCTCATTCTTGTTGACGGATTTGAAAGGCCTATCGATAAATTAAGTATCGACGAGGTCGAAAGTGTTACGGTGCTGAAAGACGCTGCCGCAACCGCTTTGTTCGGATTCAAAGGAGCTAACGGAGCTATTCTTGTTAAGACGAAAAGTAGCGGCGCTGATGGATTGAAAGTTGGCGTAAGTTATGACCATAAATTCACCTCAAATCCGCTTATCCCCGAATTTCTGAATGCGTCTCAATACGTGGGCGCTTTGAATGAAGCCCGCGCAAACGACGGCTTGACGCCTGCTTACAACCAGTATGAAGTGGATGCATTCAAAACCAACAAGTATCCGAATATATACCCTGACGTGGATTGGAGAAATACGGCTTTGAAAAATACCGGTTTCGACAATCAACTGAACATAAGCATTACCGGCGGGAATCCGCGGCTGAAATACTTTGCACTGCTTAATTATCAGAATTACGATGGCTTACTGAACAACACCGAAGTAAATGATGGATATTCTACCCAGTTGAAATATTCGAAAGCAAATGTTCGCATGAATATTGACAGTTGGGTTACAAATTCAACCCGATTGAGTGTAAACGCATCCGCATCGCTTTATGAAACAAACAGACCAAGCGGTGCGGATGCAAATGAGATAATATCATATATTTTCAATACTCCTTCTTCCGCATTTCCATTGAAAACAGATGCAGGCGTATGGGGCGGTAACACCAATGCAATTTACGGAACGAAAAACATCAGCGCGCTTATTCAGGAAACGGGTTACAGGAAATATCACGGGCGTTCCTATTTTGTTGACGCCAAGATATATCAAGACCTCGGTGCATGGGTACAGGGACTGAGCGCCTCGTTGAGAATGGGGTATGACAATTCATCGGAAATTAATGAAAATCATAGTCGGGAGTTCCAGTATGGTAACGACAGGTATGTGTTTGACGCTTCGGGAAATATTACCGGCACAAATGCATACACCGCAGGAAGCAAGACTAATAACCTTACTTTCGCGAGGGAATTGAATTATCAGCAACGCAAATCAAATGTCAATTTTTCGCTCGACTATAAAAAAGCCCTCGAAGAAAGCAACTTCCAGGCATCGTTGATTTATGCAACCGAGGCGAATGTGGATGACGGAAGATACAATACTTTCAACCGGATGAATGTCGGCGGCTATTTTCATTATGATTTGAAGAGCAAATACATTGCCGATTTCACACTTCTCAACACAGGGTCCAGCCGTTCTTATCCCAATAAATTCGCATTGTCGCCTGTATTGTCGCTGGGTTGGATCGTATCCGAAGAAACTGCTCTCGCCGAAAATTCCATCATTAATTATCTTAAACTCAGAGCTTCGGCAGGCGTTTTGCATACCGATTATGTCCCGAAGCCAGGATTGAGTTATGAAGACTACAGTGGCGGACACGGAAATTATTATTTCGGCGCCGGTTACACGACCAATGAAAGCCGATTTCTTGGTTATTTCCCCACGTCGACATTCGCTTTGGAAACAGCCCTGAAATACAATCTGGGTATAGATGTAACACTGTTAAACGCCTTGAATGTTACGGCTGAAGCATATTACCAAAGGCGAAGCAATATTTTGCAATCCACAGACGGACTGAACTCGGCAGTGCTGGGTATCCCTCCTACGTATGACAATAAAGGCATTGTGGACAGCAAAGGGATAGAATTAGCGTTTGATTACAGCAAGAATATCAAAGACTTATCCTTGTCGTTGGGTGCATTTTTCACATACGGGACAAACAAAATCATAGATATGGTGGAAACGCCGAAAGCATATCCGTATCTTTCTCATATCGGATTGCCTGTAAATCAATATTTCGGACTGGAAGCCATCGGATTTTTCAAAGACAATGCAGATATTGCCGCAAGTCCGAATCAGGAATTTAGCGATGTGAGACCGGGTGATATCAAGTATAAAGACCAGAATGGCGACAAGGTAATCAATGAAAACGATGAAATAGCTTTGGGTTACAATTCGCTTGTCCCCGAAATCAATTACGCCTTCAAATTGGGCTTGGAATACAAAGGATTGGGTTTCAATGCCATTTTCCAGGGAGCTGCCAACTACAGCCAGGCGCTTACGGTGCAGGGAGTTTATACGCCCTTGGTAGGAAATGTCAATCTGTCGGAACATTATTACGAAAACGCATGGCGAAGCGGTGGCAGTAACGCAGCGCCATTGTATCCTCGCTTGACTTCGGAAACAAATCTGAATAATTACCGTCAAAATTCTATTTGGTATAAGGATGTTTCTTTCTTGAAATTAAGGAATTGCGAACTTTATTACAAATTGCCTCACTCGTTTTTGTCGCGCTATTCGCTGAATGAGGTAAAGTTGTATGTAAAGGGTGAAAACCTGATTAGTTTTGACAATATCAAGATTATGGATCCTGAAGTTGTTTCATCCGCTTATCCTGTTCTCAAAGGAATTAGTTTAGGCGCAGCCGTTAAATTTTAAACAATAATACTATTACGATATGAAAATAATAAAATATTTAATTTCAGCGCTTTATATATTCTTGCTTTGCTTTGTTGCCGGATGTGTAGATTTGGATTACAGCGAAGTTACTACCGACGATGAAGCATGGGTATATGCCAGTCCGACAAACGGAATACAAAGATTGGTAACTGATATATACGCGCAAATTCCTTTCGATTTCGGTTACTTCGATGGCGCCATGCTGTCGTCCGCTTCCGACGAATCCGATTATGCGCGTTCTCTATCCAATATCCATAAATTTTATAATGGAGCATGGAGTACCATAAATCCGTTTGATTCCACATGGAGAAATTCATATTCCGCCATAGCCGAAGCAAATATATTCCTGGAAAAGATAGGTAAAATATCTTTGGATGAATATAAATACAGCGGTATTGCTTATGATATTATGAAAGCAAAGTTCGAGAAATTTCCCTACGAAGTGCGTTTTCTAAGAGCCTATTTCTACTTTGAGCTGGCAAAGACTTACGGTGATGTGCCCTTGGTAACCAAATCTTTGACGGCAGAAGAAGCCAACAATGTGTCGCGCACTCCGGTGAAAGATGTGTTTCAGTTTATTGTAGATGAATGTGATGCAATTGCGCAATATTTGCCCATAACATACGCTGCCGAACCGTCGCAGGAAACCGGAAGGGCTTCCCGTCCGATGGCGCTTGCACTGAAAGCAAGAACGCTATTGTACGCAGCAAGTCCGCTTTTTAATCCGAGCAACGATGCAGAACTATGGCATAAAGCGGCAGCTGCAAATAAAGCGGTTCTCGACAACGCCGCCACTTGGGGCATTTCGCTGGGCGCTTATTCGGCGCTCTGGGGTGACCAGTCATTCCTTAATCCGGAGATATTTTTTATCCGTCCGGCAGGAAATTCCCAAGAGGATAGCGGTTGGGGAAATAACTTTGAAAGATATAATTTCCCTGTGGGCGTAGAAAACGGAAATTCCGGCAACTGTCCTACACAAAGTCTCGTAGATGCTTATGAATACAAAAGTACCGGAATCTCATTCGGAGATACATGGAACGGCAGTGTGAATGTAACGGCTGAAAATCCGTATAGCGGTTTAGATCCGCGATTTGGCTTGACAGTTGTAAAAAATGGCGATTCTTGGCCGGTTTACAATTCTTTACCGATAGAAACATTCGAAGGCGGATTAAATGCTTCTCCGCTCTATGGCGCAACCACTACGGGTTATTACCTGAAAAAATATTGTGACCAGGGCGTTTACATTACGACGAATTATACAACTGCCGCACGCCATTCCTGGATTGTTTTCCGCCTGAGTGAGTTTTATCTCAACTATGCGGAAGCTGTTTATAATTATCTTAAAAACGCAGATGCAACAAACGCCGAATTCAGCCTAAGCGCCAATGCAGCCATAAACGTACTGCGCGATCGGCCGGATGTGATGATGCCTCACTTCAGCGGAAATGGCAATTTCACAGAAAGGTACACGCGGGAACGTATGGTAGAACTGGCTTTTGAAGGTCATCGTTTTTGGGATGTCAGGAGATGGAAAAAAGGAAACGATTTTTTTACGAACGTCAAAGTCGCAAAAATAACGAAGGATGGCAGCGGAAATGTTATTTTGCAGCGAGATGTTAAAACCCGTTTATGGGACGAGAAATATAATTTGTTCCCGATTCCGTTTACCGAGATGCAAAAAAATCATAATTTGACCCAAAATGCGGGTTGGTAAATTTTCTAAATCAATAAAAAATGAAAAAAATATTTCAAATCCAATTCGTGCTTACCTCTTTTATCACATTATTTTTTGCCGTTAACATAAATGCGCAAAAATCGGTTGATTACAGTGTAAAATCACCCAATGGAAAAATTGAATTAGCTGTTTTTTGCGGAACGGATGTTAAATGGTCAATTAATTCCGGAGACGCCAAAGTAATAACGCCTTCAGCAATATCCTTGAGTTTAGGCAATGGAAAAATCTTGGGGCAAAACAGCAGCGTTTCAAAAGTTACGCGCAAAAGTGTGGATACTTCTTTTGAAACACTTTTTTACAAAAAAAAGCAAGTAAAAGACCATTACAATTTACTCCTGCTTCAATTCAAGGACAATTACAGCATTGAATTCAGGGTTTATGACGATGGGGCTGCATACCGTTTCCTCACAGATATCAAAGGAGAAATTACGGTTCGGAACGAAGAAGCTAATTTCAATTTTTCAGCTGATTATACGGCTTTTATTCCATACGTAAACGATAATCGCGGCGGTGAACGCTACTCTTTTTCATTCGAATCATTTTATGATGAATCCAAACTATCTGAAATGTTCAATGATTCATTAAGTATAGTTCCGTTCCTCGTAGATTTGGGTAAGGGGAAAAAAGCGGCATTATTGGAAAGCGATGTAGAGGATTACCCGTGTATGTTTTTAAAAATAAACGAGAAAAACAGAAATGGCTTAGTTGCCGAATTTGCGCCTTACCTTTTAGAGGGAAAAACAAGCGGCATCAATTTCATTGCGGGTAAACGGGCTGATTATATAGCCAAAACTTCGGGAAAGCGCACTTTCCCTTGGAGAGCGGTAGTAATCAGCGATGACGACGCAGCGCTGGCAGATAACGATATGACGCAAAAATTAGCTGCTCCGTCCCGCATTTCGGATATTTCATGGATTAAGCCCGGAAAAGCGGCATGGGACTGGTGGAATAACGCCAATCTGACACACGTTGACTTCAAAGCCGGTATGAATACGGCTACTTTTAAGTATTTTATAGATTTTGCTTCAGCAAACCATATAGAATACGTTGTGATTGATGCAGGCTGGAGTTTTGGCTCTCTGATGCAGGTAAATCCTGCCATCAACCTGATTGAATTAGTCGATTATGCCAAAAATAAAAATGTAGACCTCATTCTTTGGTCGGGATGGAATTCAACCGACAAGGAGAAAGAAAAAGCATTCCCTCATTATGCAGCAATGGGTATAAAAGGATTTAAGGTTGATTTTTTTGATAATGACGACCAGGTAATGATGAAATCGGCTTACGACATAGCGCGTGTAGCAGCCGAGAACAAACTTATTCTCGACCTGCATGGATTTAAACCGACAGGCATTCAGCGTACATATCCCAATGTCGTCAATTTTGAAGGCGTGAAAGGTTTGGAAAACTACCGATGGGCTGCTTTCGAAAACGGGAAAATCAAACAGGATGCTATGCGCTACGATGTAACAATTCCTTTTATAAGAATGCTTTCCGGTCCTATGGATTATACGCCCGGAGCGATGAGCAACGGAACAGGGACGACATACAGAACTATCGACGCCGCTCCTATGAGCCAGGGAACACGTGTGCATCAAATGGCTATGTACACAATTTTCGAAGCGCCGCTTCAAATGCTTGCCGATAGCCCGTCTTCCTATATAAAAGAGCAGGAATGTACGGATTTTATTGCAAAAATCCCTGTGGTTTTTGACGAAACGAAAGTACTTGCCGGCAAAGTAGGCGAATATGTTGTGATTGCCCGTAAAAAAGGAAGTACTTGGTACATAGGGGCTATGACCAACTGGACTGAAAGGGAAATCGACATTGAATTGTCTTTCCTCGGAGACGGCTCTTACAATGCCGAAATTTTTTCCGACGGAATTAATGCGAATGTTAATGCCAATGACTATCAGAAAGAAACGAAACCTGTTTCTGCCAATAATAAATTACATATAAAATTGGCGCAGGGAGGAGGATGGACTGCCGTTATCTCTCAAAAATTTAGATAAAAGACGACAGACAGGAAGACAAAAGACAGGAAGACGAAAGATAAGTCTTCCTGTCTTTTGTCTTCCATCTATTTCCTTGTAAAATGAATACTTTGAATAGGGTCTAAAAAAAATTATTTTACAACAATCGTATAATTCCCTGAACCACATTCAAAAACTTGATATTCGCCTTCGGTTCTCAGGAATTTGATTTCTTCAAATTGAGTGATATTCCGTTTATCTACCTGAATAGCT